>JAFGEI010000009.1 GCA_016931695.1 Anaerolineae bacterium | reverse complement strand
GCGGGCGGCGAAGCCGCCCGCAACACCCACACCCTCCCCTTTTCCGGACTTGGGAGAGCATCCAGGGGCGACCGGCTGAGCAGTTACGTTTTCTCCTACTTGGCGAAAACCGCAGAATCTGGTAAGATGGGGCTGACTGGCTGAGCAGCAGCAGGGGGGGGTACAGCCCGAGCGGTTGCTGTTATTCTACTAGACGGGAGCGGCAATGTCAACCGAAACCTGGCTTCCCTTAGTGTTGGGGTACTTGATCCCCATCGGTTTTTTCCTGTTGGGATGGGGCGGGATGGAGCCCCAAAAGGCCCGCCAGGCTGCCACGCGCGGCCTGCTGGCGCTGGCTCTGGCCGCTTTGGGCTACTTTGCCGTTGGCTTTGCCTTCCACCTGGGCGGGGCGAACTATGTGTCGAGCGAGCCGGGATTGGCCGCGCTCGACTCGCTGCGCGGCGACCAGATCGACGAGAACCTCTACTGGGGCCTCGTCGGTACGGAGGGCTTTTTTCTCGCCGGCGACGCCGATACGCCCGCGGCGCGCGTCCTCTTTGTCACCTACCTGCCCTTGGTCGCTACGGCAGGCCTGCTGCCGGTGCTCTCCCTCTCCAGCCGGACGCGGGGCTGGCAGGTCGCGCTCGTCGGCCTGCTGACCACCGCCCTCTTTTTCCCCCTCGTTGCCTGCTGGGCCTGGGGCGGCGGCTGGCTGGCGACCCTCGGCCGGACGATGGAGCGCGGCCACGGCTTGGTCGATTACGCCGGGAGCGGCGTCGTCTACCTGCTGGGGGGAACGCTCGCCCTGGGCGGGCTCCTGGCGCTGGGGCGCGCCCCCGCCCCTGCGGAAGCAGAGCCGGCCCGCATGCCGCCCGACCATTTTCCCCTTCTGGCCAACCTGGGCGCGCTGTTGGTCCTGGTCGGCTGGCTGGGCTGGTCGCTCGGCGCGCCGTTCCACGCCTCGGGGGCGCAAATAGACCCCGGCCGTATCGCCGTCAACGGGCTGCTGGCAACATCGGCTGCCACCCTGACCTGCCTGGCCTACTGCTGGCTGGTGCTGGGGAGGAGCGACCCCTTGATGGCCGCCCGTGGGGCGGTCGGCGGGCTGGTGGCCGTCTCTGCTGCAGCCCCCTTTATTCCCTCTTGGGCTGCCCTGGTCGTGGGCGGTATCGCCGGGCTGCTCCTGCCGCTGAGCATCTACCTCATCGACCACCTCCTGCGCCTGGCCGACAGAACGGCGGCTGTGGCGACGACCGCCCTCAACGGGCTACTGGGGCTCCTGGCGGTCGCTCTGGCCGACGGGAAATGGGGCCAGGGGTGGAATGGCGTCGGCGCAGAAACTTACCGCACCATCGCCGGGCAGGGAGTCACGGGGTTCGTCCCTGCTGGGGATTTCCTCGGCGATCCAGGCCAAATCGTCGCCCAGGTTGCCGGACTTGCCTTTATTGTTATCCCTGGCCTGGTCATCGGATGGCTGGCGCTGAAGGGACTCAACTGGCCCTATCGCCGGTGAAGGGCACTGGCAGAAGGCGGGTTGCCTCCCAGCCAGAAACGTGTATACTAGAATCATCACATAAGGAGGCAGAAAAATGAGAAAACTGGTTCTATTCATCGCGCTGGGCGCACTTTTGGCCGCTACCCTGGCCTGTGGTGGCGACAGCAACGGCGGTAACGGCGGTGGCAGCACCACCGGATCCCAACTGGTCATGATCAACAACTCGGGCAGCACTGTCTGCTACGTCTACATCTCCCCCACCACCGACACCACGTGGGGCGACGACTGGCTGGGCATGACCGAGACCGTCTCCAATGGCTCCCGCCGCACGTTCGACGTCGATCCGGGATCGTACGACCTGCGAGCCGAAGACTGCAGCGACAACGTCCTGGCAGAAGAGTACGGGGTCGATATCAGCGGTACGGTAGAGTGGACCATTAACCCCTAAAGGTCCAACACTAACGCCCGGCAACCACCAGGTGCGACGCGCCCGGCAACGGCGTGTCGCACCTGGTCCCCTGAGCAAGCATGACGTCACGACTTCCCAATTGCCGCGCCACGGGGATCGGCAGCACCCCGCACGCCGATCCCGCCGCTGCCCTCGCTTTTGTCCTGGAGACGTTCCCCGAGATCCCCTTCTGGCCCCAACTGCCGCGGCGCGCCTTTCGCGAGAGCATCTATGCCCAGTTCAGCGAGTACCTGCCCGGCCTCCACATCGACGATCGAGAGGAGCGCATCTGGATCGAACTGGGAGCGGGCTGGACAGAACATGCCGAGGCCTTTTACGCCGCTTTTTTGACCGAGGATCCGGCCCAATTTGCCCCCAGTTCTGCCCACGCCGCCGGGTTGTACGAACTCTTGCAACACGACCCCCTGGAAACAGCCTGGGCGCTGAAGGGACAGGTCCTTGGCCCGGTCAGCTTTGGCTTGCAGGTATCCGACCAGGACCTGCGCCCCTCGATGTACGACGAATGGATGTACGACGTCATCGTCAAGAATACGCTGCGCCAGGCCCAATGGCAGGAAGCACGGTTGCGGACCATCTGCCCCCGCACCATCATGTTTGTCGACGAACCGTTTCTCTCCATGTTTGGCAGCGCTTTCGCCAGCATCTCCCGCCAGGAGGTCATCGCCGCCCTGGAAGAGGTCCTTGCCGGCCTGCAGGGCTGGACCGCCGTTCACTGCTGCGCCAACACCGACTGGAGCCTGCTGTTAGAGACCTCGGTCGACATTCTCTCCTTTGACGCCTACGAGTATGCCGAAAACCTGGCCCTCTACCCGGACGA
Source organism: Anaerolineae bacterium (assembly GCA_016931695.1). GTDB lineage: Bacteria > Chloroflexota > Anaerolineae > B4-G1 > DUEL01 > JAFGEI01. The sequence continues at coordinate 14,508 of JAFGEI010000009.1, read as the reverse complement.
GCTGCGCCGCTTTCTCGACCGCGGCGGCATGCTCGCCTGGGGCGTGATTCCCAACACCGGCGGGGTGGCCGAGACGGTCACCCTCGACCAGGCCTGGCAGATCCTGGAGCGCGACCTGCAGATGTTCGAGCGCAAGGGGTTCCAGCGCCGGGAGCTGCTGCCCAAGTCGTTGATCACCCCTGCCTGCGGGACCGGCACCCTCTCCGTCCCCACCGCCGAGCGCGTGATGATGTTGGCGAAATGCCTGTCCGACCAGGTCCGGGAAGAGTATCGTCTGCACTCGTGACGACTCGGGTTGCTCTCCTGTGGCAGGAGAAGGAAGAGGGAGACGAGAATGGCCGAGAGCAAAGAGAAAAAAACGGACCGCGGAACAGAAGGGGCGGCCGAGAAAGGCGACGCCAAATCTCTGCGCATCGCCATCATCGGTCTGATCGGCACTTTGCTCACCGTTTGCGGCGGGCTGACCGGCGCCGTTGTCAGCGCCGCAGTGACCGTCTATAGCGTCGAACGAGAGCTGCAGCAGTTTTCCCTCGACGCGCCCGGCCGGCGCCAGCCGCTCAGCATCGACACTGCGGACATTTTCATCTCCCGCCAGGAGGCGGCCAGCCTCGACCCCGAGACGTATTTCGTCGACCTCGACGGCGGGGTGGCGATCCATCGTGCCCTATCAGGATGGGACGACCTGGAGGAGCTGACGCTGGCGGAGCACATGGCCGAGAGCGGCGCGACGGTTTCCCCCGGGCCGGTGAGCGATCAACAGGTCTACCGGCTGCGCTACGGCGACCCCATCGAGATCCAGATCGACCGCCAGGCGCGGATCGACGGGTTGCTGCTGCCGGAATACGTCGCCCAGGCCTTTGAGCAGCTCTACGGCCCCGAACCGTGGACCATTCCCTATCACAGCGAGTTGATCGTCGTGCTGTACGACAAGGAGCTGGACCTCTTCAAGAGCGTGCCGGACGTGTTGATGAACACCTACCCCTTCTCCGGCGGCCGTGTCAACCAGCTCATGGCCCCCCAAGACAGCGGATTCATCGCCCTGCAATCCTCGACGCTGATCGAGAATGTCCGTCTGAACGGCCAGGAGACGACCATCTCCAGCGAGCGCTGGCTTCTGTTTACCGAGACTGACGACGCCTACTGCGTGGTGGAGATGGTTTTCGTCCCCCAGAGCGGCCAGCCGCTGCAGGTGTGGGAAGACATGCAGGCGTATATGGACAGCTTTCGCATCGTTCGTTGAGCCTGTCTCTTGTCGCGGCGCCGACCGCTCTTCTTCCCACATTCTTCCCCTTTCCAGGCTTGGGAGAGCATCCAAAGGTCCCGCACAGTGGGACGCAACTCTGGTCAACGCTCGCCTGTGGCGCGACCTGCTGCTAACACCCCCTGAAGACGGGACTTGTGCGCGGCGACAGGGTAGGGTAGAATGGACAGCCTGGAGGTGGCTCATGAAGGGCATCACTCACTTTATCAGCGGCGTCGCCATTGCCACGTTTTTCCCCGAGGTCGTGCAGGGAGCGGCCGCGGGCTCGGTGCTGCCGATGCTGGGGGGAATCGCTGGCATCCTGCCCGACACCCTCGATTTCAAATTCGCGCGCTATTTCGAGAAATACGATCTCGAGATCGATCCGGGCTCCGAACCGGAGGCCCGTGATATCGCCGAACGGGTTGTCGGCGCGATGCGTAAAGCCTATGAAACCGACGACCCGCAGAACGTGATGCTCCATACCGTCCGCCTGGGCGGCGACCTGTGGCGGCAGTACGTGATCCGCTTTGACCCCGCCGAGAACGAGATCGCCGTGCGCATCGGTCCCGTCGTCAACACCGGGCAGGTGCCCTTTCCCGGCTCGGAACCGGAGGGGGCGGAGGAGGTGCGGCTCAAGGTCGGCGTGCCGATGGTCCACACCTACGACGCCGAGAACAAGATCGACATCTTTAGCGGCCCCTCCTTCAAGTTCGAACGCCGGGGCGACCAGCTCCACGTCCATTTCCTCGACTGGCACCGGCGCTGGTCGCACAGCCTGACCCTGGCGGCGGCGCTGGGGCTGGGCGCGGCGGGGACCGCCGCGCTGGTCGAGTTGCTCGCCCAGGGCGGGCTCTCTCGCCTGCCCCTGTGGATGGGATTGGTCGTCGGCCTCGGCTTTGCCGGTCACGTGCTGGAGGACCAGCTAGGTTTTATGGGCAGCAATCTCTTTTTTCCTTTCAGCAAGCGGCGGGCGATTGGCCTGCAGCTCCTCCGCTCTGGCGACGCCATTCCCAACTTTCTCACCGTCTGGACTGCCGTGGCGCTGATCGTCTTTAACCTGGATCGCTTCTCGGCGGCGCCCCGCCTCGACCCAATCCTCTACCTGCTGCTGGCGGTGGCGCTGCCCTTTGTCGTCCTGGGCGGCCTGTACTGGTTGCAGCGGCGGGGCAAAAAAGAGGCCCGGGAAGCGCTGCGACAGCGGGATATTGTCACCGAGTCGCAAGAGGTACAGGTGGGATAGGGCGGCGGGTTGGCCAGGCCATCACTCGGGGGATGCTCGAATCCGTGACCGACGATCTACTCTGGCGCCATCTGCGGGACCTGCCGGCCTTTCGGGCCCTGCTCCGTGCGGTGGAAGCGCGCTTTTACGCCGATCTGCCGCTGCGGGAGCCGGTGTTGGACCTGGGCTGCGGGGACGGTCATTTCGGGGCGGTGGGATTGCCGCGCCCGCCGCAGGTTGGGCTGGACCCGTGGGCGGCCTCGCTGCGCGAGGCGCGCCGCCGGGGTGCGTACCGGCTGCTCGTCCAGGCGGATGGGGGGCGGATGCCCTTTCCCGACGGCTGTTTCGCCACCGTGGTCAGCAACTCGGTGCTGGAGCACATCCCGGACCTGGAGCCGGTGCTGGCCGAAGTGGCGCGGGTGTTGTCCGAACCCGCGCCCGATGGCGCGGGGGGCGGCGCGTTCTATTTCTGCGTCCCCGGCCCCCGCTTTTCGCCCTCGTTGTCGGTGGGGCGGGCGTTCGACCGGCTGGGGCTGCGCGCGCTGGGCGACGCCTACCGCGCCTTTTTCGACCGCGTCGCCCGGCACTGCCATTACCACGCACCCGAAGCCTGGCAGGCGTTGTTGGAACGGGCGGGGCTGCGCCGGGTGCGCTGGTGGTCTTATTTTTCCCCGCGGGCGCTGGCGGCCCTGGAGTGGGGCCATTACCTGGGCCTGCCTTCCCTGGTCGCCAGGCGGCTGACAGGGCGGTGGGTTCTCTGGCCCTCCCGCGCCAATCTCTGGCTGACGGAACGGCTGCTGCGTCCCTTTTACGAGCAGCCGCGCTCGAATGAGGACACCTGCCTCTTTTTTGTCGCCGAGAAGGGGAATGGACGAGCGTAATCGGCGGATCGCACTGCTGTTTCTGCTCAGCGGCCTGGCGCTGGTCGTTCTGGGCCAGGCCTATTTTGCCCTGTGGGAGCGGTACGTCTGGGACGGGGTGATCTTTTACGTCCTGGGCGCGCTCTGTTGGGTCGCAGCGCTGGGCTGCCTGGAGGGCCGGGTGCGGCGCTTGCCGCGCCCCTTCCGGGCGTTGCAGTTGGTCTTTGACCATCCACGGCGTGCGGCGCTCTTGGGGGCTTCGATCCTGCTCTGCCTCGGCGTGGGGCTGGCGGCGGCGCGCGCGACTCAGGAGAGGAGCTTTTGGCCGCACCTGACGTGCTGGCTGTGCGGGCTGCTCTGCTTCTTGCTTTCGCTGGCGCCGCCGCTTCCCGGCGACGCGCTTCGGCGCCTGCAGGCCTGGAGCGGGCGCCGGCAGTGGGAGCTGTTGGGGGTGGTGCTCTTGTTGGCCGCGGCTCTGGCGGCCCGGGCGGTCGCCCTGGAGCGCGTGCCGGGCAACTTTGGCGGCGACGAGGGCACCCAGGCGCTGGCGGCATTTGAACTGCTGGAACCGCCGCTGGGGAACCCGTTCTCCACCGGCTGGTACAGCGTGCCGACCATGTCCTTCTTTGCCTACGGACTGGTCATGCGCTTGCTTGGCGCGACCGTCGCCGGCGCCCGTTTCCTCTCTGCCCTGGCAGGCGTCGTGACCGTTTTGTTCGTCTTTCTCGTCGCGCGAGAACTGGCCGGCCGCTGGGTGGGGTGGGCGGCGGGGCTGCTGGTCGCCTTCTCCCACTATGCGATTCACTTTAGCCGCCTCGCCTCCAACCAGGTCGCGGACGGCTTTTTCACCGCCGCGGCGCTCTTTTGCCTGCTGCAGGCGCTCGAGAAAAAAAGGCCGGCCTCCCGGCTCTGGTTTGGCCTGGCAGGGGTCGTGCTGGGGCTGTCGTGGTACGCCTATTTCGGCGCCCGCCTGGCGCTCGTCGTCGTTGCCGGCTACCTGGTGTGGCGGGCGTTGGCCGAGCCCCGTTTTTTGGCCCGCAACGCGCCCGGCCTGGCCTTTCTGGCCGTGGGGGCGCTGTTGGCGGCTGCCCCGCTGTTCTTCCATTACCTCAAGTGCCCCGAAAGCCTGCTCTCGCGCTACAACCAGGTCAGCATCTTTGCCTCCGGCTGGCTGGAGATGGCGGTGCAGGCTACCGGGCGCAGTCGCCTGGCGCTGCTGCTGGAGCAGTTCTGGAAGTCGATCTCGGCCTACAACGTCACGCCGGACCCGACGTTCTGGTACTATCCCGGCGTGCCCTATCTCGACCCGGTCTCGGGCGTCTTTTTCGTGCTGGGGCTGACGACGGCTGTGCGCCGCCTGCGCCGACCCGCCGCGGGGCTGCTCTTGCTGTGGTTCCTGGCCTTTGTCATCTTGGGCTGGGCCCTGACCGAGAACCCGCCGTCCAGCCAGCGGGGGGTGGGGGGGTTGTCGGTCGTGGTGATCCTGGCTGCCTGGGGCATGGTGGAAATGGCGGCGCACGTCAGCCGCCTGCTCATTCGCCGCGACGATGCGCCCTCCCCGCCGCAGGCGGGATGGCCCTACGAGGCGCTTGTCGTGGCCCTGCTCCTGGTCGTAGTGATTGTCGCCAATCTGGTCTTTTACTTTGGCGTCTATACCCCGCAGCGGGTCTATGGCAATCCCAATGCCGAGGTTGCCGACGTGTTGTGCGATTCTCTCGAACGGCGGCCGCAGCTCCCGCCGGTCTATTTCGACGGCGCGCCGGCCCTCTACTGGGACTTTGGGGCGCTCGCTTTCCGGCTGCGCGACGCCAGCGGGCAGGATTTTGCTCCCGCGGACGGCCTTGACGCCGTCGACCTTTCCCAGGGAGCCCTGTTCGTCGTCCTGGGGGACAGGATCGCCGACCTGGATTTGATCCAGGCCGCCGTTCCTGGCGGAACAGCAGAGTTGTATCACTCCCAGGTCGACGACCGGCTGTTGTTTGCCCTGTACGAAATTCCGCCGCGGAGGTCGCAGTGAAAAAACTGGGCCGCTTGGAAATCGCTCTTTTGTTGCTCATCATCTTGCTGGGCGGATTCTACTTCCGTTTCGTCGGCCTGGGCTGGGGGGAGGGGCAGCACATCCATCCCGACGAAGAGTTCCTGCGCCAGGTGACGGCGGCGGTCCAGCTCCCGGACCGGCTTGCCATCTACTTTGACGCGGCAAACTCGCCCCTCAACCCGTACAATCGCGGGCATGGCTTTTTTGTCTATGGCACCCTGCCGCTCTTTGTCACGCGCGCGGTGGCCGAAGGGCTGGACCGGGGATGCCAGGCGGCAGCGGCGGGGCAGTTCGATTTGTGGACCTTGCCAGCGCGGTGGTTGTCTCCGGCCTTGTTGGGCCGCCCGCTGGCGGAATGCGGGGCGGGCTTTTTCACCGGCGGCGGGGTGCGCATGGTCGGCCGGGCGCTGGCGGCGCTCTTTGACCTGGCCGCGGTCGCGTTCGTCTTTCTCGCCGGGCGGCGGCTCCATTCCCGCTGGGTTGGCCTGCTGGCGGCGGCGTTGTACGCGCTTGCGGCCATGCCGATCCAGCAGTCGCACTTTTACACCGTCGACGCCTTTGCTAACCTCTTTGCCGCCGCCACGCTCTACCTGGCGCTCCGCGCCGCCCAGACGGGGGGATGGGGCAGCTTTGCCCTGGCGGGCCTGACCACGGGCCTCGGCATGGCCTGCAAGATCAGCCTGTGGCCGCTGGGATTGCTGGTAGCAGTGGCGGGGGGGGTTTTGCTGTGGGAAGGCGAGAAGGGGACAGGTCGCCAGGAAGACAGGGGGAAATCTCTCCTCGTCACCCTGTTACCTCTTCTCCAGGTCGCTCTTGCGGGTGTGATTGCCTTCAGCGCCTTTCGCGCCGCCCAACCCTACGCTTTCCAGGGCCCGGGCTTTTTCGGCCTGCAGTTGAACGAGCAGTGGATGAACAACATGGCCGAGATTCGCCGCCAGGTCTCGGGAGCAGTCGATCTCTACCACGGCCACCAGTGGGCCGACCGGACGCCGCTGCTCTTTCCCTGGAAAAATATGGTTGTTTGGGGACTGGGCCTGCCGCTCGGCCTGGCGGCCTGGGCCGGGTGGGGCGGTGCGGGGATCAGCATGGTCCGGCGTTGGCGGCGGGGAGAAGGGCGCACCGTCGCCGCCTCTCCCCAGACCAGCGCGCTTTTCCTGACCTGGCTGTGGGGGACAGGCTACTTTGTGTACCAGGGCGCCCAGTGGGTCAAGTCGATGCGCTACCTGCTGCCGGTCTATCCCGCCTTTGTGCTGCTGGCGGCCTGGTTCGTGGTGCGGTTGTGGGAGTGGTCGCAACGCCCCGCTCGGGGCGTCCTGGGCGGCCGCCGTTGGCCGTCCCTGCGGCGCTGGCTCGGCGTCGTCCTGGCTGCGCTGGTGCTCGTCGGCACGCTCTGTTGGGCGTTTGCGCTCACCTCCGTCTATACCCGCTCCCACCCCCGCATCGCCGCGACGCGGTGGGTCTTTGAGAACGTTCCGACTGCGGCGACAGTCCACCTGCGCACGGCGGAGGGAGCGGCCCAACTCCAACTCACCATCTCGCACGGCAGCACGCACCCCGACAACACGCCGGCGATCGTGCCGTTTCGCGTCGAACAGGAAGCCGACCTCGACGGGGTGACGCTCAACTATGTCGTCGATCCCAACGGCGACCCGGAGAGGGAACTGATCCGCGTCGCCGTGGCCTCCGACGCGGCGGGGGAGACGGTGTTGGCCGCGGCGGAGGGGGCGCTCGACGCGCCGCTGGACTATCGCGGGCAACCCTTTGCTGTGACGTTGGCGCCGGTTCGCCTGCTCCCTGGCGCGACCTACTACCTGGTCGTCGAGGTGCTCAGCGGCGGCCCGGTGCAGCTCTTTACCTCGGTGCTGGGGACCGAGCACTGGGACTGGCCACCGCCGTTGCGCCTGGACGGCCACGATCCCTTTGGCGGGATGTACCGCGGCCTCTCCACCAGCTCCGACGGGACGATGCAGCTCTATTACGACGACACTTTTGAGAAGCGCGAGCAGTTGCTGAATTGGCTGGAGGAGGCCGACTATATCATCATCGCCAGCAATCGCCTCTATGCCTCGATCCCCCGCCTGGCGAGCCGCTATCCCCTCACCATCGCCTATTACGAGGCCCTCTTCAGCGGCGAGTTGGGCTTTGACCTGGTGGCGGATTTCACGTCCTACATGTCCCTCGGCCCCTTCCAGTTCCCCGATACGGAGGAACCGTTCGCCATCCCCGCGGCGGACTATCAGTACCGGGCCGGTTCCATCTCGATCCCCCTGCCGCCGGCCGAGGAGGCGTTCAGCGTCTATGACCACCCCCGCGTGCTGATCTTTTGCAAGCGGGACGACTATTCGCGCATGCGGGCGGAGGAACTGCTCGGCCCCGATTTGCTGCGCAACGTCGTCTGGGTCAGCGCCGGGGACGCCGGCCGCCGCTCGTCTCAGCCGGATGGCGTAGAGAAACGGGACGCGGTGCTCCCACCCGAGGTCTGGGCGGAGCAGCGGGCGGGGGGAACCTGGGCGGAGATGTTCGACCGGGACAGCTTGTTGAACCGCTCGGAGGTGCTGGCGGCGCTGGCCTGGTACCTGGCGCTGGCCGTTCTGGGCCTGTTTGCCTTCCCGCTGCTCTTTGCCGCGCTGCCCCGCCTGCCGGACCGCGGTTACGGCCTGGCGCGGGCGTTCGGCCTGCTGCTGGTGGCCTATCTCACCTGGCTGGCTGCCAGCCTGCACGTCTTGCCCAACAGCCGCGGCACGATCTTGTTGATGACGCTGCTGCTGGCGATCGGAGGCGGGCTCGCCGCATGGCGCCAGTGGCCGGCGCTGCGCGATTTCCTGCGCCAGCGCGGCGAGATGGTCGTGTTCTACGAGGCGGTCTTTTTCCTGCTCTTTGTCGTCTGGGCCTGGGTGCGCTCGCGCAACCCCGACCTGTGGCACATGTACGTCGGCGGGGAAAAGCCGATGGATTTTGCCTACCTCAACGCGGTCATCAAGTCGACCTGGTTCCCGCCCTACGACCCCTGGTTTGCCGGCGGTTATATCAACTATTACTACTTTGGTTTCGTGTTGGTCAGCACGCTGGTCAAGCTGTTGGGAATCGTCCCCTCTGTTGCCTACAACCTGACCCTGGCCTTGTTTTACGCCCTGACCGGCGGGGCGGCCTTTTCGGTGGCCTTTAACCTGGTCCGCGCCGAGGGTTCGTCGAGGCGCCCCTACTATGCCGGGCTGCTGGCGATTCTCCTGGTCCTCATCCTGGGCAACCTGGGCGAAGCGCGGCTGCTGGTCAAGGGCTTTCGCCTCCTGGCGGGCGACGTCCCCTTCGAGAGCACAATTCCCGGCCTGGCGCAGTTCGTGCAGATGGTCAAGGGGCTGGGGATGGCCCTGCGCGGAGCGGCGCTGCCGCTGCGGCTGGAGGCGCCCTATTGGGAACCGACCCGGGTGATCCCGGCCGATGCCAGCGGGGTGGGGCCGATCACCGAGTTCCCGGCCTTTACCTTCCTGTACGGCGATCCGCACGCGCACATGTTTGCCATGCCGTACACCATCTTTGCTATCGCCCTGGCCTTGAACTGGGCGCGGGGCTTGAACTGGCGCAGCCTGTTGTCGCTGCCGGTCGGCGGCCTGGTCATCGGCGCGCTCTGGGTGACCAATACCTGGGATTATCCCACCTACCTGCTGCTGGGGCTGGCGGGATTGGCGCTGGGCTGGCTGTCGCGCCCGTTGCCCGGCGACCGCCGCGACGGGGGGAGGAAATTGCCGCTGCCGGCCGTGATTGGCTGCGCCGTCGTGCTGGTGGCGCTGACGCTGCTCTTTTTCCTTCCCTACACCCGGCACTATGTCGCCGCTTACACCACGCTCCATGGATGGACGGAGCCGCGCACGTCCTTCAAGATCTATTGGGTGCTGCACGGCCAGTTCTTGTTCCCGTTGCTGACCCTGCTGGCGATCGATCTGTGGTGGGTCTGGCGCCGTTTCAAACCGCTGCCGGAGGTCAAGGCGCCGCCGGCAGGAGAGGATGAAGGTGAAACCGCTGCGCCGAGCCGTGCTATCACCCCGGCCGAGAAACAACGCCTGCTGCTCCTGGGCCTGGGCGGGCTGTTGGTGATCGGTCTGGCGCTCTCGCTGCTCGTGCCGGCGGCGTTGGTTGCTGCGCCGATGGTCGTGCTGGCCCTGGCGCTGGTCCTCGATCCCGAGGCGCCGGTGGAACGGCGGCTGGTCTGGTTGATGGTCGCCGGCGCGCTGGCCCTGACCCTGGCGGTGGAGGTCGTCGTGCTGGAAGGGGATATTGGCCGCATGAACACCGTCTTTAAATTCTACAACCAGGTCTGGATCCTGCTGGCGGTCAGCACTGCGGCGGCGCTGGTCTGGCTGCTCGAGCGAATGAGCCGCTGGCCCATCGAGGCCTGGCAGGCCTGGTGGGTGGCGATGGGTGCTCTCGTCGCGGCGACGGCCCTCTTTCCCGCGCTGGCCATTCCGGCCAAGCTGCAGGACCGTTTCCACGGCTGGACCGGCCCGACTCTCGACGGCATGGCCTACATGGAATATGCCGTCGCCTACGACCCGCGGGGCGAGGTCGACATGGGTCGTGACTATGCTGCCATCACCTGGATGCAAGAGAACATTTCCGGCTCGCCGGTCATCCTGGAGGGACTGGCTCCCTACGAGTACTTGTGGGGCAACCGGGTCTCGGTCTATACCGGTCTGCCCGCCGTCGTCGGCTGGCGCTGGCACCAGGTGCAGCAACGGATGGCGGGCAGCCCTTCCGCCGTGGAGCAGCGGCACCTCCAGGTGGCCGAGTGCTACAGCACGACCGACGTCGCCCGCGCGCTCGAGATCTTGCGCCAGTACAACGTCCGCTACATCTACGTCGGCCCCTACGAGGAGATCTCTTATCCGACCGAAGGGCTGGCCAAGTTCGAGGCGATGGCGGCCAGCGGCCTGCTGCGCCGGGTCTATGACTTTCGTGGAGTCCGGATTTACGAATTGCCCGAGTAGCTCGATAAAGGCACATTTCAACATTGGATGCTCTACCGCAGTGGGAGAAGGGAAAAAAGGGGGTTTCGCAGGCGGCGAAGCCGCCTGCGAAACCCCCCCTTTCCCCGTGCTTGGCAGAGCCATCTACTGAAATGTGCCACTGTCAAAGTAGGACGGATTCCTTGCCTGTTCTGACACGATGCCGGATTGCCTCTTGGGCCAAAGATGCTATACTCGTATACCCGGTACGTGGAGAGCCGGGCTCTGTGGTATATTGGAATCCGCAGGTTGGGCCGGATAAGGAGTTGCTGGAATGAAAATTTCCTTACTCGTCAACGGAGAGCGCAAGAAATGGGACGTCGAAGCGGGGGATACGCTGCTGCGGCTGCTGCGGCGCGAGGGTTATTTCAGCGTCAAGCACGGCTGCGAGGACGGCACCTGTGGCGTTTGCACGGTGCTGGTGAACGGCGAGCCCCGGTGTAGCTGCATCACTCTGGCGGCCCAGGTCGACGGCGCAGCGATCACGACCGTCGAGGGGCTGGGCGGGTCGCAGATGCGCGGCTGGAAGGGCAGTGCAGCCCTCCACCCATTGCAGCAGGCTTTTGTCGAGACCGGGGCGATTCAGAGTGGCTACGACGTCCCGGCGCTGCTCCTCGCCGCCAAGGCGCTCCTCGACCGCAACCCGGCCCCCACCGAGGCGCAGGTGCGCGAGGCGCTGAGCGGCATCCTCGCCCGCGAGAGCGGCTACGTCAAGCCGGTGCAGGCGGTGCTGCGGGCGGCGGCGGTGCTGCGCGGCGAGGAGGTTCCGCCTCTCGAAGGGGGACTGCCGTCCGATCTGCTACCCCAGCCCGATGTTGCCGACGGGGCCGCCCCCGTTCAGCCGCGCACGGTCATCTTTCCCCGCCTGGTCGTCACCCCGGAGACGGAGGGGCTGCAGGTGGTGGGAAAGCCGGAGCAAAAAGTCGACGCGCTCAAGCTGGTGCAGGGCAAGCCCGCCTTTGTCAGCGACGTCGAGATGCCGGGGATGCTCTATGCCCGCATCCTGCGCAGCCCGGTGGCCCACGCCCGCGTCAAGTCTATCGACGCCAGCCGGGCCCGTGCCCTGCCCGGCGTCCACGCCGTGCTGACGCACAAGGACGTGCCCCGCGTCGTCTTTTCTTCCGCCGGCCAGTCTCACCCGATCCCGGGCCCCCTCGACGTGGTCAGCCTTGACGACAAGGTGCGCTACGTGGGCGACCGGGTCGCCGTGGTGGCGGCGGAGAGCCCCGAGGTTGCCGCGGAGGCCATCGGCTTGATCGACGTGGTGTACGAACCGCTGCCCGCCGTCCTCGATCCCCGCCAGGCGATGGAACCCGGCGCGCCGGTGATCCACGACGAGGCGGACTATGTTCCCTTCGGCGAGTGTGACCCGGCCCGCAACCTGGCGGCCAAGATCCGCATCGAGCTGGGCGACGTCGACGCGGCCATGGCCCAGGCCGACGCCGTTTTCGAGGGCGAGTACGAGGTGCAGCGGGTCCACTCTACCCCCATCGAGCCGTGGGTCTGCCTGACCTATTGGGACGCGGACGACCGGCTGGTGATCCGCACTTCCACCCAGGTTCCCTTTCACGTCCGCCGCATTTTGGCCCCGGTGCTGGGCCTGCCGGAGAAGCGCATCCGCGTCGTCAAGCCGCGCGTCGGCGGCGCTTTTGGCAACAAGCAAGAGGTTTACGAGGACCTCTGCGCTCACCTGACCATCGTCACCGGGCGGCCAGTGTTGTTGGAGTATACGCGGGAGGAGCAGTTCGCTGCCAGCACCGTCCGCCACCCGATGATCATCAAGATGCGCACCGGGGTGATGGACGACGGCACCATCCTGGCCAACGAGATGATCGTCCTCTCCGACACCGGCGCCTATGGCAGCCACGCGCTCACCGTGACCGGGAACACCGGCCACAAGGTGCTTTCGATCTATGACGTGCCCAACATTCGCTTCTGGGCCGACGTCGTCTATACCAATTACGGCCCCTCCGGCGCTTACCGCGGCTATGGCGTGCCCCAGGGTTGCGTGGCCTTGGAGCCGCACATCGAGCGCATCTGCCGCGAGATGGGCTGGGATTCACTCGAGTTTCGGCTCAAGAACGCGGTCAAGGCCGGCGCCGAGCACCCGATGAGCAAGGTCTGGAGCGAGGGCCGCGAGGCGCACGGCGAGGTGATCCACACCTGTGCGCTGCCTGAGGCGGCGGCGCGGGGGGCGGCGGCGTTCGGGTGGCGGCGGGTCGCACCCACGGCTCCCCACCTCCGCCGCGGCCACGGCGTTGCCTTTGTCATGCAGGGCACGGCGATCCCCTACCTCGACATGGGCGCGGCCTCGCTCAAGATCAACGACGACGGCTCGTTCAACCTGCTCGTCGGCGCCACCGACCTGGGAACCGGCTCCGATACGGTCCTGGCGCAGATGGCGGCCGAGGTGTTGGGCTGCCCGGTGGAAGATTTCATCGTCTATTCGTCCGACACCGATTTCACCCCCTTCGACAAGGGCGCCTACGCCTCCAGCACGACCTACGTCAGCGGCGGGGCGGTGGTGCGGGCTGCCCAAGAGGTGGCGCTGCAAATCCGCCGCGTGGCGGGGCGAATGCTGGCGGTCGATCCCGACGAGATCGCGCTGCGCGACCGGGCGGCATGGGCGCCGGATGGCCGCTCGGTGACCCTGCGCGAGGTGGCGCTGGAGAGCCTGCACCACAGCGACCAGTCCCAGATCATGGGCGTGGCGTCCTTCTGGAGCGAGTACAGCCCGCCGCCCTTTGCCGCCCAGTTTGCCGAGGTGCTGGTCGACGTCGAAACCGGGCAGGTGACGGTGGAGCGGCTGCTGATGGCCCTCGACTGCGGCAAGATCGTCAATCCCCTGACCGCCGGCGGCCAGGTGGAGGGGGGGATGCACCAGGCGCTGGGTTACGCCGTCAGCGAGGAGCTGGTCTATGACCGGCAGGGGCGCCCGGTCAATCCCCGTTTTGACGCCTACCGCCTCTTTCGCGCCGACGAGATGCCGGCGATGGAGGTCATTTTCGTCGAGACGTGGGAGCCGACCCATCCTTTCGGCGTCAAGTCGGTGGCCGAGATTCCAGTGGACGGCGTCGCGCCGGCGGTGATCAACGCCGTCTACGACGCGGTGGGGGTGCTGGTTCCCACTACCCCGCTGACGCCGGAGAAGGTGTGGCGGGCGTTGCGGACGCAAGGAGTTGACCAGTGATCAAGATTATTGCCGACACCCTTTCGACGATTCCGCTGGATGTTGCGGCAGAGCAGGACATTGCGATCATGCCGCAGATCGTCATCTTTGGCGAGACGTCGTACCGCGACGATACCGAGATCGATACGGCGACGTTTTTGGAAAAACTGCGCGCCTCGCCGGTGCTGCCCACCACCTCCGCCCCGCCGCCAGGTCTCTACGTGCCTGTCTTGGAACAGTTGGTCGCGGCAGGGCACGAGGTGCTCTGCCTGGCGCCGTCGGCTGAGTTGAGCCGCACTTTCCAGTCCGCCCACGTTGCGGCGGAGAATTTCGCCGGCGTGCATGTGCTCGACACGCGCTCTGTCGCTGCTGCCTTGGGGGTGATGGTGCTCATGGCTGCTCGCTGGGCGCGGGAGGGCGCCGACGTCGATACCATCGTCGAGCGCGTGCGCGGGCTGATGGCCCGGCAGCGCATCTATTTCCTGGTCGATACGCTGGAGTATCTGCACAAGGGCGGGCGCATCGGTGGGGCCAAGGCGCTGCTGGGCGGACTGCTCAAGATCAAGCCAATCCTGGCCATCCAGGACGGCCGGGTGGAACCGTACGAGCAGCAGCGCACCAAGCGCCGGGCGCTGGCGCGGTTGAAGGAACTGGTCGCCGAGCAGTGTCCGCTGGGGCCGGAGAGCCACCTCACCGTGATGCACGCCGGCGCCGAGGACGAGGCCCGGCAACTGGCGTTGAGCCTGGCGCAGCAGATGGCTGTGCCCGAGGTGCCTGTCACCGTCGTGCCGCCTGCCATCGCCGTCCACGCCGGTCCGGGGGTGTTGGGGGTGGGGTTTTTCGTGCAATAGGCAGTGGGACGAGGGGGCACGGTGACAAGGCGATTCTCTCCCTAGTACCTTTTCAAGGCGATTTTGACAAATTGTCATTCTGAGGAGCCAGAGACCGCGAAGCGGTCAGAGCGACGAAGAATCTCGTT
>JAFGEI010000231.1 GCA_016931695.1 Anaerolineae bacterium | reverse complement strand
CTGGCCGACGCCAGCGTGGTCGAGACCACCGTCTGTCCGGGAGACGACACGTATCGTCCAATGACCGCCGTGATTGACCCCCAAGCCGGGTATGTCTACTTTGGCCTGCACACGCCGCCCACGGGCAGCGTCATCCGCATGTCGTTGTACCAGGAGGGTGGGGCGTACCGGGTCTATTTGCCGATCGTGGCCAGGGAATATGGCGGCGTCCTGCCGCTCACCGAGGGGTTCGAGCGCGGCGTGGTGCCCCCGGCCGGGTGGACCCGCATCCAGACCAACCCGCGCGATACCTGGGCGATCTCGACGGACCCTTACTCCGGCACCTACTCGGCCCAAGTCAGCAAGGACTGGGATGAGGAGCTACAGGATGAACTGCTGCTCACTCCCTACTTTGAAACCAGCAGCGCCGGGCTGCAGTTCTACTCCAAGGGCAACCTGGCCTGGTGCCGCGACCTCAAAGACAACTGCGACCTGAACATCTGGCTGGTGGTGGGCGACTGGGGTGGCGACGACGACATATTCCTCGGCCAGGCCGACGACGATTGGCCCTCCTCCGGGTGGGGGCTGACATCCATCGACCTGACGCCGCACCTGCCGGCCGACACACCGGTGCGCGTTGCTTTCCAGTACTATGGCCAGGATGGGGCGTGGATCAAGATCGACCAGATCAGCATCACCGACAGCAATGAGTAAAGCAGTGTAACCCTGTACGGCTGGCCCGCGGCCCGGCCATCCGCAGAGGCTGGACGAGAAGCTGCTCCACCCCCTGCCAGCATCCAGGCCGATGGGTTCTGGTCCGGCATCTTTTACGGCCCCGGCGCCGACTACCAGGGGACGGGCAGGGCCACCTCTATGCCGGCGGCGAGTTCCGGAACGCCGGCGGCGCGCCAGCCGACTACCTGGCGGTGTAGGACGGCGCGCAGTGGAGCGAGGTGGGCGGCGGGGTGGGGTCGCTGGTGGGCAGCAGCACCCCACCGGTGGCGGCGCTGCTGCTGGACGGCGCGGGGAGCCTCTACGTGGGCGGCGAGTTCAGCCAGGCCGGCGGCAGGGTTTCCTACGGCTTGGCTTGCTGGACGTCGATCGTCGAGTACGCTTACCACGTCTACTTGCCGGTCGTGCAGCGATGACGTCGGGAGTTGGCGGTTGTGAGTTGGAGGCTGGAGATTGAACCGCAGACACCCTTCGCGCGCGAAATCCACCTCGTGCCGACGATGCTCTGCGTGCTGCTCAGCATCGGCCGGCTGTTCGCCGCCGGGCTGCCCGAACGGGCAGTGGAGCTGTTGAGCCAGGTGACAGAGCATCCGGCCTTGGACCCAAGACCGGCAGGAGGCGGGGGGCCTGTTGGCCGTCCCTCGTGGCTGGTTTTGATCGACCAGGCAAAAAGTTTTTGACTTGTCCACGTCTCACTGGCAGTACTCTTCCACGACCTCGTACAGGGCCTGCACGCCAAAGGCGAGGCCGTCGATGGGGATGCGCTCGTTGTGGCCGTGGACCATCGCCAAAAAGTTGAACTCGGGCGGGAGGCGCATGGGGGAAAAGCCGTAGCAGGGAATGCCGAGGCGGGCGATGTGCTTGGCGTCGGTGCCGCCGGCCATCATCAGCGGCGCGACCGCCGCGCCGGGATCGTGTCGCTGCAGCACGCGGGCCATGGTCGCGAAAAGTACCGTTTCGCTGCTGATCGCCAACGGCGGGCCCAGGTGAATCGGCTCGAATTCGAATCCCGGCCCAATGACCGCTTCCAGCTCGCCGATCAAGCTCTCCATGTCCTGGCCGGGCAAGGTCCGCCCGTCGAGTTCGGCCACCGCCTCGGAGGGAATGACGTTGGTCTTGCTGCCCGCCTGGAGCACAGTGGGGGAGACGGTATTGTGCAGCAGGGCGTAAAAGAAGCGCTCGAACGAGGAACTGGCGAGCGCTCGCAGGGCCAGGGGGTGGAGGGTGGGGTGGAGCAGCAGGCGCAGCACGGCTCCCTGCATCCCCCCAATGGCGTTGGCCATGCCATGAATCATCTCTGTCACTGCCTGGGTGCGGTGATAGGGCAGCCGGGCGCGGCCCAGTTTGCCCACCGCTTCCGCCAGTTTGACCGTGGCGTTGTCCGGGTGGGGCATCGAGCCGTGGCCTGGCTGGCCCCGGGCGCGCATGCGCAGCCAGCAGAACCCCTTCTCCGCCGCCTGGCAGAAATAGATGGTTCGCCCGCCAAATTCCAATGGAAAGCCGCCGAACTCGCTCAGGGCGTGCTCGGCCCGGATCAATTCGGGGTGGTTCTCGACCAGGAAACCGGCCCCGTATTCCCCGCCAGCTTCCTCGTCTGCGGTGGCGGCAAAGATGACGTCCCGGGCGAGGGGGATTTGACCGCGCTGCAGCAGGAGCATGGTCATCAGTTGCATGGTGACGATCGACTTCATGTCCAGCGCGCCGCGCCCCCAGATCATGCCGTCGACGATCTCGCCGCCGAAGGGGTTGTGCTCCCACTGTGCGGGCTCGGCTGGGACCACGTCCAGGTGGGAGAGGAGCAGCAGCGGGGCGGCGTCGCCGCGTCCCTTGTAGCGGGCGACGACGTTGCCCCGCCCCGGCGCGGAGGTCAAGACGACGGGGGCGTATCCCTCCCTGGCGAGGAGCTGGGCCAGGCAGTCGGCCGCCGCTTGCTCGTTGCCCGGCGGGTTGGTGGTATCGATGCGGATCAGCGCCTGCAGGTGCTGCACGGCCTCGTCGGTGATGGATTGCCAGTCGATTGTCATCGCGCCTCCGCTGCGGTAGGGGCGGCACGTGACCGCCCCTACCCAGGTAGGTCCCCAGCGCGCGCCGCCAGCGGCGCATTTGGGCGAACATCGTTCGCAGCTCCTCCACCGGCCGCACCCGTGCCCGAGGGTGATCCAGGCAGCCGGCCCAGGGCCGACGAGGCACGCGGGCTCATT
This sequence comes from Anaerolineae bacterium, assembly GCA_016931695.1. GTDB lineage: Bacteria > Chloroflexota > Anaerolineae > B4-G1 > DUEL01 > JAFGEI01. Next base: position 19,552 of record JAFGEI010000231.1, on the reverse strand, counting down.
CTCCCGCTTCTGGGGACGGGGCGATTCGCTGCGCCAGGGCCGCGCGGACGGCCTGGCCAGCGATCCGCTGCCGGGCATGGTAGTACAAAGGGACCATTTTGACAAGTCCCAGCTCGCGCAGCAGCTCGTCGGGCACCAGCCGCCTGTTGCGCGGCGACCAGCGGCCGGTGACGCAGGCGCGGATCCGGTCGGCGATCCAGCGGTCCAGCGTGCGGAAGGCCGCGTCGTCCGTGCAGCGGGCAAAGCGGCGCACCCAGTTGTGGCCGCCGCGGTAGACGATCAGCCGGTTGATCTGGTGGACGAGGTGGGCCAACTCTTCCCGGCCGGTGGGGGTTTGGAGGCTGTTCACCGTCAGGTGCTGCCATCGCCGCCGTTGGGTCAGCCGGCGCACCCGCCGCTTGAGGCGGTTGACGGCGTATGGCCGCACGTCCATGTGGTGGCCCGTGATGCGGTAGCCGAGGAACTCGAAGGGCGAGCCGGGGGCAAAGATACCGCTCTTGGCCGGGCTGAGGGTCAGGTCGAGGGCCGCGGCCTGTTCCTGGATTGCGGCCCAGGCGGCGCGGGCGGTCGGCTCGTCGGCGGCGACGACGAGCACGTCGTCGCCGTAGCGCAGGGCGCAAAAGCCGCCCGCCGCCAGCGCTGCATCGAGGGGGAGCAGGTAGAGGTTGCCCAGCAGCGGGGTGAGCGGACCGCCGCGGGGCAGTCCTTGCGTGCGCGGCAGCAGGCCCTCCGCAGCGCGCCAGCGCCCTGACCAGAGGTAACTGTGCAGCAGGCCGCGCAGGGTCTCGTCCATCTCGCCGTTGGCGGGGAGCAGGGTGTCGAGCTGCGCGGCCAGGCGCGGCAGGTCGACCTGGTCGAGATAGCCCGCCACGTCGGCGCGGACGACCCAGGGAGCCGCTGCAGCCAGGAGGTGGCGACGGAGTTGGCCGATCGCCGCCCAGCTTCCCTTGCCGGGCCGGTAGCTGTAAACGGTATCGGGGAAGGATGCGTCCAGGTAAGGGGTGAGCGCTGCAGCCAGTGCCCGTGCGACGACGGCGTCCGCCAGGCCGGGGCGGGCGATCCAGCGGGGTTCCTCCCGCCCCTGCCGCGGGCGCCCGTACTCGACAAAGGGGCCAAAGCGGTATTCGCCGCTCAAGAGCTGCGACTGGAGCGCGAGCAGAAAGGCCCGCTCGTCGGCGGCAACGTCGTCCAGCGTCAGCCCGTCCGGCCCAGGGTGGAAGCGGTGCCGCCGACGGTACGGGTCCCAGGCGCGGGCCTTGGTTTGCTCCAGCGATTCGCGTAGCGAGTCGAGCCGGGCGGCGCGGGCCAACAGAGAGCGGCTTTGCCGCCGCCAGTTGTTCCGCCAGCGCCAGTGCTCGCCGACCAGGGAGCGCAGTCCCAGTGCCTGGAGCCGCTGCTGGCTGAGGTGGCGGGCGTCTCCCTCCCGCCAGCGGTGGAACAGGGCGGCGCGGATACGCTGGTGGATCCAGTTGTCCAGCTCGCGGAACTGGTCGTCAAAGTTGGCGCGGGCAAAATAGCGCGACCAGGCACCGAGTGAGCTGCCGGCGACGAGCTGATTGACCTGCCGGATCAACTGCCCCATGATGACCCGTCCGCGGGGAGTTTCCAGCTCGGAGGGCTTGAGGCGCGGCCAGCGCTGGCGGGCGGTGACGTGACGTACCTTGCGGCGGAATTTGGCCAGGGCGCGGGGGCCGACCCGCAGCTGGCGGCCGTGGAATTCGTACCCCAGGTAGACAAAGGGCGCGCCTGGCGGGCTGAGCTGGCTCTTTTGCGGGTTGAGGCCCAGGCCCCGGCAACCCGCGATCTCCCGGATCAACTCCCGCGCTGCCAGCGCCTCCGTCTTGCTATCGGCAATGACCAGCAGGTCGTCGCAGTAGCGCAGGTAGCAAAATCCCGCCCGGGCCATCGCCTCGTCCAGGGGCAGCAGGTAGATGTTGGCCAGGCTGTTCGACAGGACGCTGCCGATGGGCAGCCCGATCTCGCGCTCGATGGTGCAGCCCTTTACCCAACGCGGGGCGTTCAGGTACGCCGTATAGACGTCCAGCACGCGCGGGCACTCTGCCAGAAAGGGCGCCAGGCTCTCGAGCAGCAGGTTGTGGCGAATGTGGTCAAAATAGGCGTGGATGTCTTCTTGCAAGATCCACCAGCGGCCTGCCCGGCTGGCTTCGGCGGCCTGGCTCAGCGCCTGGTGGAGTCCCGGCCCCCGGGGCCGGCGCTGGCGAAAGGCGTGCAGGCTGGCGGGCAGCAGCGGGTCGAGGGCCGGCTCCACGACCGCGGCAACCGCTTTTTGCACCAGGGTGTCTCGCAGTGTGGCCTGGCTGAGGTGCTTTTCCCGGCCGCCGGGAGCGGCGAATTTGCGCTCGATCATGGGCGAGAAGCGGTACGTCCCGTCCCGCAGCGCCGCGCCGATGGCCTGCAGGTTGCCGTTCAGGTCTTGGGCAAAGGCGGGCAGCGTCTCGCCGTCCACCCCTGGTGGAAAGCGGCTGCGGCTGGGATGTCCGTCCCAGTGGCGAAGCTGGATGCGGACAAAGGTCCGGTAGAGATGGTCAAAGCTGGCGATTTGGTCTATCATGGTGATTGGTTCCCGCCGCCGGCAAGGCAGGCACATCCGCGATGCCACCAGGGCCGGCCCGTGCCCGAGGGCGCTGTATTGGCCCTGGCCTCACCGCCAGGGGCACCGCCGCGCAAGCGGCGCGCCGGCGGCGGGGGAAGGCATTGTATCAAAGAAACGGCTTTTTTTCAAGCAGAGGATGGATTCCTGGAGAATATCGCCCAGGTATTTGTGCCCGCTGGCGGAAAGTGTGGAAAACAATGGCACCCGTTTAACGAGAGGCAGCTTGTCTCGTGGGTTGCCCAAACACATGCTTTCTGGTATCATCGTAACTGCTCGGGCTGTCTGCCCGGATGATCTCCTGCGCTGGAGGAGGGGAAAATATGGATGTTATCAAGGAGAGTGTTTTTTGAAATACCTGTTGTTGGCCATGCGGCCCAAGCAGTGGACAAAGAACATTTTTGTCTTTGCGCCGTTGGTGTTTGACGTCAAGCTGGGCCATTTTACCTACGTGATGCGCACGGTCGCCGGGTTCGCCCTGTTGTGCCTGGTTTCGGGTGCGGTCTATCTGCTCAACGACCTGGTCGATGTGGAGAAGGATCGTCTGCACCCCCGCAAGCGGCAGCGTCCCATTGCCGCGGGAAAGCTGCCCCTTGCCGTTGCCCGGGTCGCTGTGGCGGCAATCCTGTTGCTCGGCCTGCCGCTTGGTTTTCTACTCGATCCGCTGTTCGGGGCGATTCTGCTGCTTTACCTGCTGCTCCAGGTTGCCTACTCTTTTCTGCTCAAAAACGTGGTGATTGTCGATGTGATGGTCATTGCTGCCGGGTTTGTGCTGCGGGTCGCTTCCGGCATCCCCCTGGTCGATGCGGTACGCTTTTCTCCCTGGATGTACATCTGCATGGGCATGCTGGCGCTCTTTATCGGTTTCAACAAGCGCCGTCACGAGTTGGTCTTGCTCAAAGAAGAGGCCAACGCCCATCGCGAGATCCTGGAAGAGTACAGCCTGGCGCTGCTGGACCAGCTCATCGGCATTATCACGGCGGTGACGCTGGCTGCTTACGCTCTCTACACCTTTTCCGCCCCCAACGTGCCGGACAATCACGCCATGATGTTGACGTTGCCGTTTATTCTCTACGCTTTTTTCCGCTACCTTTACCTGGTCCAGGTGAAGGGGATGGGCGGGGAGCCAGAAGAAATCGTCCTGCGTGACCGCCCGCTCCAGGCGGCGGTTTTGCTGTGGGGAGCAACGGTCGTCCTGATCATGTATTTCTTTGGTTCGGCATAGCGGGGGAACGGTGCGCGCATCTGCTCCCGGAAAGGTGATTCTCCTCGGCGAGCACGCGGTCGTCTATGGACGGCCGGCGATTGCCGTGCCGGTCTCACAGGTGCGGGCGAGCGCGTCGATCGTCCCGGCGCCCCCCGGCGCTGGCCTGACGATCGTCGCGCTGGACCTGGAGCGCTCCCTGCACCTGGGCGAGGCGGCCCTGGACGACCCCCTGGCGGTGGTGGCTTTCCAGACGCTGGCTCACCTCGGCCTGCAGGACCTGGACGGCGTGCTGACGGTCACTTCTGCGATTCCCATCGGCGGGGGGATGGGCAGCGGGGCGGCAGTCTCGGCAGCGGTGGTGCGCGCGCTGGCCGGATTTGTCGGCGCTGACCTCCCGCTCCAAGAGGTCAGCGACCTGGTCTATGAGGTGGAAAAGCTGCACCACGGAACCCCAAGCGGTATCGACAACACGGTCGTCGTCTATGAGCGACCGGTCTATTTTGTGCGCGGACAGCCGCTGGCTACCTTTGGCGTCGGCAGGCCGCTGCCCTTGCTGATCGCCGATTCGGGCATCCCCAGCTCGACCCGCGCCGTCGTCGGGGCGGTGCGGCGGCGCTGGGAGGCCGATCCGCTGCGCTACGACGCACTGTTTGACCGCATCGGCGAGCGGGCAGTGGCGGCCCGGGACGCGATCGAGGGCGGGGATGCTGGAAACCTGGGGCGGTTGATGGATCAAAATCACCAGCTGCTGCAGGAAATAGGCGTTTCGATGCCGGCGCTGGACCGGCTGGTAGAAGCGGCGCTGGCGGCGGGTGCGTTGGGGGCCAAGCTCTCTGGCGCGGGGGGAGGGGGGAGTGTGATTGCCCTGGTAGAAGCCGGGACGGGCGCGGCGGTGGAAGCAGCACTGCGGGCGGCCGGGGCGGTGCAGGTGCTCCATACGGTGGTGGCGTGACGGAACTCGTTTTTCTCAAGCTGGGCGGTTCGCTGATTACGGACAAGGCGCATCCCTTTACTCCGCGCCTGGATTGCATCCGGCCGATTGCACGGGAGGTGCGGCGGGCGCTGGACGGAAGGCCCGCTCTGTCGCTGCTGCTCGGCCACGGCTCGGGCTCTTTTGGTCACCAGGCGGCGGCGCAGCACGGCACGCGCCGGGGGGTGCACAGCGCCGCGCAGTGGCGGGGCTATGCGGACGTTGCGGCTGCCGCGGCCCGCCTGAACCGCATCGTGATGGACGAACTGCTCGCGGCTGGCGTTCCCGCCGTGAGCTTGCAGCCTTCCGCCTCGGCCGCCTGCCGCGATGGCGTTCTCGTTCACCTGGAGACGGGGCCGGTCCGCCTGGCCCTGGAGCGGGGCCTCGTGCCTCTGCTCTATGGCGACGTCGCTTTCGACGAACGGCGGGGGGGGACGATCATCTCGACCGAAGACATCTTTGTCTATCTGGCTGCGCGCCTTTTTCCCGCGCGCATTCTCCTGGCCGGCAAAGCTGCCGGTGTGCTAGACCCGCGTGGCAGTCTCGTGCCCCACATTTCCCCCGCGACGTTTCCCGCCATCGCCTCTTTTCTCTCCGGCTCCCACACCGTGGACGTGACGGGGGGCATGGCGGACAAGGTCGCGCAGATGGTTGCCCTGGTTCAGCAGCAGGACGTCGAGGTCGAGATATTTTCTGGCCGGGATTCGTCTTGGGTGTATCGCTCGCTGGTGGAACCGGATTTCTCGCCTGGCACGCGAATCGCCCGGCGGATGTGACGCAGTTACGTGACAAGTATCAAATCCATTTTGAAGGAGATAAGAAAAAACTAGATGTCGGGAATTGCCGGTATTGCTCGTAATGGGGCGGCAGCGGACGTGCACCGGATGTTGGACAAGATCAGCTATCGCGGCCCGGCCGGGCGCGAGCTGATCGAAACCCCGCAAGCGACGATCGGTATCGTCTACAACGAGTATCAAAAAGAACTGGCCAAGAACCTGCGCCGCCAGCTCATTGTGCGGGATGGGCTGCGCGAACACTTTGCCCAGGCCGAGGCGGAGAATGGCACGCTGCGCATCAGCCGGGATGCGGTCGGTGTGACGCCGTTGTACTATAGCCAGACGGAGCAGGGCGAGCTGTGCTTTGCCTCGGAGGTCAAGGCCCTGATCCCGGCCTGTCAGAACGTCGTCGAGTTCCCGCCGGGTCATCGCTTTGATGGCCAGCAGATGGAGCTCGTGACCCGCTTTCAGCCTGGCCCCCTGCTCTCCGAGTCGCCGGGGTGGATCGTCGCTGAACTGCGGCGGCGCATGGACCAGACCGTTGCCGAGGTGGTCGGGGATTACGACCGGGTAGGCGTGTTATTGTCCGGCGAGCTCGACTCTAGCGTCATCGCCGCACTGGCCCGGCACCACACCAATGTCCTCACGTTCACTATTGGCCTCGACGACGCGCCAGCCCTCGAGGGAGCACGAACCGTCGCCAATTTTATCGGAACGGCTCATCACGAGATCAGAACAAGTCGACAAGAGCTGATCCAGGTTCTGCCCCAGGTGATCTACCACCTGGAATCCTTCGATGCCCTGCTGGTGCGCTCCAGTCTCATCCACTTTTTGATCGCCCGCAAAGCCGCCGAGCACGTTCCCGTCGTCCTGGTTGGAGAGGGTGCAGACGCTCTTTTCGCCGGTCACGCTGCTTACCAACAGGTTCCGCTGGACCAGCTCGCCGCGCTTCTCTTTCGCGGTCTCCAGCGGATGCACAGCGAGGGGCTGCAGCGGGTTGATCGTTGTTCGGCCGCGCACGGCCTTTTGTACGCGATCCCTTTTCTGGAGCGGAACCTGGCAGATTTTGCCCTGCGCATCCCGCCAGGCCTCAAAGTTCGTGAGGGTATGGAGAAGTGGTGCTTGCGCGAGGCCTCGAAAGAGCTGCTGCCCGAGTTGGTGCGGCGCAAACCCAAGGCCAAGTTTTGGGACAGCGGCGGGGTGAGAGAAGAGATTGCCGATTGGGCACAGCAAAGCATACCGCTGGAAGCGTTTGATCGCGAGTGTATTCTGCCCAATGGCTGGCGCATCAGGACGCGCGAGGAACTGGCCTACTACCGGCTCTTTCGCGACTATTTTGGGCCAGCGGCCGACAATCCGCTGTGGGTGGGGCGGACGGAGGGCGCTCCTAGGGAAGGCCCGATATCTCGAACGTATATCCCAGGATCGTGACCACTGCCGTCGACGCGGCAGGGGTAGAGAATTGCAGCTCGATGATCCGGCTCTCTCCACCGGGAATGTTCCACGGCAGGGGAGGGGCGGCCACCTGCAAAGCCGACTCCCCGGCGCTCGAGCTGAGCAGAATGTTGTCGGTGGTGACTTCCAGCGGCATGTCCCCGGTATTTTCGATCTCGGCCACGATGTGTAGGACGGCCAGGTCGTTCGACAGGAAGGCTTCGACGTCATAGATTTCGGCCCAGGCACGCGTCCTCTCTGTAGGCGGCGCATAGTCGAGGATAAAGTGCGCCCGCAGCTCCGAGCTGGACAAGGGGCCAAAGACCCAGGTGACTTGGGTGCCGGTCATCAACTCGGGGATCAGGTAGCCGACCGTGGCAGAGACTGTCTCGCCCGGCGCAATTTCTTCTGCCAACACCGGATAATCCCCCTGGCTTGATATCGCCGTGGAGGGCAGGTAGCGATTCCCCAGGCCGTCGACGAGCTCCATCACGAAAAAGGCTGTATCGAGGGATTCGGCGCCAGTGTTCTGAACAGCAAAATTGACCTGGTAGGCCAGGGTGCCTGCAGGGACCTGGCTGCTGCCGATGTCCGTGTATCCTTCCTCAACTGTGACCATGGCGTCCCCTGCCTGGACCGGCTGTCCTGGCCTGGCGGCGGTATCCCCCGCTTGTGGCACTGGCTCCTCGGCTTCCCCAAGAGTCGCAAAGATGACCTGCTGCTCTTCCGCCTCGTTCGACAATACCAGCGTCAGGCCGGGGGCGTATTGTCCCAGGATTGTTGCCGTGTCGCTGGCGCTGACCGTTTCGCGCCGGGCGATGACAAAGGACAGCCGCCCGCCGTTGGACAGAGAGAGGACAATCGGATCGCCGTTGGCCAGTTGGTCGACCATGGCCTGGTTGTCCGCCGAGGCTTCCAGCCCGATCACATAGTTGATGACCGTTCCCTGGAGCCAAATCGCTTCCGCGGCCGTTGGGGCCGTCGTGCTCCACGCCGCGCCGCTGATCGGCCGGATGGGGAACGCGCTGCCACCCAGCTCCAATACCGATGGTATAGCCAGGGCAACCAGGCTGTCCCCTACGTCGATGAGCGATCCCTGCCCGTCTGCTGGGGGTGGCGGGGTGGGGCCGGTAGATGGGATAAGGGTAATTTCCAGTGGTATCCCCGTCGTCTCTGTACCCGGAAAGAGGATGGGGCGGAGGGCCAGGGTGACGATCAAAACGACGACCAGGCAGATCACGATTCCCACGGCGACAATGCCGGGAATCAGCAGCGGCCGTCTCCCCGCCCCCGGGGAGCTGGCGGCTTGGAGCGGAGCGTTGTGGGTTTCAGGCATACTTTCTCGCTTTTATCGCTGTTGAGGGGCACAATTCAGGGCAGATGGAGCGGGCCAATCCGCACGTAAATGCTATCGCCTTCGCTGCCGACGAGTCGACTGACGCCCAGATAGGGGATGCTCAAGCGAACCGCTCCTTGCGCTGCGGCTGTGAATTGGAGATGGCCCAGCTCGTCGGTATACCCCTCGGCAATCTGGCCTCCGGTGGCGGTGTCATAAGCCATGGCAAGGATGCCGGGAATCCCCTCTCCAGCTCCAGGGCTTTGATCGTTGTTGCCGTCATAGTAGATGAGAAGCTCGACGGGGACAAAGCGCAAAGTGGGATCTTCGGGGGGAGGGGGTGGGGTGGGGGTGCTGATCGGCCGGACCACCAGCGCGCCGCCTGGTTCTGTGGGGGTTGGGGAGGGGGTGGCGCTTGGCGTCGGCGTGGTGCCCCCCGGCGTCGACGTGGGGCCGGGCGTGTTGGTCGGCACAGGGGTGGGTGTGTTCGGTACGCCCGGCGCCCGCATCTCGCATGTCAGGGTGTAATCGCTGTCATAGACATCACTGGGGGTGCGGTCTCCGGTGCCCACCAGCAGGTAGAACCATCCCTGGTAGGTGGCGTAATAGGTGAACCCGCAGTTGTAATCGCCAGGTTCGAGGTCGTCGTTGCCGCCAATGGCCTGGTCCCAGGACGGGCCGGTAAAGACAATCATGTTGGGGTCGACACCCGGCGACAGATTTTCGGTATAGCACTCAAAGATCAGGCCCGGCTTGACCCAGATGCGGAAAAAGTCGTTGTCTACCCCGCCATAAGGAGGGACAAAGTTCAGGTTCAGGGGGCTATTGGCCGGGATGGTGCAGGAGGAGCCAAAGTCAAAGTTGAATTCGCACTCGTCCGCCTGGGGATCGGCGCCCTCGCCGGGGGTGGGCGAAGGTCCAGGCGTCGGCGTCGGGGGTTCGTCGATCTCTTCCACGCTCATGTCATAGCTGCCGTTGGTATTGACCATGTTGATGGCGCGGATATAGTAGTAGCCGTCGTACTGGGCTTCCCAGGAGGCGAGGGAGGCATAGCCGCCGCCCGAATCGTCGTCGTGTTCGACGATGTTATTGTTCCGGTCACGGATTTCCAGGTAGGTGTCGCACTGGTTCAGGTTCATTGTCGTGACCTCGTACCAGAAGCTGTCCTTGACGTAGAAGGAGAACCAGTCGTCGTCGTTGGCGGGGAAAAAGGTGGCAAGGCCGTCGAGGTCGCTCAGGGTGACGATTGTCCCTACCGGCAGGGTATAGGCCTGGGTAAAGTCGTCGTTCTGCTCGTAATTGTCTTCCATGGCAATGGGCGTCGAGGTCGGCGTCGGCGTGCTGCTGGGCACGGGGGTGTGGGAGGGGGTAGGGGAGACCGACAGCTCGTCCAGGTCCAGGCGATACTCGATGGTAACGCTGGGGGTGATGACAAACGCCTCGACCCGGATGTAGTGTGCTGCCTGGTAGGACGTCCACGACATGCTGGTGTAGCTGGGGGAGGAGGGGCTGGAGCCGATCAGGTTTCGACTGCTGTCGTACAGCCGCAGCTGCAAATTGGCGTGGTCGGGGTTGTCCAGAACCGTCAGGCTGACCTGGTACTGGCGGCCGCTCTGGGTGTCCACAAGATAATAGTCGATCGTATCTGCATCCGCTCCCGTCCCGTTAATGTACCCGTTGACATAGCCGGGCATCGGCACAGAGCCCCAGCCATCTGCCTGGTCAAAGTCGTCGTTGTCTTCCTGCTCTGACCACTGGAGCAGGGGGGCGGCAATCGACGTACGGGGGGCATCCATCAACAAGGAGAGGGTCAGCAGCAGCACGCCCAGGCTCACTGCCAGAACAATCCCTACAATTGCGCGCGATTGCTTTATCATTTCCCCCTCCAGGCGCTTGTCGACAAGATCACTATACCACAAAGAAGACAAGACTTCAAGCCATTGGGTTTACATAATACAGCCATCCAGGTGGGCCGACGGGCGCTCCAGGCTGCTACGCCGGTTCGTCGAGCTGTTGGCGGATCTCTTGCCGCCGCCGAATCTTGGCCTCTAATGGGGTCACCAGGCGTTCCTGCCAGCCTGTGACCAGCTCGTCGACCTTGGTCAGCAGCGCCTGAACCGGGTCGATGAGGGTGGAGAGCAGGGGGGTGATCAGCCGGTTGTCCAGGCTGGCATCGGCGCTGGTGATGAACCAATCTTCCAATGGCTCCACAATGCGCGCATAGAGCCCCTGGACGAGGGCGGGGACGGCGGTGACAACTTCTCCCATTCGTTCCAGGCCGCCGCGCAGCCTTTCCGTCACCTCCTCCGGGAGCTCGGCGAGAGTGGCAGCCAGGAATCCGCCCATCGTCTCGGTGATCGGTCCGGGCAGCTCGAGCGACTGGCTGACCTCGTTCTCCAACCCCAAGATGCGTTGCGAGAGAACGTTGAGGCTTTCCCGGAGCCAGCGGAAACTGGCTTGCAGCGGTGCAAATTGGGCTTGAAAATCGAGCAGGGTCGTTCGCGCCCCGGCCAGGGCGTCCTCCAGGCCGGCGGTCAAGCTGTGGGTGCTTTCCACCAGGGTGCCGACTGCTGCCAGGCCCTGTTCTACCGCGCCGTCTAGGTCGGTGGCGTCCAATTCCTCGTAGAGGGCAATGATTTGCTGCAGGCGTTCGACCTCAGCTTCCAGGTCGTCGATGTGGGACATGTTCCACTGCCAGATTGCCAGTCCGCCCATCCCGGCGACGATCGCCCCGCCCGCCGCGGCGCCCAAAAACCGCCGCCGGTTCACCTGCTTCTCCGCCGCGGCAATCTCGGCCCCGGCCAATGCTTCGGCCGAGATGCGGTCCAGGGCTTCGACAGTGCCGTCGTCCAATTGCTGCAGGCGTTCGATCAGCCGCGCGATCCGCGCCGCCCGCCGCGCCTTTTCCATCCGGGTTGTTTCTGTGTTTGCCATCCTTGTCCTCCCGGCTCCTCCTAGTCTGAGCGGTAGCCCAGCCAGCGAATCAGGTTTTCATTTCGGCGCCAGTTTTTGCTCACCTTGACCCACAGGTCCAAATAGATCCTTCCCCCCACCATGCGCTCGATTTCCTTTCGCGCCCCGGCCCCGATGCGCTTGAGCATCTTGCCCTCCTTGCCAATGATGATCCCCTTTTGCGAGTCCCGCTCGACGTGGATGTCCGCTGCGATGTACAGGACGCCGTTTTCCCGTTCTTTGAACTCGTTGACGACTACGGCGACGGAATGGGGGACTTCTTCATGCGTGAAGCGCAGCACCTGTTCGCGGATCAATTCGGCGGCGATCTCGCGCTCTGTCTGGTCGGTGACCTGGCTGTGCGGGTAATACCGCGGCCCTTGGGGGAGCTGCTCGATAATCGCATCGAGCAGCTTGTCCAGGTTGACGCCGTCGGTGGCGACGGTCATCATCCAAGCGGCGTGGCCGGGTGCCAGTTCCCAATAGGCCGTGCTGTGCTGCTGGACCTGCTCGGCTGGCAGGCAGTCCATCTTGTTCATGACCAGCAGGAGGGGTTTTTCCGTCTTGTCGCGTATCATTTCGGCGATTGCCCGATCCTCGTCTGTCGGCAGCACTGAGACGTCGACGACAAACAGCACCACATCGGCGTCGGGTATGGCGCGGGAGGCGGTCGCCACCATCACCTCTCCGAGCTTGTGTGTTGCCGGGTAAAGCCCCGGCGTATCGATCAGCACGATCTGGGCGTCCTCGCGGGTCAGGATACCCAGGATACGGGTCCGTGTCGTTTGGGGCTTTGGTGAGACGATGGCGATCTTTTGTCCCAACAGGCGGTTGACCAGCGTCGACTTGCCGACGTTGGGCCGTCCGATCACGGCGACAAAGCCGGAGCGGTGGTCGGGCGGCAGGGAATCGAGGTCCACAAAGAGCGGTTGGCTCATCGGCGGTCACTCCTCGTCCCGCTTCCCGGCCAGGTATATGCCCGGCAGGCTCAGCAGGGTCACGCCGCCCTTGATCGCCAGGTTGGCGGCAAACACCGACCCCAGCGCGCCGGCGGACATTTGTCCCCAGAATGCGCCAAAGACAAAGAGCAGGCTGTCGACGGGGATGCTGAGGGCGTTGCTGAACAGCACCCGCGCCCATTGAAAGCGCCGCGTGACCCGGGTGACCCAAAAATGGTACGCTTCCGTATCGACCAGCTCGCTGATGACTTCGGCGACGATCGAGGCGATGACGATGCGCCAGACCGGGGCCAGGACCGCCCGAAATTCCTCCTGCAGCAGCCACTCGGCGTCTGCCGGCAGCCAGGCGGCAAAGGCAAACAGACCCGCCATGACCAGGTTGATCACGCCGGCGGCGACGATCACCCCCCGCGCCACCCGGCGTCCCGCCAGCTTGTGCAGCATGTCGCGCAGGGTGAAGGTGAACGGGTAGACGAACGTCCCCGCATCGACGCTGAACCCTGCGACGCGGGCGATCTTGAGGCTGAGGATATCCGACAGCATCTGCGCCGCGACGTAAGCGGCAACGACGATGGCGCCTGGCATTTCCAGGCCCGGCTTGCGCGGCAGTGATTGTCGGTTATCGGTCATTTTCCCTGCTGTCTCGGGGCTGCCAGAGGCGGCAGAAAGCGCACAGGCCCGGCACGCTCGTTGGCTGACCGCAGTTGGGGCAAGGGGTCAGGGGTACCTGCGCGGCCTGCGCGCCCAAAAAGCCCTCTTTTCGAGCCCGCAAAAAATGGACGTAAAACTGCAGCTTGGCCCCGGGCGAGTTGGCTTCCAGACGGTTCAACATCTCTTTGTAAAAGAGCGTCGTGCTCCCGGTCACGTAAGGACATTCCTCGTAGATGTAATCGATGCCCCGCAGCAGGGCATAGGCGGCGACCTCGCGCTCGTAGAGGCGGCACAGCGGCTTGACCTTGCGGGCCAGCCCGTCCTGCGCCGCCAAAACCGGAGATTGGCGGGCCAGGTAGCCGATCTGCCAGTAGAGGACATTGCTTAACAACACGGCCGCCTCGTCGTCCAGATTGTGCCCGGTCGCCAGCACGTCGTAGCCGTGCTCGCAGGCGATGCGGTTCATCTCGTGCCGCTTGATCAGGCCGCACACCGCGCAGGGCTTGTCCCGCCCGCGCAGCTTGCGCCGCGCTGCCTGGGGGAGCGTTTCCCCGTACTCGGCCAACACGTCGACCACGTGAAGGCGTGCTGCGGGGCGCCCGGCGAGAAAGGCCTCGATCTTGGCAAACGAGAGCTTGGAGTAGCCAAACCCGCCGTCAATTCCCAGGTCGACGTATATCCCGTCGGCCTGGTAGCCGAGCTGCATCAGCACGTCCCACAGGCTCAGGCTGTCTTTACCGCCAGAAACGGCGACCAACACCCGCTGTTCCCGATCGAACATATGGTACTTGGAAATCGCCCGCTCCACCTGGGCGGGGAACCATTCCAGGTAGTGTTCTTCGCAGAGGGCCAACTTGTGGCGCCGCATGTTAAAGACGGCGCGCTGACTGCATTTTCTACACTTCACTGACGTATTATACCACTATTTGAGCTTTTCCTCGGCGCTAAATTCCCGCTCGGGGCTCAGCTCTGCCAGGACCTCGCGGTCTTCCAGGCTCAACTCTCCCTGGGCTAGGCGCGTCAGCAGGGCCCCCAGCCCGGGGCCCAACATGTATCCTTGTCCGCACATCCCGACGGCATTGATGTATCCCTCCAGCTCTTTGGACCAGCCGACGATGGGAAATCCGTCCGGCGTCATCGGGTAGAGGCCGCGCCAGGTGCGCCGCACCTTGATGTTGGCCAGTTGGGGCATCAGGTCGACCATGCGGCGGGCGATCATGGGCAAAAAGACCGACGTTTCGCGGCGGTCGGTGCCGACGATGGGCGGGTCGGGGGTGATGCAAAAAACGATCGGGCCGGGTCCGTGCTGGTAGAAATAATAGTTCTTGGAGCCCTCGGCCGGTCGAATGTCGACCACCATCGGCTCCAGGAAACGGGCGACCGGCTCGGTGATCCCCGCCTCGTGGCTGTCGGGCACGACCGGCACGTCGAGGCCGGCGTATTGGGCCACCGCCCGCGCCCAGGGGCCGGCGGCGTTGACGACCACCTCCGTGGCGTACCCTCCCCGGTCGGTCCGCACCCCGACCACCCGGCCGCGGCGGCGGATGATGCCGGTCACCCGCTCGCGGAAGCGGAACTCGGCCCCGCGCTCCCTGGCCCGGACGTAAAAGGCATGCGCCGTCAGCAGGGGGGAGGCGGAACCGTCGCCGGGCGAGTAGGTGCCTCCGATCAGGCCGTCCGGGTTCAAGGCCGGGATCACGGCCAGGAGATCGTCCCGGTCCAACCAGTTGATGTCCAACCCGTACGCCTGCTGGACCTTGAGCAGGTCTTGGAGGACGCGTTCTTCTCTTTCCCGGTAGGCGACGAAGGAATAGCCTCCTTGATGCCATTCGATGTTGTCGCCGTACAGCTCTTGCCAGGTCGAAAAGATTTCCAGCGACTTGAGACAGATGCGAATCTTGGACGGCGCCGAGTGCGTGGCGCGGATTCCGCCGATGGCGGCCTTGTGACTGCCCTGCCCTGGGCTGGCGAACTGGTCGAGCACCAGGGGCTTGAGCCCCGCCGCGGCCATGAAAAAGGCCGCCGGCAGGCCCACGCTGCCCGCACCGATGATGATGGCATCGTACACCTTGGTCGTCATGTCACTCTCCTCGTCTGCATGGTGGAAATTTACCCTGCCCCCTTGCGCATCTTTCCCCGTCCCAGCGAGGCAAAGACGCCGATCACGCAGAGCGCGGCAAAGACGACAAATGCCGTCCGCACGCTCTGGATGAACGGGGGGTGATAATCCGGCGTGATCTGGACTGGCCCAACGTAAAGGGCCAGGATCAGCGTGGCGACGCCCATGCTGAGCATCTGCCCCAGCAGGCGCATCGTACCGACCATTGCCGAGGCCACGCCGTAATGCTGCTGCCCAACCGAGCCCATGATCGCGTTCATGTTTGGCGACGAGAACAGCGCAAACCCCAATCCCAGGACGAGCAGGCTGCCGACGACGAGCAGCAGGGACGTTTCGCTGTTCACAAAAATAAAGGGCAAGAGCCCCGCTGCCACCAGCGCCATGCCTGCCGAGGCCACCACCCGCGGCTCGACGCGATCCGAGAGCCGCCCGGCGGGAGAGGAAAAGAGCGCCATCATCACCGGCTGGGCCACCAGGATCACCCCGGCCTCCTGCGGGCTGAATCCCTGGATGTACTGGAGGTAGAGGCTGAGCAGGAAACTGACTGCCGATGTGGCGCTGTAATTGATCAACGCCGCCAGGTTAGAGAGGGTGAACGTGACGTTGCCGCGAAAGAGCGACGTGTTCACCAGCGGGGTTTCGGCGCGCGTCTCCCAGGCGACGAAAAGTACGAGTCCGAGGACGCCGCCTGCCGCCAACAGCCCTCCTGTCGCCGCAGGCAGCCGGGGGAAGCCGTACATGAACACGACGAGAGAGAGCGAGTAGAGCAGCGAGCCTCGCCAATCGAACCGACCGCGCCCTGTGCCGGTCCACTCGCCCTTTAGCCGCCAGGCCACCAGGGCGACGCCGAGCAGGCCCAACGGCACCTGGGCGAAAAAGATGCTTCGCCAGCCCAGGGATTGGGTCATGAAACCGCCCAGGAAAGGCCCCAGCGACAGGCCGAGGTAGGTAGCCGTGACGTTGAGCCCCAATGCCCGGCCCCGTTCGCGCGCCGGGAAAACAGAGGTCAGAATTGCCACGCCGGTACCAAAGACCATGGTGCTGCCGATGCCCTGCAGCACGCGAAAGGCCACCAGCCAGCCGGTCGACCCGGCCAGGCCGCACAGCAGCGAGGCCAGGGCGTAGAATGCCATGCCATAGGCAAAGACCTTTTTGCGTCCCCACATGTCCGCCACCTTGCCGAATGGCAGCAGGAACGTAGCGGCGGAAAGGGAATAGGCTGTGCCAACCCAGCTCAAGAGCACCGCGTCGGCCGCAAGCTCCTGGCCGACCACCGGCAGGGCAATGTTGATCGACGAGCCCATAAACGGCGCCAGGAAAGAGCCCAGCGCCGTCACCCACAGCGCCACGCGCTGCCCCGCCGCCGTTTCCTGCCCGTCGCTCATGTCTACTCCAGCGGCAGCCGCAACTGCTGTTCGCCTTTCGTCGTCGCGGCGGTCAATTCCTGCAGCCGCGCCTCGTCGATCATCGCCACGCCCAGTGCCGCTGCTTTGCGGTACTTGGTCCCGCCGGGGTTCTCGCCGATGACCAGGTAATCGGTCTTGGCGCTGACGCTGCCGGTCACCTTGCCGCCGCGCGCCTCGATCCACGCCGCCACGTCCTCGCGGGGCCGGGAGAGCGTGCCGGTGATGACGAACGCGAGGCCGGCCAGGGGCTGCGGCCGTGCTTCCTCTGTCTCTTGGACCAGCCGGACGCCAGCCTGGCGCAGCTTTTCTACGATCTGGCGGTGACGAGGCCGGCGGAACCATTCGACGACTGCTTCGGCGATGCGCGGGCCGACCCCGGCGACGTCTGCCAGCTCATCCTCCGTCGCCGCTGCCAGCGCGTCTAGCGAGCCAAAGTGCCGGGCCAGGAGCTCGGCGACGGTGGCGCCGACGTGGCGAATTCCCAGCCCGGTCAGCACGCGGCTGAAGGGCTGCTCGCGCGAGGCGGCGATGCCGTCGACCAGGTTCGCGGCCTTTTTTTCTGCAAAGCCCTCCAGGTCGACCAGGTCCTCGGCCTGGAGGCGGTACAGGTCCGCCACGTCCTGCACCAGCCCCTCCTCGACCAGCTGAATCGCCGTCTTTTCACCCAGGGTCGTAATGTCCATCGCCCCACGGGAGGCAAAATGGCCAATGCGCCGCACCAGTTGGGCCGGACAGGCGGCGTTGACGCAGTAGCGGGCCACTTCCTCCGGGGCGCTGTCGGCCGGCTCGCCGCAGACGGGGCAGTGGGTGGGCGGCTCGTAGGGCCGTTCGTCGCCGCTGCGCACGTCCTTGACCGGCCCGACGATCTGGGGGATGACGTCGCCGGCCCGCTTGACGACCACTCGATCGCCGACGCGGATGTCTCGCTCGGCAATGTACGGGAAATTGTGCAGCGTCGCCCGGCGCACGGTGACGCCGCCGATGGATATCGGCTCGAGCACGGCGTAGGGGGTCAGCGTGCCGATGCGCCCGACGTTGACGCGGATGTCGAGCAGCCGGGTCGTCGCTTCGCGGGCCGGGAACTTGAAGGCGATGGCCCCCCGCGGCGCGCGGCCGACCGTGCCCAGTTCCTCGGCGACGCGCAGCTCGTCGACCTTGATCACCATGCCGTCCGCTTCGTAGGGCAGCGCGTCACGCTTTTCTCCCCACGCCTCGCTGTAGCGGATGGCGCCTTCCAGGTCGTCAAAGCGCCTGCTCGCCTCTGCCACCGGAAAACCGAGCGCCTGCAGGTATTGCAGGGTTTCCCACTGCGTGGCTGGCGGGGCCGGTTCCCCCTCCCAATACACGACGGCGTAGCAAAAGAGGCTCAGGGGGCGTCGGGCGGTGATGCGGGAGTCGAGCTGACGCAGCGACCCGGCGGCGGCGTTGCGGGGATTGGCAAAGGTCTTTTCCTCCTGCTGCTGGTTGAAACGCTCAAAATCGGCGACGGTCATGAACGCTTCTCCCCGCACCACCAGGTAGGGCGGGGGAAGGGGGCCGTCGGGATGGGGGGGGATGCGCAGTGGCAGCTGGCGCAGCGTGCGCAGGTTGGCGGTAATCTCTTCCCCGGCCACGCCGTCCCCCCGCGTCGCGCCCAGCGTGAACAGCCCCTCCCGGTAGTGCAGCACCACGGTCAGCCCGTCGATCTTGGGCTCGGCGACAAAGCCGAGCGGGGTGTTGGGGGGTAGCAGCTTGGCGATCCGTTCCCGCCACGCCCGGACGTCGTCGCCAGCGGCGGCATTGTCCAGGCTGAGGATCGGGGCCGGGTGCTCGACGCGGGGGAACTCGGCCGCCGGCGGCGCGCCAGCCCGCTGCGTGGGAGAGTCCGGGCTGACCAGCTCGGGGTACTGCGTCTCCAACTGCCGCAGCTCGCGCAGCAGTGCGTCGTACTCGCCGTCGCTGATGATGGGATCGGCAAGGACGTAGTAGCGATAGTTGTGGTAGCGGATTTGTTCGCGCAGTTCTTTAACTCTTTTTAGCATAGTCCAAAGTCCTTGGAACTTGACTATTTATGGGTGGTCGACGGGATGGAGGTAGTTGGCCACTGCCCAACCCTGCTGCGCCTCTTCTTCCCGGTCGCGCACCAGCCACCAGGTGAAACCGCCGCTCCGGCGCGGGCCGTCCAACACGATCAGGACGTCCTCCTCCTGGGCGATGCCCAGGCGCGTGCTGTTGAGGTCCGGCTCCTGCCGCAGGCTGACCCCCGCTCCGCCCGTCCCGCTCACTTGCACGTAGCCGCCGATCACGATCTCGCTGGAAGCGGTGGGCGTGGGTTCCGGCGTGTCGCTCGGCAGCGGGGCAGGCGTCATGGTTGGCGCCGGCGTCGCCGTCCAGATGATCGGCGTCGGGCTGGGGCCGGCTAATGGACGCTGGAGCCGTAGGGTGTAGAATGCCCACAGCCCGCAGGCTACCGTCGCCAGCAGGAGCACCACCAGCGCCAGTATCCAGACGTACAGGGGAATCGCCGCGTTTTCCTGGGGACCGGTTCGCGATCCGTTCATCCTTTTTCAATCGCCTCCATCTCGGCCCCATTCTAGCACGGCGGGAAAGGATAGACAAGCGTCGCTTTTGTTTTGTAGGCCAGGTTTCTTAGCTGCCTGTTCGGAAAAGATTGTCGCGATGGTGGATGGTTCCACGAATCACTTTCCGCTGGCGCGGGCTGTAATGTGGCCGCAGCGGTCGCACCGTTTCCAAGGTAGAATCAGAAAAAGAAAGGCGACCAGGGGAGCGGCGACGAGAAAAGGAATGCCAAAGCCAATCATGGTCAAGGCCAGGCCGGGAATGATCAGCGCGGCGGCGGAAAAAAGCGCCAGCATGACGCGGAGCTTCCATTCCATCGGTTGCAGCGAGCCTGTTGTGCATTTGGGGCAGGTGTATGCCATCCGGAAACCTCCTTTACCTCTGTCTTGCAGCTGCCTTCCGCGGGCCCGGCCCGCGGTCGGCGGCTGAAAGGTGACTTTTTGGTAACTGCTCAGGCTGCCCGCCTGAGCAGTGCCCCCACCCCGAAAAGGGGAGAGATGGGGGTGTCGAGAGCGGCTTTGCCGCTCTCGACACCCCCGCTTTCCCTCCTCTCGCGGGCGAGGGTGGCAACT
>JAFGEI010000230.1 GCA_016931695.1 Anaerolineae bacterium | reverse complement strand
GCCGGCGAACCAGGTGGCCATCTCCTGGAAAGAGGTGATCGGCGGGCTGGAGCCCAGCGAGGCGCTCAAGGTGACCGTGGACCTGGCTATCGTCACCCTGTTGATGGCGCTGATAGCGACCACGCTGGCCTCGATCTTTGCCGTCCCCTTGAGCTTTTTTGCCGCCCGCAATATTATGGGCCGTACCGTCGTCGGCCGGGTGGTCTATAACTTTTTCCGGCTCCTCTTCAACCTGTGGCGTTCCATCGAACCCATGATCCTGGTCGTGATCTGTGCCATCTGGGTTGGGCTGGGGCCCTTTGCCGGCGTGCTGGCGTTGACGCTGAACAATATTCCCAACCTGGGCAAGCTCTTTTCCGAAACGATCGAAGAGATCGACCCTGGGCCGGTGGAGGCAGTCACCTCGACTGGAGCCAACCGTATGCAGACGTTGGGCTACGCCGTGGTTCCCCAGTTGGTCCCCCGCTTCCTGGCCTACATCCTCTACCAGTGGGATATCAACCTGCGCATGTCGGTGGTCATCGGCTTCGTCGGCGGCGGCGGTATGGGTACCAAGCTGCTCGAGTACGTCGGGCTGGGCCGCTATAGCTCCGCGGCGACTATTTTGTGGGCTACGGTCGCGATGGTCTGGAGTATGGACTATATCAGCGCCAAGGCGCGGGAGAAGTTGACATAGCGAGTGAGCGAGTCAGCGAATCAGCGAGTCAGCGGGGTGGGGATGGAAACTGCATGCAGCTACAACAAGCTTGTTGGGCGTGGATTTGCACAGATGAACACGGATTTGGGGATTTCTAATCCGTGTTCATCTGTGGTATCTGTGTCCCAATCTGGCTCGCTAAAGAGTGCGGCAGCGTACTATGGAGGCGGTATTGGTAACGAAAGCGGCAGCATTGCGCCAGCTTGTCGGCGCGCTGGGCCGCGCGGCCGTGGCTTTCTCCGGCGGCGTGGACAGCACCCTGCTCCTGGCCGTCTGCCGCGAGGTGCTGGGGCGTAAAGGGGTGCTGGCGCTCACGGTCCAATCCGAGTTTGTATCGTCCGGCGAGATGGTTCAGGCCGAGTCATTGGCCGGCCAACTCGACGTCCGGCATCTGGTGTTACCCGTTAATCTCCTGAACGAGCCCGAGATCGCCGCGAATCCGCCGGGTCGCTGCTACTACTGCAAACGCTTGCTCTTTGCTCGTCTACTGGACATCGCCCGGACCGAGGGTTTCTCCATCCTGCTGCACGGGGCTAACGTGGATGACATCGGGGACCATCGCCCCGGCATGCGCGCCGCGGAGGAGCTGGGCGTACGTGCACCGCTGTTGGAGGCCGGCCTTTCCAAGTCTGACGTCCGCGCGCTGTCGCGCGAGATGAGCCTGCCGACGTGGGACAATCCTGCGCAGGCCTGCCTGGCCTCGCGCGTCCCGTACGGCACGGCCCTCTCGTCTGAGGCACTGGCTCGCATCGATGCCGCCGAGAGTTGGCTGCGCGCTCACTTGGGCCTGGCTCAACTGCGCGTGCGCGAGCACTTTCCCGTGGCCCGCCTCGAGGTCCCGGCCGACGACATCGCTAGACTGGCCCGACCGGAGGTGCGGGAAGATATCACCGTCCACCTGCGCGAGCTGGGCTACCGGTACGTGACCTTGGACCTGGAGGGCTTTCGCAGTGGCAGCCTGAACGAGGCGCTGCCGCGCTGACTCGCCGTCTCTCTCTCGCTATTTCGCTTTATCGCTTTCTTGCCTTGTTATCCAGTCGCCTTGTCATCTTGTCAGGCTCACCCTGCTGTTCTGCTGAGGTATACCATGTCCCTATCGCCTGCACCACTCTCCTTCGCCGCCCCCGATTTCGACCGCTCGCACCGCAAGGGCGTGCCCGAGGTCATCCTGGCCGACCGCAAGACGGTGGACCAGGCGGTAGCCATCGCTGGTGCCTTCTTGGAGCGGACCGGTCGGGCCATCCTCAGCCGGGCGGGGGCCGAGCTGGAGGCTCGGCTGCGGTCCGAGTTTGCGGAGGCGGAACTGGAGTGGCTGGCGCTGCCGCGGGCGGCTGTCCTGCGCCGGCCGGATTTTGTGCAGGCGCAGACCGGTGGGCGGGTGGGCATCATCACCGCCGGCACGTCGGACATCCCTGTCGCCGAGGAGGCGGCGCTGCTTTGCCGGGAGATGGGCTGCACAGTCCATACCGCCTATGACGTAGGCGTGGCCGGCCTGCACCGCCTCTTTGAGCCGCTCTCGGCGCTGTTGGATCAACACCAGGTGGATGTGCTCATCGTCGCTGCGGGGATGGATGGGGCGCTGCCCTCGGTCGTGGTCGGGCTCGTGGACGTCGCCGTTATCGGCCTACCCACCTCGGTGGGCTATGGCCTTGGCGGGGATGGTATTGCGGCGCTCTATTCCATGCTGCAGACCTGTGCCCCCGGCCTGGGCGTCGTCAATATCGACAACGGCATCGGTGCCGGGGCCGTGGCCGGCCTCATCGCCAACCGTGCTGCCGCCGCCCGACGCGCCGCCGTGGAAGGACAATCTCCCTGATACGCCTTGTCGCGGACTCGCGGACGAGCGGATTCACACTTCCGCCTTGTCGCTCTCTCGCCTTATCGTCTTTTCACACCTGACCATGCTGCATCCTGCATCCTGCATCCTGCATCCTGCATCTTCCCAAGGAGCTTACTATGAGCACCATCCTCTACCTCGACCTTTTCTCCGGCGCCAGCGGCGACATGCTGCTCGGCGCGCTGGTGGACCTCGGCCTGCCCCTGGACGACCTGCGGGTCGATTTGGAGAAGCTGGACCTGTCCGGCTACGAACTCGAGGTCGAACGGCAGGTCCGCCACGGCCTCTCGGGCACGCGCCTGCACGTGCACGACCTGGCGCAGGCCCAGCCGGCCCGCCACCTCTCCGACGTCCGGCGCCTCATTCAGGAGAGCGCCCTTTCCCCGGCTGTTCAGTCCCGCAGCCTGGCTGCTTTTGAGCGCCTGGGGCGGGCCGAGGCCGGCGTCCACGGTGTGGCGCTGGAAAAGGTCCACTTTCACGAGGTCGGCGCGGTGGACAGCCTGGTGGACATTGTGGGGTTCGCGGCCGGCCTGGAACGCCTCGGCGTCACGCAGGTGTATTCCTCTCCGGTGCCCCTGGGCAGCGGCACCATCGAGACGGCGCACGGCCGGCTCCCGGTGCCGGCCCCGGCCACCCTCGCCCTGCTCGCAGAAGTGGGTGCCCCGACCTGCCCGCACCCGGCTCAGACCGAGATCGTCACGCCCACGGCGGCGGCCCTCCTGGCGGAGTACGCCACCTTTGCCTACCCGCCGCTGCGCGTGCGGGCCGTCGGCTATGGCTTTGGGCAGAAAGAGTTTCCCTGGGCCAACGCCGTGCGCGCCTGGATCGGTGAGGCCGCGCCGGCCGGCCCGGAGCGCGACCAGGTCGTGCTGCTGGCGTGCAACCTTGACGATGCCACCGGGGAGGAACTGGGCTACGCGATGGAGCGCCTCTTGGCCGCCGGGGCGTTGGACGTGTGGTGCACGTCGGTGCAGATGAAAAAGGGCCGGCCGGGGATCCTCCTCGCCGTCCTCTCCCCCCCGGAGCAGGCGGAAGCGCTGGCCGGTGTGATGCTGCGCGAGACGCCGACGCTGGGGGTGCGGTTCTCGACGCTGGAGCGCGTCAAGGCCGACCGGCGCGGGCGGGAGGTCGAGACGCCCTGGGGCCTGGTCCGCGTCAAGGAGAAGTGGCTCAACGGGGAGTGCTTTGCCCTCTCGCCCGAGTACGACGATTGCGCCCGCATCGCCCGGGAGCAAGGGCTACCGCTGCGGACCGTCGTTGAGGCGGTCAGGCGAGTTGGCGGGTGAGCGGGTCCACAGCAGCCGCATTCCGTTCAACGTCACCAGCAGCGATGCCCCCACGTCGGCAAAGACGGCCATCCACAGCGTCGCCAGGCCGAAGAGGGCCAGGCCCATAAAAATGGCCTTCAGCCCCAGTGCCAGGGCGATATTGAAGGCGATTGTGCCGCGCGTGCGCCGGCCCAGGCGGACGGCCCACGGCAGGCGCTCCAGGGCGTCGGTCATCAGCGCGATGTCGGCCGTCTCCAGCGCGGCGTCGCTGCCGATGGCGCCCATGGCGATGCCTACCGTCGCGCGGGCCAGGGCCGGGGCGTCGTTGACGCCGTCACCGACCATACCGGCTGTTCCATAGCGCCGCAGGAGCGCTTCGATGGCGTCCACCTTGTGCTCGGGCAGAAGGTTGGCGCGCACGTCGTCCACGCCGGCCTGCAGGGCGATGGCCTCGGCGGTGGGGCGGTTGTCGCCGGTCAGCATGACCACGTGGTCCACGCCGGCCCGGCGCAGTTCCGCTACCGCCCGCTGGCTCTGCGGCCGCAGCCGATCGGCCAGGGCGATGGTCCCCCAGACGGCCTGTTCGTCGCACACGAGGATGACGGTCTGGCCCTGCGCTTCCAGTCCCTCCACCTGGCGGCAGACCGCCTCGGGATGCCGTCCGCACGTCTCGATAAAGGTGTGGTTGCCGATATAGAAGCGGACGCCGTTCACCAACGCCGTGATCCCACGCCCGGTGAGTGCCTGTACCTCCTCGGCCGGCGGAAGGGCGAGCCCGCGCCGGCGGGCCTCGTGCACGATGGCCTGGGCCAAGGGGTGGGTGGAGTCGCTCTCGACGGAGGCGGCGAGGCGCACGACGTCATCCTCGGTGTGGCCGTTGTAGGCGATGACGGTGGTCACGGCCGGCCGGCCCTCGGTGAGGGTGCCGGTCTTGTCCAGCGCCAGGGCCTGGATGCTGCCCAGCGCCTCCAGGTGGGCACCGCCCTTGACGAGCACGCCCTGCCGCGCGGCGGCGGCGATGGCGGCGGCGATGGAGACGGGGGTAGAGAGTACGAGCGCGCAGGGGCAGGCGATGACGAGCATGGTGAGGGCGCGGTAGAACCAGGGGACGAACTCTGTTCCTAAAAGAAGGGGGGGAATGGCCGCGACCAACACCGCGAGCCCGACCACGACCGGCGTATAGACGCGGGCGAACCGATCCACAAAGCGCTGCGTCGGGGCCTTGCGCGACTGGGCGTCCTCGACCATCTGGATGATGCGTGCCAGGGTGCTCTCGCCGGCCGGCCGGGTCACGCGGGCCAGCAATACGCCCTCGCCGTTGAGCGTCCCGGCATAGACCTCGTCCCCCGGGCCCTTGTCCACCGGCAGGCTCTCGCCGGTGATGGCGGCCTGGTTCACCGCCGAGCGGCCCTCCAGCACCTCGCCGTCGGCGGGGATGCGCGCGCCCGGCCGCAGCCGCACGGTGTCGCCGGCCTGTAACACCTCAACCGGCACAAGTGCCTCGCGTCCATCGACCACACGGTATGCTTCTTCCGGCGACAGGTCCATCAGCGCACGGATGGCGCCGCGGGCCCGATCCATCGTGTAGCGTTCGAGCAGCTCGCCGACGGCAAAGAGAAAGATGGCCACGGCCCCTTCCTCCCACTCCCCGACGATGGCGGCGCCGACACCGGCGATGGTCATGAGTACGTTGATGTCGAGGCTGCGGGTCACGCGCAGGGCGGCGAGGCCGGCCCGCGCCACGGGGATGCCGGCGATGACCAGCGCCACGCCAAAACAGCCGTCGCGCAGCCAGCCGGGCAGCCCCAGCAGCAGGAAAATGAATCCCGCCAGGAGGAAAGGCAGGGCGCCGACGGCCCACCAGGCGGCGCGGTTCTGGCGGATGAAGGCGATCCACCCTGGCTTGGACCGGGTGGCCGGCTGCTTGGCCGTATCCTCGGCGCGGGGGGTATAGCCCAGCCCGCGCACGCGGGACTCGATGGCCGCACCGAGGGTGGGGTCGCCGCCGCGCACGACCAGCCGGGCCGTGGCAAAGCTCAACGCGACCTCACTCACCCCTGGGAGGGCCCGCACGCCGGCCTCGACCTTGGCCGCGCAGTCGGCGCAGTCCATGTCGTCCACGCGGTAGACCCAAGTCTGCTCTTCCTGGACGACGTCGTAACCGAGTTCCCGGATCCGGCCGCGAATGCGGGCGACGATCTGCTCGCGATTGACGGTGGTGGGGTCATAGTCGATGGCCAATGTCCCCGCCAACAGCGCCACCTCGGCCCGGGCGACACCGGGCAGCTGCCCCACCCCATCCTCCAGGGTGCGCGCGCAGTCGGCGCAGTCCAGGTCGGCGATGGGGAGAGTGAGGGTCTCGAGTTTGACAGGGCGGTCCGAATCTTGGGGCATCGCTCGAACCTCAGGGTGTTGTGGACGAGGAGTCGATCGCCGAAGCGATTCGGCGGCGCCGCAGCTTTAACGTGATTCACCCTGCAACCTGCAACCTGCAACCTGCAACCTGCCAACCTGTAACCTGCTACTCCTCCCCCGCCATCTCCACCAACTCTTGCAGATCCCGCTCCAGCGCCTCCAGCTCAGCCCCGTAGCAGACCCAATCGCCGGCCTGCAGGCACTCTTGCGCCCGGGCATAGTGCTCCTGCGCCGATTGGGCGATCTCTTCCCACGCGCGGCCCTCTTTCGGCGGCAGGGTGGGGCCGGCTGCCAATACCGCCCGCAGTCCTTCCTCCAGCGTCTCGGTCATCGCCACCCGCTCGCTATAGGCGACGATGACGCGCTTGAGCTCGGGGATCTTGCCCGTTTCGGCCTGTAAATAGATCGGTGCCACGTAGAGCAGATTGTGGTCGATGGGGATGACCAACAGGTTCCCCCGAATGACGTTCGAACCGCGCTGGTCCCACAGCGTCAACTGCTGGGCGATCTCGGGCGTCTGGTTCATGCGCGCCTC
>JAFGEI010000229.1 GCA_016931695.1 Anaerolineae bacterium | reverse complement strand
TCTCCGGAACGGGATTCTTCGCTCGCTACGCTCCCCTCGGCTACGCCCGGGGCAGGCTGCTCAGAATGACATCTATGCAATTTCGACGACCAGACGTGTCTCTGCGGCCAGATTTTGGATCTACTGAGTCTGCGAATTTAGCGAGAGAACCACTTAATCGGAGCACTATCAAAATAGCGGCTACGGGAACACGTGCTCGATCCCCTGCACGTACTTGGAGCTCTTGGTCACCCGGAACGGGAAATAGCCCGAAACCCGGCCCGCCCCTTTTTCGTGCGCCGCGCCGTATTTGAGCTCGACGATAACGTGGACGGGGTCGACCTGCCGGTGCGCCAGGCTGCTCCGCAGCTGGCCGACGCGGTAAAAAGTCAGCCCGGTATCGACCGTCACCCGGTAGGCGCCGTCCCGCGTGGCAAAGTACCAGCGCTCGTAGCGGTTGACGAGCACGGCGCTCAGGTTGTGCAGGCACGCCACGGCCCAGCCAGGCAGCGGGCTTTCTCGCAAGAGCCCCTGGAGGCGCCCGTTCGAGACCCCGGGCGCCAGTTGGAATGGCGCGAGGGGATACTGCTCCTTTGCCCCCACCAATCCCCGCTTGACCTTGAACTCGAGCGTCGGCTGCTTGATTGCCCCCAGCAAGTCGCCGTACCAGCGCACGCGGACCTTGATCCGGTCGCTGACGCCGCGGACGTTGTCGTGGTAAAAATCGAGCCCGGGCGAATCGAAATAGACATTGTTCACAAAGCGGGGCGGGTAGGGCTGCACAAAGAGCGCGGGATGCAGCTTGACCAGCATCCGCACCTGGTGCGCGTCCAACTGGTCGACCAGGAACTTGCGCTCGTAGCGAAAGAGGGCCTCGTTCACCAGCTTCCCTTGTTGTCCAAAAAGGTCATGTCGACCGCGTCGCCGAGGGCGCGGATGGCCGCCCTGGCCTGGCCGAGGTCGGACGCGTGGCGGAACTCGACCAGGAAGGCCATCTCC
The DNA here is from genome assembly GCA_016931695.1 of Anaerolineae bacterium. GTDB lineage: Bacteria > Chloroflexota > Anaerolineae > B4-G1 > DUEL01 > JAFGEI01. Next base: position 22,012 of record JAFGEI010000229.1, on the reverse strand, counting down.
AGCACCTGGTCGTTCTCGTCAAAGCGCAGCAGCTTGAGCTTGGTGCAGTGCGGCTGCAGCGCAGCGACGATCTCGTCCATGTCGACCGGCTGCGGCTTGTGGCTGGTCACGGTCAGGTGCAGGTTGACGTCCGCCTGGCTGCGGCGGAAGAGCTTGGCCACCCCCAGGATGGCGATCGTCACCGCAAAGGCGAGCAGCGTGATCGTCCGCTGGTTATCGCCCAGCCCAATGCCGAGAGCAATGGCGAAAAAGAGATAGGCCAGCTCTTCCGGCTCTTTGACCGCGGTGCGGAAGCGGACGATCGACAGTGCGCCCACCAGGCCCAGCGAGAGGGCGACCGAGGAACGCACGACGAGGATGATAAAGGTGGTGGTGACAGTCAGCAGCACGAAATTGGCCGCAAAGCGGCGGCGGTTGGAGAGAGATGCACCCCAGTGGACATAGACCCGGCCCAGGATGTAGGAGGTGACGACCGCCAGGGCGATGTTGATCAGAAAAGCAGTCAACTCGACACCGCCGACCTGAGCGGCAAAGAACTCGGTGGCAAGATCGCTGTCCGGCGTGGCGGCCGCCCCCCCAACCGGCGGGCGCTCACCAGCCGGGGGCTCCCGCGGCCCTCCCATCCGGCCGGAGAGGGCCAGCCGGTCGAACTCGCCGATGCTCTCGCCGACCGCCTGCAAGAGGATCGCCCCCGGCAAAAGCGGCTCGGGGTCGACGGCGGTAAAGAGCAATTCCCCGTCGAGGGAAACCGCGTGCTGCCCGTCGTTCACGACGACCTGGAGGTCGAGCCAGTCTTCGGCCCGGCGGTCGGCGAGCGCGGCGTGCCCCAGCTCGTCGGACGCGCCCGCCGCCCGCCGTTCCAGGACGATCACGCCCTCTCCGACGTGCAGGACGTAACTGCTCTCCTCCCGAAAGTAGTAGTGAATGAGGATTTCCCCCGGCTGGCTGCGCCGCAGGCGAACGTCGAGGGTGATCGCGCTCCAATCGCCCGGGTGGAGGGCGAAATTGCCGGGGACGACCCGCAACACACCGTCGACCACGGTGATCTCGGGGGAGCGATCCCAGCCCTCCAGGCGCGGGCTGTCAAAGGTCTCGACAAAGCCCTCCTCCTGCGCCCGCACAACGGGCACAGGCGCCCGCACGGCGAGCGCGGGCGCCAGGGCAGCTGACAGTGCCACAACCAACACGACAGGGAAAAGCACGGATCGTTTCTGCATCGCTCACCTCTCCTCATCCCAACCGCCCTGCGCCAGGGTGGTGAGGATAAAGTCGCTCCGCTCGCCGGCCATGCGCGGCAGGTCGAGCCAGGCCCGGTCAAAGTCCTCGCCAGCGAACGTGGCGTTATTGCCGAAAAACATCCTGTCGCCCGTGCCCTGGGTGACATAGGGCGCGAGCGTAGCGTGCAGCGCGCTGGCCCGGTCGTAGACGTGCTCGTAGGTGAACCACTCCCGGCTCAGCAGGTCGAGGTAGGCGGCGTACTGCCGCCGGTAGCGCTCGACCGCAAACACCCGCTCGTACAGCGGCGCATACGGCACCAGGCGCGGTCCGTCCAGTTCAAACAACGGTTGGCGCGGATCGCCCCCCCATGCCAGATCCCACGGGATCCACTCGAAGCGGCCTGTAGCGGGGTTGTGATAGAGGTAATAGTTGTTGCCAGTGTAGGGGTAAATATCCCAGTTCGACAGCGTCACTACGACCGCCATGTAGCGCAAAAAGCTGTCCACGTTCAGCACCTCTTCCAGCGCCTGGGCAAAGGCCTCGGGCGACTCGTACTCGGCGCCGTCGACGACGTAACAAAGCTGAACGACGTCGCTGTAATCCACCGCCGCCTCGTTCGTCATCTTGCCGTAAGCGTACTGCCCGTTTTGGGTGGGATAGTCCTCGATCCGCGGGCCATAGTAGACCAGGTCCATCGGCCCCCGCTGGGCGTGGCTGGCTTTGTAGAGATTCCCGTCCCGGTTCCCCGGCCCAAAGCGGTTGGCGAGGAACTTGCGGTCCACCCGTTCGACCATGGTATAGACGCCCCAAAAGGCCGCCGGCTCGTCGTCGTCGGTGATGTCGATCCAGATTTCGACGAAACAGGCGTGGCTGGCCGGCACGCCGGCAAAGTACATCATGTCATAAGCCAGCTTTTCCTGCAGCAGCGACGGGTCGCCGATGTTGTTGGTAAAGACGAGCCGCCGCAGGTTGCGATACTCCTGCCCGGCGACGTAGGCATCGGTGTCGATCTGCCACGGCTTCTTGGCGCCCGACTCGCGCAAAGAGAACTGGCCGCGCATGCTAAAGCCGACGTCGTCGAGGCGCTCGCCAAAGATGACCACGTCGGCGGGAACCTCGACCTGGGCCGGGGGGTCCGCCCACATCCGCTCCCAATCGGCCTGGGTGAGCATGACGTCGATGCGGCGCACCTGGCTGTCGTCGAAAATCGTCCAGTAATCAACGCTGCTGGAGGCCGGGTGGCGGACGCTGACGAGCAGGCTGTCACTGGCGGCGCGGCCCTGGTCGTCCGTCACCACCAGGGTGACCCAGTAGTCACCCGGCTTGCTGTAGGTATAGCGAGCGTAGCCACCCGCCGCCGTGGCGTCGGTGTCGAGGCGACCGTTGCCGTCCAGGTCCCACTGGTAGCGCACGATCCGGTCGGCAGCGGCGCTGCCAAAGGCGCTGAAATAGACCGTCAGCGGCGCCCAGCCCTGGTTCGGCATGCACGAGGCCAGGGCCTCGACCTGCGGGCTGTTTTCGCAGGGGATGGTGGCGGAAAGTTGCGACGCAGGGTTGGCCAGCAGGAGCGCCAGGCTGACCAGCAAAAAGATCAAGATGCTGGCAACCTCGACGCGGCGGTACCCGGCTGTCCGGGCCATCAGCGGGGCTCCCGGCAGCGCTGGCCGGTCGGCTGAGGTGGGCAAAAGCGAGCTGCAGTCATCGCCCTATTCTGGCGGATTTTTGCCTTCCATCCCGCTCACCTCCCCCGCAGCGCTACGTTGGCAATCAAGCCGAGCGCCATCATCGACGTCAGCAGCGAGGTACCCCCATAGCTGATAAAGGGGAGCGGCAGGCCAGTCACCGGCAGCAGGCCGATGCTCATGCCGATGTTGACCACCAGGGGAAAGAAGAGGATCGCTCCAGCGCCAACCACCAACAGCTGCCCAAAGCGGTCCGGGGCGCGGATAGCGGCGCGCATCATCCGCCAGGCCAGCAGGACAAAGAGGACGATCACCAGCATGGCGCCGATAAATCCCAGCTCCTCGGCAACCACCGAAAAGATAAAGTCGGTGTGGCGCACGCGGAGAAAGTGCAGCTGGCTCTGGCTGCCCGCGCCATAGTCCTGCCCCCACAGCCCGCCGGAACCGATGCTGATCAACGACTGGTTGATGTTGTACAACGCCCCCGGATCGCGGGTGGGAAAGAAAAAGGTCAGCACGCGCTCCTGCTGGTACGGTTTCATCACCTGCCAGAGAGGAACCACGGCGGCCAGGCCCAGGAAAGCGGTGAGCAAGAAATAGAGCAGCCGCGTTCGGGCGATAAACGCAACGGCGATCCAGATGACGATAAAGACCATCGCCGTGCTCATATCCGGCTCCAAAAACACCAGGCCGGCCAGCAAAAAGGCCATGACCCCGGAGAGGATGTAGAGCAGCAGGCCCGGCGGCTCTCCCACGGCCTCCCCCTCCATCTCGACGCGATGCTCGCGCGATTTTTCGTCCAGGACAGCCGCCATCGTCACGACGTGGAGCAGCATGGCGGGAAAGGAGGGCTGAAAACGAAAGGTGCCGACGTAGAACCAGCGCCGCACGTCGCCGATCTCGCTCTCGCCGATGATGAGCACCAGAACCAGCAACGCAATCGCCAGCAGGTAGCCGGCCCACCAGACCTGGCGGAGCCAGGTGTAAGGGATCAAGGCCAGCAGTAGGAACAGGGCCAGGCCAACCGCGGCGTAGGTGGCCTGGGTGCGCCACAGATCGGCCAGGTCAGGGGTGCCCAGATTGGCACTGCGGATCATGGCCACTCCCAGGGCGATGAGGACCAGGAAAAAGGCCAGGAGCAGAAAATCAAACTGTCGCCAGACTTGGGCTCGCTGCATCTACTGCCCGTGCTGTTTTCCCGTCTGAAGGGGGATGTCGGCGACGAGGCGGCTTTCGCGGCGGCCCTGGGTAAAAGTCACTTCCACCCCCGCAGCATCGATGGGGACGTAGCGCGAGATGACCGTGATGAGCTCGTCCTTGAGGGTATCCAACATGCCGGGGGAGATATTGGCCCGGTCGTGGGCCAACACCAGCCGCAGCCGCTCGTGGGCAATCTCGCTGCTGGATGGCTGCCGACGACATAGTAGAAGGTCTAGCAATCTCATCTTATCCTCCCTCAGGACGTACGATGCGCAGCAGGCGATCAAAGAAACCGGGTTCCTTGAGCGGTGCAAAGGGTATGTTTTCCCCCAACAAGCGCCGGGCGATGTCGTGAAAAGAACGGCCAGTTACGCCATCGTCAAAGGCGATCGGCCGGCCAGTATTGGCAGCGGCGATGACGGACTCGTCCTCGGGGACGATGCCAATCAGTTGAATGGCCAGCAGTTCCACCACCGTCGCCGTATCCAGCATATCCCCCCGCTCGACCAGCTTGGGTTTGAGCCGGTTAATGATCAGGTGAGCCGGACCCTTTTCCTCCGCTTCGAGCAGGCCAATGATCCGGTCGGCGTCACGGACCGCGGCAACCTCTGGATTGGTGACGATCAGGATCCCGTCGGCGGGAGCGACGGCGTTCTGAAAGCCCTGCTCGATGCCCGCCGGCGAGTCGATGAGGAGAAAGTCGAACGACTGCCGCAGATCATCACAGACCTGCACCATATCTTGCGGGCTGACGGCCGTCTTGTCGCGGGTCTGGGCGGCGGGCAGGAGGAACAGCTCCTGCAGCCGCTTGTCGCGGACCAACGCCTGGCGCAGCCGGCAACGCCCCTCCACAACGTCGACCAGGTCATAGACGATGCGATTTTCCAGCCCCAACATCACGTCCAGGTTGCGCAAGCCAATGTCGGCGTCGATGACCGTCACCCGCTGGCTGTGGAGAGCCAGGGCCACTCCCAGGTTGGCCGTAACGGTTGTTTTTCCAACCCCGCCCTTGCCCGATGTTATGGTCAAGACTTTGCCAGCCATCAATCCCCCTTTATCCAGGCAGAACCCCAAATCGCCCGGGGTGCCCAAACACCCCCGTAGCTACTGCCAAGGTATGGCCTCGATACGGCCGTTGCGCACCCGCGCCATCTCGGGTACCACGTCGCGCTGTTTCTCGTCCGGCGAACGCGAAATGTGACCGGCGATGCGCAACTGTGTCGGCGCCAGGCCCAGCGCACAGACGATGGCGCTGTCATCACCCATCGCCCCGGCGTGGACCATCCCCCGCAGCCAGCCCCAGACGACGACGTGCCGGCCCGCAACGACCTCCGCGCCAGCATGGACATCGCCGATGATGACGACATCGCCAGGATGCTCCAACCGCTGTCCCGAGCGCAGGGTTCGCTCGACGACCAGCGCCCCGGTGGGCGCGGGAGGCTCTTGCGTGGGCGCGGACTGTTGAGCTGGCAAGCCCAATTCCAGGTCGGGCACCAGCCCGGCGCGGACGGCAGCGATGACAGTAGCATCACAACTACTCAACAGGGCCCACAGTTCGACGCCGGAGCGGGCCAGCAGGTCGCGGACCCGCTCGATCTGTTCGCCATCCAGCTCGCGGGCGCCCACGTCCAGGGCAGCGCGCCCGCCCTGGAAAAAGGTGGCCCCCGCCTGCAAGCGCCCGGCGAGGCGAAGCAAGCGTTCTTCCCAGGGGCCCTCTCCCAGCGTAATCAGCAGGCCATCCCGTATGCCCTTTACCGTGATGGGATCCTCGGCCATGACGGTGATTATAACACATCTGCCAACAAGGGGGAAACCGGATGTGGGAAGGGACGAGGCGGCCGCTTGCAGCGCCAAAAGCCTGCATCTTCCACCTATGGGTGTGAAATGCAGGCTCCAGCAGCAGGTTGTTTGTTTGACTCGAACCGTTGTCTCGACCGCGCCGAGTCCTAGTAATCTTGCTCTTCCTCTTCCTCCCAATCCTCCTCTTCCCAATCCTCGTCGTCCCAATCGTCGTCATAGACCCAGTCCAACTCGATAGGGTCCAACTCGATGACCTCGATCCACGCATCGCAGTAGGGACAACGCAACTGCAGCCCAACCCGTGGTGTTCGCAGCTTGATGTCATCGCCGCAAGAAGGGCAAATACCGATATCCATTTCTTCCTCCAATCGTCATCAGGTGCATGGGACTCCCCCCTCCCCACAAGGAAGACAGGGGTGCAGGCTGATTAGCTTGACAATGGCACACTTCAACATTGGATGCTCTCCCGCAGGGAGAAGGGGAAAAGGGGGGTTTCGCAGGCGGCTTCGCCGCCCGCGAAACCCCCCTTTTCCGTGCTTGGCAGAGCAATCTGCTGAAATGTGCCATTGTCGAATTAGACAATATGATAGGACGGCGTTGTCAGAAAAACATGGAAAAGGTATTAGAAACACGTTTCAGAAACCGGGCTGCTGTGCAATTTTTGTGACAAACCCGGTTGGCTGACGAGGCTCTTTCTGCCACGGCGAGGAATCATCAACAACGCCCACGCGGGGCACTTTTACTCGGCTGAATTGTCAAGATTGGAAAACAAATAACCGACCCCGGGGACGGTGATGATGTAAGCCGGGTTGCGCGGGTCGCCTTCCACCTTGGCCCGCAGGCGGCTGACGAGGCCGCGGACCAGGTCACGGTCGCCCTCGCCGGTGTACCCCCAGACGTGTTCCACCAGCGTATCCGCGGGGAGGATCTGTCCCTGGTGGATCATCAGCGTGTAGAGCAGGCGAAACTCGAGGTGGGTCAAGCGGCGCGGGGGCGCCTCGGCCAACTGGACCGTCCGGGCCGCCGGGTCGAGAGTCAACCCGCCGATGCTGAGCGTGGGAAGGGTAAAAAAGGGCACCCCGCCCGCCCGGCGCTGCAGGGCGCGCACCTGGCTGATGAGCAGGCGGGTGCTGTACGGGCGCGAGATCACCAGGTCCACCCCGGCATTGAGCAATTCAATCTGGCTTTCCTCCTCGATAGGGCCGGTGATCACCATCAGTGGAACTTGGGCCTGAGCGCGGAAGCGGCGAACCTGGGCCGCGGGGGGGTTTTCACGGGAAGCCAGGACGACAAAATCCGCCGGGTGCTCCGGCCCTGTCTGCAGGAGGCGTTCGAGGGCCGCCGCACGGCCGACCGTCATTCCCACCCGCTGCAGCACCAGGGAGAGGATGGCCACCTCGTCCGAATCCTGGGCAATGAGCAGGGCGTGCATAGGAACCTCACCAGCTTGGCAGTGGAAAGAGACCGCCGCCAGATTTGCAGCGCATTATACATCAAAGAAAACGACTCGGCCAATCATGTACACTACAGGGAGACGCGGGACTTTAAGCGGGAAAACAGCCAGCCCAAGACCCAGATACCGGCAATGGCAAATCCACCCAGAGAAATTCTCCAGCCCCACTGCCATTCGACGGGACAGTAGCGGAAGGAAACCGCGTGCCTGCCGGCTGGCAGCGCCACGCCTTGCAGCGCATAGTCCACGCGGTGAACCCGCGCCGGCTGGCCGTCGATCCAGGCTCGCCAGCCAGGCATCCACGTCTGGCTGACCACCAACAAGCCAGGGCAGGGAATATCCACATAGACCGTCAGATCGTTGGCCGAGTGCTCCTCCACCATGGCCGGAACCAGGGGCCGCGAACCCTCCAGCGAGATATCGAGCGGTTCGGTCAGCAAGGCGATCTGCGCCGGATCGACCTGCGGCAATGCAGCGAGAACCGCCGCCTGATCCGGTACGACCTGGGTCTGAAAGACGACAAAAGCCCGCGGCAGGAAGCGCCGATTTGCGTACAGGCGTTCCGTACCCCAATCGGCAACCAATTCCAGGTCCGGATCGTCATGTACCAAAGAGGTCAGCACGTACCGCACGTTCAGCAGCCCCAACAGCGCGGGATCGGGGTGGGCCCGCCGATAGGCCGTCGGATCCACCTCTGTCGTCAGGCAAGGGGGCACGCCGGTGCCATACCCCTCGACCTGGCAGCCCGAAGCGAGCTTGACCAGCTCGACGTAATGGACTACCTGCAATGCCAGCAGGCCTTCCGCCGCATCGATCCCTGCCGCGGCGGCGAGGGCGTACGGCAGCTCGCCGTGCGTGGAATAGACCCGCCACCGGCCGGGCTGCTGGCGCAAAAAAGCCAGCGCCGGTGTTTCGGCCAACAACTCGTCGACCGGGATGGCCCGGGTGTACGATCGAGCCAGGGGAACCAGCTCGACCAGCACCAGGAACGACAAGCCAAGCTGCAACAACTCGCTCCGCAGCTTGCCCCGTCGATAGAGAAAGAGCAGCCCCAGTGTGGCAATAGAGACAACCAACGTCGCAAACAACTGCCAGGGTGGGTCCCCAAATATAACCAGGGCGACGACAGCCGCCGCCTCCCCGCCATAAACCAGCAGGGCCAACAAGCGCACCATGCGCTGCCGACGCCGCAGGCGCTGAGCGGCAACCCCGCTGACCGCAGCTTCCACACCCAACGCCGCCAACACGGTCAGCGCATGGCCGCCGATAAACCAGATGCGCGGTGGGACGCGCAGCTGGGCAAAGCCTGGCAAGAGATGCAAGAGCGGAAAGAGCGGCGTGGCAGGCCCCAGGGCGTAGAGCAAGGAAAAGAGCGCGACCGCGCCCCAAAAGATCGACGCGCGTCGAGCAGGCCCCAAAAAGGCGGTAAAGGAAAGAACCAGCACCGCCGCCCCCGGGTAAAGGACCCACTCCCAGAACTGGAGCCGCGCGGGACTCAGCAGTGTGAACAGCAGCACTGGCGGCAAAGAGTAGACGGAAGCATCCTGCAAAGAAAACCCTTGCCGGCTGGTATAGGGCAGCAACCCGATCAGGGGAAAAAGAATGGCCGCCGAGAACGCGACGAAACAGGGGAGAATCCCCGCGACAACGAGCATCCGCCGGCTCCGTCGTCGAAACAGTTCGCACAAGCCCGCCCAGCCTGGCGATAAAAGCCGCCACAGAGCGTAAACAACCGCCAGCCAGGCAGTGAAAAAAGCGATCTGGATGTGAGTCGGTAGCTGGATAGCGAGGGCAAACCCGGCCAGCAAGGCGCCCTTCCAATCACCGGCAACGGCCAGATGGACCCCGAGCAATGCCCAGGGGATCCAGGCCGCCCCGCTGATCACCCCGACGTGCCCGCCCGCCAGGTGAGCGAAAAACTTGGGACTGAGCATCAACGCAGCCCCACCTAAAAACGCGGCCGGTCGCGAGAGGCCCACTCCCCGGCGCAGGAACAAATAGTTCCCCACCCCGCCAATCACGGCGTGCAGCATGGCCAGCCAGCTAAAAGCCGTCGCCGGGGGCAGGACGAGAAACAAAAGATCGAAGGGGTACAACCAGAGGACGCCCGGATCACCGGCCAGGGGCCGCCCCCCTGCTACCGCGTCATCCCACAGCGGGATCACGCCATCCTCCCGCAGCACGCGGGCGTAGGCGGTCAGATCGGGCCAGTGGCGGTACGAAATGTCCGTTCCCAGGCCGGAGCGGGGGCCCATCAACCGGTCAGCACGGAAGAGGTAGGGAAAAAAGACCAGCAGGGCAATCACGAGCAACCCCACGAGAAGCAAAGTGGGGGGAATTTGCCGCCTCGACCGGCGCTGTTCGTTCATTGCTTATCGACGGCTGCGGATGACGGCAAAGCGCTCCTTCCAGCCCAAGAACGGCGCCTCGAACCAGCGGTACGAAACCGCCGCCAGGGCCAACGTCCCGACAACGGTCATGCCGTACAGGACTAGCCGATAGGACCAGTGGCTCTCCGGCCACGGCCACTGGCGCAGCAGGAACAGCACGGTATACAGCAGCGGAAAGTGGTACATATAGATGCCGTAACTCATCCGGCCCAGCGTGTTCAGCAGCGGGTGTTCCAGCTTTAGCCACGAGCGCTCGTTGGTCGAGACGTTGAGAATCAGCACAATGGAAACGATGGACACGAGCACCGTGCCGGCCGTCGTCAGCGGGATGTCGACCAGGGCCAAAAAGAGCAGGCATGCCAGTACGAGAGCCTGCGCCAAAGGGCTGTATACAACAGCGAGCAGCCGGTGATTGCGGTAGTAAGCGTACGCTCCCAGCGCGCCGATGGCCATGCACTCAAAGCGCAGGCTGGTGAACAACTGGGCCATTGCGTCCGAGTGAAACGCCGGGATCACTGGCGCCAGACCAATCTTGACGATCAAGATTCCCAGCACGACGCGCAAGAAGAACCCGCTGCCCCTTTTGACCACCCACGGCCAGGCCAGGTAGAACTGTTCCTCCAGGCCGATCGACCAGAGATGCCCCAGCGGGCCCAACGGGCCGGCAAAGTTGGGCAGCAGCAAGACGACCAGGATTACCTGGCTCGGGGAGGGGAAATAGAGCGCGTACGCTGGCCCCAACACCCGCAGCAAAAGAAAGCCGGTCGCGGCGACGAGGTAGTAGAGCGGCCAGATGCGCAAGGCACGGCGGACATAGAACTTGGACACCAAGACCGTGCCCGTTCTACGTCGTTCCTGCAGCAAGAGATAAGTGATCAAAAACCCGCTGAGGACGAAAAAGAGACTGACCGCACTCTGCGCATCCAGCGCCACGGCGTTCAGCAGTGCGAGGTGGGCCGGCATCGTCCGCAACTCGCCAAAGTTGTTGCTGGTGTGAGCAATCACCACCGACATGGCGGCGTAGAATCGAAGAGCATTCAAGCCTGGAAAATAGACCCGTCCTGACAATTGGTCGATCGGCAGTGACTGGACAGACAACGGGCGCTCACTCCCTCGCGGCCTCAAACGCCGCCTCAAGACAACTTTTGGCACCGGCCTCGAAAGCGCTCGGGATCCCCTCCTGAACACCAGCCGCGTTTTTCAGTATAGTCATCCTCCCCCGAATGTCAATCTCCAGCTAACTGCTCAGGCTACCCGCCTGGATGTTCCTCCCACCAAGAGGTGGGGAGAGAAGGGGGTGTTGTGGGCGGCAAAGCCGCCCACACAACCCCCCCTTTTTTTTCTCCCTTCTCTGGCGCAGGAGAGCATCCAAGGGCAACTGGACAAGCAGTTACACCTCCAGTTGCTTCCCTGCCGGGCTGTGATATACTGTTTGTCACAATTCCAAATTATTCTGAGAGGGAAAAATGGTCGATTCTGAACTGCTGGATATTCTGCGCTGTCCTTACTGCGTGAGCGGCGAGACCCGCAAGCCAGGCGACGATCCGGGGCGCCTGGAGCTCGTCCACGATTGTTGGCTGGTCTGCCAGGAGCCGGACTGTGGCCGTAAATATCCGATCCTCGACGAGATCCCGGTAATGCTGATCGAAGAGGGCGACAAGTGGATCGACGTGGCAGTGAACGAGCTGCCGGTTCCACCCCCAGCCGAATAGCCCGATGACCGATTGGCGCGTGTTGCTGCTTTCGGCGCTCGCCTTTCTCGCCTTGCTGGCCGGCTTGCTGGTGCTGGCCATGCCAGACTCGTACGAGGGCGAGATCCTCTACGATTTGAGCGACACGCACAGCGTGCGCTCGCTGGACGTAAAGGGGGTCGTCCTGATGGCAGCGGGCGGGGTGACAGCGTGGGCAGCAGGCCTGCTCTGGCAGCGTCGGATAAAGCGGTCGTAGAACAGACAGCCTGCCATTCCACCTGATTGTCCAACGCCCCGCCCGACCCGGCTGTGACCGGCGCGCGTTGGGCTCAGCAGGGGTCGGGAGCCAGCGACCGGCCCACCAGGCAGCCAAATTCAATGGATAATCTGGTCGACAAATTGTGCGCGGCCATCGCTGCTGGCGACGAGGCCGAGGCAGAGCAGCTTGCCCAGGTGATCGGAAAGATGGGGAAGCGGGCGGGGCATGCGCTGCGGGACATGCTCGCGGCGGGAGAACGCGACCACCGCTGGTGGGCCGTGCGCGCCCTGGCGGCTGCGGGGAGCGTCCCGCCGCTCGTCGCCGCCCTGGAGGACCCAGATGCCGACGTGCGGGCCTGTGCCGTGGTGGGCCTGGCCGAACTGCGCCCGCCAGAGGCCGTGCTCCCACTGACAGCCCTTCTGTCCGACCCTTCCGCCTACGTCGCCCGGCTGGCGGCCGATGCCCTGGCCCGCTTTGGCCGGCCAGCAGCGGCCGCCCTCATCGCCGCGCTGCAAGATGGCGACGTCGCGGCGCGGGCCGGGGCGGCGCGCGCGCTCAGTTCCATCCAACCGCCAGAGGCGATTCCGGCTCTCTGTGCCGCCCTGGACGACCCCAGCGCCATCGTGACCCATTACGCCCAGGAGGCGCTGGAACAGATGGGCGTAGGCATGGTCTTGTTTCGACCTGCATAAAGGAGGAAAACGATGACCGGACAGAATCAACGGGTTGTCCTGGTTGCGGTAGCGGCTGGCCTGGTTGTGCTGCTGGGTGCTGTGGCGGTCGGCCTGACGGTCAGCCCAGGTCTCGACTCCAAGCAGGCCGACTTCCCGCCCTTGCCAGGAGAGAGCAGCATCGGCGGCGACGCACTCCCCTTTATCGTGCTGGCGATCGCCGTGTTGATTCCCGTTGGGGTGCTGATCCTCTTCCTCCTGTTCCGCTTCTACCAACAATCACAAAGCGGCGTGATCGGGAGAGCGCCGGCGACGACCTACGAACCGCTCAGCCCGACAGGGACAGGGTACCAGCCGGCGTCGCAAAGGTGGCTCATTGCCGCGATCTTGTCGGGCACCCTGGTGACGCTGGGCGTCGCCGCGTTCTTGTGGCTGTCATTGTCCTCCGGCGACCAGCAAGTGACTCTCTCTCCCACCCCAGAAGCAGAAGGAACGGGATCGACGGCGATCGTTGTCGCGATTGCAATTGGCGTGACGGTGCTCAGCGACTTTTTCCTGCTGGCCCTCATCCTGCGGCGGCGCAGGAATTCCCAGGCCGGCCGCAGCGTTTCGCCTGTCCCCTCCTACGAAGAAGCACCGGTGGGGCAATCGACCCGGCTGTTGCTGATCATGGTGGGCGCATTGTCGGCCCTTTTCATTGCCGGCCTCGTCACCTGGCTCCTCCTGCTCGGGCGCTGATGAAGCAGCCATCCCCCCGCAACGGCAGCCTCCAACCCACCCGCACCATCATCCACCTGGACCTCGACGCCTTTTTCGCCGCCGTCGAGGTAAAAGAGAACCCTGACCTGGCAGGCCAGCCGGTGCTCATCGGCGGGCGCGGCAGGGGGGTCGTTGCCACCGCCTCCTACCCGGCGCGGGCGTTCGGCATTCACTCGGCGATGCCAATGTACCAGGCGCTCCAGCTCTGCCCGCAGGCCGTGGTCCTCCCGCCCCGCCACAGCCTCTACCGCGACTATTCGCGGCGGGTGATGGCGATCCTCCACCAGGCCGCGTCGCTGGTCGAAGAGATGAGCATCGACGAGGCCTACCTCGACCTGACGGGCCGGGCAGCGGCCTGGGAGGACGGGGTGGCGACCGCCGACCAGCTCCAGCAGCGGGTGCGCGACGAGGTCGGCCTTTCCGCCTCGCTGGGGGTGGCGACCAACAAGCTGGTGGCCAAGGTCGCCTCTGACCAGGACAAGCCTGGCGGGCTGACGGTGGTGCGGCCGGGCGAGGAGGCAGCCTTTCTGGCTCCCCTGCCGGTGCGGGCGTTGTGGGGCGTCGGCCCGGTGACGGCGCAAAAGCTGGCCGACATCGGCGTGACGACGGTTGGCGAACTGGCCGCAGTGCCACGGGAGCAACTGTGGAATCTTTTGGGGCGGCATGGTATGCAGATGGCGCGCCAAGCGCAGGGCATCGACCTGCGCCCGGTGGTCGCCGAGCACGAGTGCAAATCGGTCAGCCAGGAGCAGACCTTTGCCCGCGACTTGAGCGACCCGCGGGCGCTGCAGCGAGAACTGTGGCCGTTGTGCCAGGGAGTGGCCCGGCGGCTGAGCCAGGCCGGGATGGCTGCGGGGACGCTGGCAATCAAGCTACGCTACGCCGATTTTACCACCACCAGCCGCCAGCAGCGGCTGGCGGTGCCGACCGCCGACGCACGGACAATCTACCAGGTCGCCTGGGCGCTGCTGAGGCGGGCCTGGCAGCGGGGCGAGCCGCTGCGGCTGCTAGGAGTGACCGGCCGCGACCTCTGCCCGCCGGTCGAACAGCCGCAGCTGTTTTAAAAAAAAAGAACAATGAACACACAAGAACTGATGCAAATCGCCCTCGACCTGGTCGAGTTCGACGCCGTGCCCGAGGACAGCGCCATCTACCATCCCGGCGCGGACATCCGGCGCCTGCTGTTCGGCCTCGACGTCGGCACGGCGGAGCTGCTGCTGGCCCGCCAGATGGGCTATGACGCCGTCATCGCCCACCACCCGGTCGGCGTGCCGCACCGCTCCTGGCGCGTCTTTGCCCGGCACGTCGACCTCATGGTCGGTGCGGGCGTGCCGGAAGCGGCGGCTCGCGCCGCGGTCGCCCCCAGGTTGGCCGAACTGCGCGTCGGCGGGCAGAGCCGCAATTATGAGCAAGTGCCGATGGCCGCGCGCTGCCTGGGCATGCCGTTCCTCAACGTCCACTGTCCCCTGGACGAGCTGGGCCGGCGCGTGATGCAGGCGGCAGTGGACGATGCGCTGGCAGCAGCGCCCGGAGCAGCGCTGAACGACGTCGCCCGCGCACTGGCCGACCTGCCCGCCGCCCGCCGCGCCGAGACCGTGGTGACCGTCTCCCTGGGCGATCCCGCCGCCCCCGCCGGGCGGGTGCTGGTGTCGCACGGCGCGCTCACCAACGGCGGTTACGCCGTCGCCCGGACCTGCTACGACCACGGCGTCGACACCGTGGTCTACATCCACGTCGCGCCGGGCGACCTGGCCAGACTGCAGACCGATGGAACGGGGCAGTTGATCGTCGTCGGCCACCTGGCCGGCGACGCCATGGGCATCGAGCCCTACGTCGACGCCTTGCGCGCGCGGGGGCTGGTGGTGGACGTGCTCAGCCAGGTGCTGGCGGCGGGATAGCCCGCCATTTCTGCCACTTTCCAGGCCTGGCAAAGCAAGCCCGACGCCCCTAGATCAACCCCGCCGCCACCATGGTGGTGAACAAAGCCAGGAACCAGTGAATCAGAAACGGGTAGAGGAACGAACGGGTGCGCCAGGCGACGTAGGCATAGGCCGTGCCGCCAAAGATGCAGCTCAGCGTCTCCAGCTCCGGCTTGCCGACGTGGGCCAGCGCAAAGGGCACCGCCTGCAGGATCAGGGCGATGGGGCCACAGGCGCGGTAGAGGGCAAAGAAGAGAAAACCGCGAAAGAAAAACTCCCAGCCGAACAGCTCGATCCCGTCCGCCAGCCAGAAAGGCAACCCGTCCGACGAGACGCGCCGGTAATAATTTTGCATTGCCGGCGTGCGGGCGACGAACAACATCACGCCCACCAGGACCAGGCAGGCAGCGGCGGTGAACAGCAGACCGGCCCGCCAATCTCCCAACTGCATGCCGTAGCGCGCGGGCGATTCGCGAAAAACAACCAGTATCGTCACCAGGGGGATCACCAGGTAGAGAATCGTCCGCGTCCACAGCTCGTTGCCGAAAAAGGTGCGATAACTGTCGGTCACCAGCAGCAGCGTGCCGACGATCAGGGCGACGGCGGCCCGCCAATCCATCTTTAGCTCGCGAAACTTGAACATCCTCCCCCCTCAGTAGCTGAGCCGCAGGCGATGGCCCTGTGGGCCCACCAGCTCCCCGAGCAGCCCCCAATCCCGCACCAGCTCGGCGCTCCAGTTGGCAAAAAGGAGCAATACCAACACCAGCGCCAGCGCCTTTTGCCAGCGGGCGGCGCAGCGGTCCGGCCGGTCGACAAAGGCGTGGGCCGCCAGGGCCGCCAGGATAGGAAGCAGTGGCAGGTGAAAACGGGACTCGGCCATGATCAGCATGTGAATGCCGACGTAGTAAAGAACCAGCAAGGCCACCAGGACTGTCTCGCGCCGCGGCCGGGTCATCGCCAGGCCGGCCAAGCCTGCCGGAGCGATGACCATCAAGGGCAGGCAGAGCAGCACAAACACCCCCACCACAACCCCCGACGGCCAGTGGCCGAAAAAGCCGTTGCTGTAAAAGTACTGAAAAGCCCGCCGGTCCAGTTCCCAAAAGTAACCGAGCTTGCGCAGCATCAGGTAGGGCACACGGCCCGGATCCGAGGCGATAAAATACCAGGCCGCCTCCGTCCCAATCCGGTTCCGCTCCGCGTCGTCCAGGATGGGAACCAGGTCGAGGGAGAAATCGGCGCTAAAGGTGCCGCTGCTCTGGGGATGGTAGCCCATGTACAGGTTGTAGCCCAGGGTCGATTCGACGAAAAAGAACTCGCCGTGGAGGACCGTGTTGCGAATCGACCAGGGCACAGTGACGAGCAGGAAGCAAGCAAAGAGCAGCGCGCCGTGCAGCAGGCCGGTCCACCGCGGCCGGGCGATGGCCCAGGCCCACAGCGCAGCAATGGGAACGAACAAGGCGACGATGGAACGGGTCAGGGTGGTCAGGCCGAGGAACAGGCCGGCCAGGGCGTAATCCCGCCACCGCTGTTCTTTGCCCGCTCGCAGCACAGCCCACAGGGATAGGGCCAGCAGGGGGATAAAGAGATTCTCTGTCACCAGCGCCATGGGATAGACGATCAGCAGCGGAAAGACGGCGATCGCCACGGCCGCCCAACGCGCCGCGCGCTCGCTGAATCCCAACTGGCGCGCCAGCAGGGCGGCCAGGGGGGCCAGGCTCGCCCCAATCCAGGCCTGCACCAGGCGCGCGGCAAAGAGGCGCTGCCAGCCAATGCCGACGACGGCATAGACCAGGGCCAGAAAAGCGGGGTAGAGGGGAGCGCGAAAGCTGGTCAGGATCCCCCGCGGGTCGTACTCTGGCGGCGGCTCCATGTCGACGTAGCGCTGGACGAGGCGCAGGTCTTGTTGCGCATACCAGCGGTAGCCGTTGCCCGCCACAATGGAGCGGGCCAGCATGTCGTACTGGAACATGTCGTCCAGTCCGATGGGCAGACGGGGAAGCGCCAAGACGACGGCCAGGCGCAGAACCAGGGCAAGCAAAAAGATGGCGGCAAGGGCCCGATGACGCATCGGCTCATTCCTCGACGATCACAAACTGCTCGGCAGCGTGCAGCCGATCCTCGATCCAGACCCGCACCTCGTAGCGCCCCGGCACGTACCCGCCAGGGGGCTTGAAATAGATATAGTTCGTCCCGGTACCGCCGCGGATGCGGGGACAGAGTTCATCCACCACGCCCCAGAGACACGTGTTCCCGTCCAGATACTCGCCCTCCCGGTACCAGGCGTAGGTCCAGGTCGACCCTTCGTTCATCCACCGGTACGAGAAGAACAAATAGACGCGATGGTCTCCCGGCGAGAACTCGGTTCCCACGCCAACCGGCTGAGCATTGGCGACGTCCAATGCCAGGGTCACGGCGGTGATCCGTGCTTCGGGATCAGCCGGCACGGCGCCGGGGAGGATGGCGACCGCCTCGTCGGGCAAGGGGTACGCCGGCGTGGGAGAGAGCATGGGGGAGGGCGTCGCCGTCGGCTGGCGAGTGGAAGTGGGTGAGGGAACCTGGGTCGGCGGAGAGCGCCTGGTTGCAGTCGCCGAGGGCTCACTGCTGGGAGAGGGCGGCAGCGGCAGCGGGGTGAGCGGCAGCGGGGTCGGCGTCATTTCCTCATCGCCCTGCGATTGGGCACGAAGGAACATTGCCCCCAACCCGCACAGCAGCGAAACCAGTGCCACAGTCAGCCACACCTGGCCCCTCCTGCGCGCCTTTTCGCGCAAAATATAGTAGGGCGCCCTGCGCGCACGGTCAAAAAAGTAGAACAGGCTGAGAGCGACAGCAGCAGCGGTCAGCGCAAAACAGGCAATCATCCCCCAATCCAGATAGGGGACCAGGTTCCTCCCGACGTCCAAGTATTCCCCCCCTTGTTACAACGTCAATGGTGTCAAGGTTGTCCCTCCCCTGCTGAAACAAGGTCATTATACACGAAATAGCGCAGCGGGCGAATTGGCCCCATTTCTTCCCATCTTCCCCCTCCCGCCCCCCTGTGGTATAATCGACAACCATATGGGAGGCCAATGCGCACTCCAGCAACCGGACGGTCGCCGTCCGAGCCCACTGCGTCCGGCCCGCCTGGCGCCGAGCCCACTCCGTTGCCAGGTCGCAGTGTCCGGTTTCGGCTGCCGCGACGGGCTGCGCCTTTGCGCCGGGGGGATCCGTGCTCCGTGGGAGGCCTCATCGTGAGGCGCGCGGGGTTCAGCGGTCGCCAGTGGCTGATCCTGGCGTTGATGGCGCTGTCGGTGGTCGCTGTGTTTGGGCTGCTGGGATACAGCGTCGCCACCACGATGCGCAACGCGCCCCCCCCTTCCCCCAGCACCTCGCCGCTGAGCACGCCGACCGCCGCCGCCACAATGACCGCCACCCCCACCAACACCCCTGCGCCAACCGCTACAGCAACTCGCGCCGTCCCTCTCTCCCAGCTCCAGAGCGCCCGTGCCGTGCGCGAGCTGGGGCGCATTGTCGCCGAAGTGCGCGACCTGCCGCGGGTGGAGCAGATCCCGGTCACGTTCCCCACCGAAAACGAAATCGCCACCTTTTTCCTGCGCCGGTACCAGGAAGAACAACCGCAACAGGTGCTGAGCCTGTACGCGACCCTCGGCCTGATCCCGCCCCAGGACCCGCTGCCCCTGCCCGACGTGGCGAGACAGGCGGCCAACATTTCCAGCCTCTATCTGACCAACGGGCGGCAGATCATGCTCGTCGCCGGGCGCGGGCCGGCAACGCCAGAAGACGAACTCGCCCTGGTGTACGCCCTGGCCCACGCGCTGCAGGACAACCGCTTTGGGCTGGAGAACCTGTCCCCCTGCCAGCCGACGAGCGACGCGACGATGGCCCTGCGCGCCCTGGTTGAAGGGGATGCGCTTCTCACCACGGCTGAATACGCCGGGCTGCCCTTCGAAGCAGAGCAGATAGAGCCACTGGCCCAGATGGCCGCCGATGCCCTGGAACCCAATTACGCTTCACTGGCGGACAACGAGGCCCTTCAATCCCTGCGCCTCTTCCCTTACCGCGAGGGCGCCCAATTCGTCCTCGCCCTGTACAGCGTGGGCGATTGGGGGCCGGTCAATCGCGCTTACGGCCGGGCGCCCTGCTCCACCGAGCAAGTGCTCCACCCCGAGCAGTACAACGACGCGGAACCGCTCCAGGAGGTCCACATGCCGGACCTCTCGCCCGTCCTGGGCAGCGGCTGGCAAGAGATCGAGCACGACACACTGGGGGAACTGATCATCGGCCTGCACCTCGGCGCCTACCTGGAAGATGAAGCGGCTGCCTGGGACGCCGCTGCTGGCTGGGCCGGCGACGTTTTTGTCCATTGGGAGAACGAGGAGGGGCAGCAGTTGCTCGTCTGGCGGCTGGCCTGGGACGATCGCGACGAGGCAGCGGCATTTGAACGGGCGTACGCCCTGCTCATTCCCCGCTTCCGCGACCCGCCGCTCATCGCAGTCGAGACGCCGTACGGGCTGTCTGGCCGGTTCTGGACGGGGCCGGCAGGGGTGGCCTACCTGGCCCGGGCGGGGCGAATCGTCACGGTCGTGTGGGGAGCGGACGCGGCGACCGTGACCGCAATCGCCGCGGTGATGCCCTAATCGACACACCCACAAACACAAGGAACACGGCCAGACGCAGAGCCGAGGAGGAGTATGATGGAGCCGACACGTGAGAATGCCTGGAACCTGGTAACCGAATACAACCAGAATCCCAACTTGATCAAGCACATGCTGGCGGTCGAAGCCGCGATGCGCGCCTATGCCCGCCGTTTTGGCGCGGACGAAAACCAGTGGGGCGTCGTGGGATTGCTGCACGATTTCGACTATGAACGATTTCCCGACGACCATCCGCAGACCGGCGTTCAGATCCTGCGCCAGCAGGGATGGCCGGAAGAGATCGCCCGCGCGGTCCTCTCGCACGCCGCGAAAACCACCGGCGTGCCCCGTGAAACGTTGCTGGAAAAGACGCTCTACGCCGTGGACGACCTGACTGGCCTGATCACGGCCGTCGCGCTGGTGCGGCCCTCCAAGGACATTCGCGACGTCAAGATCAAGAGCGTCAAAAAAAAGTGGAAGGACCACCGCTTTGCCGCCGGGGCGCACCGGGATGCCATCGAGGAGGGCGCCGCAGCCATCGGCGTGGAGCTGTGGGAGCACGTCGGCGTCGTGCTGGCCGCGATGCAGGAAATTGCGGCCGAGTTGGAACTGGACGGCAGGCTGGCCGGCGAACCAGGCGCGTGATCGAACAGGCAGGTCGATGAGCCAAGAGCCAGCCGTTCCAATTCCCAGCGAGGAACCGCGCTACTGCCCTGCATGTGGGACGCGGGTGGCGGAAAAGGCCACCACCTGCCTGATGTGCGGGGCGTCCCTGGCAGAGCCGGTTCCCCCTCCGGCAGAGGAAAAGCCGGAACCGCGGCGCCGGCACTGGTTTTTCTGGCCCGGCGTCGTCCTGCTGTCCCTGTTGATGCTGGCTGCGATTGGGCTGGCGATGCGCCCGCTCATTTTCCCTGCCACCATCGCCCCGACCCCGACGCGGCCTGTCCCCCCCAGTCCATCGCCCACGATCACCGGCCTGCCCACCCAGACGCCCACCGCCACCGCAACACCGACCCCCCTGCCACCTCGCGCCCACCAGGTCCAGGCAGGAGAGACCTTGATTGCCATTGCCGAGATCTATGACACCACCGTCGACGAAATCCTGGCCCTCAACCCCGGCATCAACCCCGACCTGCTGCAGCAGGGCTATGTCCTGCTCATCCCCCCGGCTGTTCCAACGCCCGTCGCCACCGTGGGCGAAGAGACTGGCGAACCGACGCCGACCCCAGGCGATTTCATCATCCACGTCGTCGCGCCAGGGGAGACGCTCATCTCGATCGCTGCCCAGTACAATACCACCGTCACCGTCATCCGCAATGCGAATCCCGAGATCGCCGCCGGCTCTGACGTCATCCACGTCAACCAAAGCCTCGTCATCCCGCTGGGAACGCCGATGCCCCGTCCCACCGCTACGATCGATCCCAATGCCACGCCGACCCCCATCCCTCCCTACCCGCCCCCCCTGCTGCTGAACCCGCCGGATGGGGCGAGCTTTTACGGGCCAGAGGCGTCGATCGTGCTGCAATGGGCTTCGGTGGGCATCCTGCGCTTCAACGAATGGTACCAGGTCCACCTCGCGCGGGCCGGGGCCGAGCCGATCGTCGTGCGCACGCGGGCAACCTGGTACCGGGTTCCGGCAGAGATGTATCCACCATCCGGCGCAGTCAACCACGAGCTGCGCTGGCACGTGCAAATCGTGCGCGAGGTGCCCGGCACCGACGCCTATGAGCGAGTATCCGAACCGGAACCTGTGCGCATCTTTTTCTGGTTGGAGGGCCCCCCTCCGACCCCCGGCCCATGATTGACAGCTTTTTGTTTTGTCGTATACTTGCTCAGCGGATTTCGATTCCGCTGTGTCGGGTAAGAACAGGTACAGCCCGGACACTCCCTGCACTGCCGCGGTATATTTCAACGAGCTGTGTCCATGCTGAGAAAGGAGAGACAAACAAATATCACAGACTACAGACTGAGCCGTGACCACCAATTCTATTTTCGAGCATTTGAGGAGGTAGAGATGAAGTACCGAACACTTGTATTGGCAATCGCACTGTTGCTGGTTGCTGCCCTAGCATGCGGCGGCAGTGATGAAACCGTCGCGCCGACCCAGCCGCCCCCACCGCCGACCACAGCCCCGCCAACGCAACCGACCCAGCCGCCCCCACCGCCGACCACGGCCCCGCCAACGCAACCGACCCAGCCATCTCCCATTGGCAGTGGCGGGCTGGACTTTGGCCTGGAGCCGACCTTTGGCGAGGTCGACCTGGAAGCGGGCTTTTTACCCGACCCGTACGTGGTCCCGTTGGTCAGCGGCGGCTCGGTCGACGTCGACGCCCTTGACC
>JAFGEI010000047.1 GCA_016931695.1 Anaerolineae bacterium | reverse complement strand
TGATCGGCCGCGCCTGGAGGATGAAAAACCCACCATCCGCCCAGGCCCACTCGATGTCCATCGGCATGCGGTAGTCCGCCTCGATCCGCGCGCCCCAACGAACCAGCTCCGCGGCCTGCTCGTCGGAGAGGACCGGAGCACGGCGCTGCGCATCTGGAACGGGGCGTTCCTCCGTGCCGCTCCCCGCGCGGACCGTCATCACCCGTTTGTTCGCCGTCTCGCGGGAGAGCACGCGCCCGGTCGCTTTGGCGACGACCAGGGCGTCGGGCGTCACCAGGCCAGCGACGATGGATTCACCCGGCCCCCAAGCGGCGCTGATCATCGCTTGGTCCCGCCGCCCGGTGACCGCGTGAGCAGTAAAGAGCACGCCGGCGCGCTCGGCGTCCACCAGCCGCTGGACGATGACCGCGATCTCGTGGCTCCCGTCCAGCCCCTGGGCCTGACTGTAGGCCTGCACCCGTTCGTTCCGCCGTGAGTGGTAGGCTGCCAGGATCGCCTGGCGGTCCTCCTCGTCGGTGACGACGTTCAACACCGTCTCGAACTCACCGGCGAAGGAGGCCTGCGCTGAATCCTCGCCCATCGCCGATGAGCGGACGGCAAAGGGGACAGCGCAGTCGCCGCCGCGCAGACGGTCGAGGTAGGCCTGCGTCTGGTTCCAGGCCTCGCCCGTCAGCCCATCGTCGGCAAAAGCGGTGGGCAGGATCACGAACCCATCCGGCGTTGGGTAGCCGCCCTGATAGAGCCGGGCCAGCGCACCGCCCTTGCCGCCAGCGCACGCCTGCTGCTCCGCCGTCAATTCACCGAATGACTGGATCACACGAGACATTCGACTTTCTCCTAATATGCATGCTCCTGCTCCTGCCGCTTGACCGAGATCACTGTCAGGTTCAAGTCCAAAATCTTGGTCAAAAGGCCGCGCAGGGCCGCCTGTTCAGCGACGGGACCGGTGAGCACGGTTACGGGCGACGTGTCCTCCGTGCCGCTGTGGACCAGGGCCATCCCGTCGAACCAGCTCGCCCAGCGCGCGCCGATCCACCCTTCGATCTGGATTTCATACGTGACTGGATCGTTCATCTCGACTGTAGTATAGCACAAAAGAGGGATGACGCGCATCATCCCGGCGGTATGATCGAAGTATGAATTCGAAGGATGGGTTATGGGAGGATGCCCAACGTCCGTGCGCGCGCGACGGCCGCTTTCCGACTGCCGACCGTCAGTTTGCCGTAAATGTTGCGCGTGTGGGATTTGACCGTGGGCAGCGCGATGCAGAGATGCTGTCCGATCTCGGCTTTGGGAAGCCCCTCGGCCAAGCAGGCGAGAACCTCCATTTCGCGGTCCGTCAGCGGTTCCACGAGGGCGGATTGGGGGGCTGGCGCGGCAGATTCCGTCGGCGGCCGGAATCGCGCGAGGAGAGCCGCGGCGTAATCGGCTGCCGGTTCCCGGGCGAGGGCCGTTCGCAACAGTTGGGCCATCGAGGGGCCGTGATCCACAAAGACGCGCGCGTACCCCGCCGGCTCGGCCAGGATGAGGGCGCGGGTGAGGTCATCGCGCGCTCCGCCGCCCTCTCCCATTGCCTGCCGGGCCAGGGCGCGCACAGTCAGCGCCTCGATCAACGCGCCCGTCCGACCGGAAGCTCCCGCCGCCGTCACGATGGCATCCAGCCGCTGTGCGGCCTGAGACGGCTCTCCCTGGGCCAGCGGGACGCGGCCCAGAGTCAAATCCTCGAACTCGCGCAAATAGTCGCCTGGTTCGCTCCGCCGATAGTCGTCTGCCCACTGGGCGGCCGGACCGATCCGGCCCTGGGCCAGCCAGAGCCGCGCCTGGTAAGCGGACATCAGCATCGAGAGGCGGGGGATGTCATTCGCCTGGGCGACTCGGACGGCCTCGTCCATCGCAGCCGCCGCGCCGGCCGCATTCCCCTGGGCGAACCGGGTCAGCGCCAGGACAGCGTGCCCGGTCTCTATGCCAATCGTGATTTGGCCGTGTTCCAAAAAGGCCAATCCCTGCGAGAGATGATCCTCGGCGGCGGGTAGCTCGTTCTGCTCGTACAGGATTTTGCCCAACGCCAAGTGGGCAAAGGCGACCATGTGTGTCGGCCGGCCGTCAACGGCGCCCAACGCGATGGCTTCCTCACAGATCTGGATCGCCCGCCGGAGCTGGCCCCGGACGATGTGAATCTCGGCCAGGTTGCAGAGAAAAGAGGCGACGGCAAAGCCCCAGCCTGCGGCGCGCGCCATCCCGATGATGTTCGAAAAGACGCGGTCGGCCTCCCGCACGTCGCCGGCGCGAAAGCCGGACAGACCGAGGATGGACAGAGCGCGGATGCGCGTGTTGACCTCGTCTGGCCGCAGTTCGGCCAGCACGCGGCGGACGAGCTGCGAGGCTTGCTGCACCTCCCCGTGCACGGCGGCGTAGGAGGCGCGGTCCAATACGGCCAGCAGCAGGATGCGCTTGGCGTCAGGATGGGTGGGGGCTTGGCCCAATGAACGCTCCAGTTCACACAGGGTTTGAATGGCGCTCTCCCGCTTCCCGCTTATATAACTGACGCGCCCGGCAAATAGTCGCAGCCACGGATGCGCCTCGATCACGGCCTGCGGCAGCCTGTTCAGCCAGCCCATAAATGTGGACGTGCTGAGACTGGACCAGAAGGGTCGAGATGCAGTCCCATCACCTGGTTGAGGAAGGCGGTCGTCTCCTCAAGGGTGAAGCGCAAATCTCGCTGCCGAAACTCGGTGATCTGGCCGCGTCCGCGCAGGCGGAGAGTGGCAGGGGTGGGTCCTGGCGCGAAAGGATGACCAGGTGCATCTGCGGCGGCTGCCGTTCCAGTAGAAAGCCGAGCGCTTGGTGAATGCTTTGCTCCGCAATCACCTGGTAATCGTCCAGCATCAGCACGAAGGCGCGGGATTGGTAGGCGATATCGTTGATCAGTTCGGTCAACAGCGTCTCGACCGGGGGGAGCTGTGGGGATTCCAGCAGCCGATCCACGGTCCGCCCAAGCTCGGCGTGTGCGTTTTGGAGGGTGGCGACGAAATAGTTGAAAAAGCGCGCCGGGTCAATATCCCCCTCGTCGAGGGAGAACCAGGCAGAGGGGCGCGCGACGGTGTGCAGCCAGGCGCTCAGCAGTGTCGTCTTGCCGTAGCCAGCGGGGGTGGAGACGAGCGTCAGCTTGCGGCCCACCCGCCAGCCGTCATCCAGCCGCTCAATCAACTCGGGGCGCGGTACGAGGTACGGGCGCAGCGGCGGCGCGTAGAGCTTGGTAGCCAGAAGCGGCGTTACCATCGAGTCAAGCCTGGCGAGATCGAGCTCCCAGCAGTATGCCCGTACGAAGGATGCGAGGGCAAGTATTTCAGGCATCACCGAGAGGTCGACAAGCCTGTTGAAAGATACGCGATACGACATCGTCACAGCTCATTGCTACGTGTGTATGCGCTGCGAGCGAACTTTCCGTGTCTACCCGGAAGGTGTAACGCATGCACAAATGTCGCAACGGTTCAAAGGGTTGGCAGCGATGTTGTACATGCTGGGGCTGAGTTACGGAGCGACGTCGCTTGCGCTTGAGGCACTCGGCGTGTACATGGCCAAGAGTAGTATCTACGAAGCAGTGCAGGCTGCCGCAGAGAAGGTGCCAGGCATGGAGCGGCGTGAG
>JAFGEI010000228.1 GCA_016931695.1 Anaerolineae bacterium | reverse complement strand
GGTTTCGCAGGCGGCTTCGCCGCCTGCGAAACCCCCCTTTTCCCCCTTCCCCGTGCTTGGCAGAGCAATCTACTGAAATGCGCCATTGTCAAACTAGTCTGATTGCGGCGGCTTGGGAAAGCCGCCCTACATCTCGTTTGCCAGCCATCCCAGGCCCAGCTCCTCCAACCTGGCCCGCGTGGGACAGCCGTTCTCGTCCCAACCTGCCATCTGGTAGTAGAGCGCCCGGGCGGCATCCACTTGCGCCACGTCGACGGCCACCCCGTCGCTGCTGCCGCCGTGGAGCGACGCGAACAGCTTGGGCGGCAAGGCGTCGTCCGCAGCGCCGGCGCCCTCGCGGGCGTTGAAAGCGCGCATCAAGTTCAAGCGCCGCTGGCCCACCTTCATCAGCTCCCACAAGCTGACGTTCCAGCCAGTGACGGCGCGCACGGCCTCGACCAGGTGACTCGGCCCGTAAAGCTGCCAGGCCGGACCAAAGACAAACTGGCAGACGCAGACGCTGTCCATGCAGCTATAGAGGTACTGGGTATAGAGGGCATAGCGCACCATCTCGGCATTCAGCGCGCCGGGAGGTTGGGGGTCCTGGAGGCCCAGCTCGGCCATCCGCTCCGGGTACCACTTGTACGACGGATCGTGCTCGTGGGACTGGTGGTCGGCGCCGAAGGGATTGACAGCATAGATCAGGGCCAGGCTGCGCTTGACCTGGGGCATGTGAGCGGGCAGCTCGTGGTTCTTGACCGCCACCACCAGCTCCTGGCCCACCCCCAACGCCGCTGCCGCGCGAGCGGATCCTTCGCCCAGGACGCGGCCCAGGCCCTCGCGCCGGCCAATGCGCTCGACCATTTCGACCAACGCCGCGGCGTTGCCAAAGGCCAGCTCGATCCCGTCCGTATCCTCAACTGTAAGCAAGCCTCGCTCGAAACAGTCCATCGCCCAGGCGATGGTCGCCCCACAGGCGATGGTGTCCATGCCGTACATGTTGCAGAGCTGGTTGGCGCGGGCAACTGCCGCCAGGTCCGCCACCCCACAGTACGACCCCATCGTCGCCAGGGTCTCGTACTCGGGGCCGCCGTAGCGAGGATCGACCCGGAAGGGCCCCTCGTCCACCTGGACCACCCGCTTGCAGCGGACGACGCAGCCGAAGCAAGTGTCGCGCTCGACCAGAATCGTTTCGCTCATCGCCTCGCCGCTGATTGCCGCAGCCGACTCGAAAAAGCCGCTGGACCAGTTGCGGGTGGGCAGCCCGCCCTTCTTGTTTTGCGAGGCGAGGACCTCTGCCGTGCCGAGCAGCCCCATGCCATAGATATCCGATTCTTCGAAATGCTCCGCCCCCCAGCGGGCAAGGGCCACAACGCCCTCCTTGTCCGCCAGTTCGGGGCGCTGGTGACCGCGCACGGCGACCGCCTTGAGGTTCTTGGCCGCCATCACCGCGCCCATGCCAGTGCGGCCGTTGGCGCGGTTGGCGTTATGGATCAGCCCGGCAAACCTGACCCCCTGCTCCGCCGCCGGGCCACACTGGAGAACCTGGACGCGGACGTCGTCCAACTCGCTGCGGATGGCGTCTTCCACGTCGGCAGTAAAGCGGCCCCACAGGTGCGCGGCCTCCCGCAGCTCCGTCTGGCCGTCGTGCAGCCAGAGATAGCACGGCCGCTCGGCCCGGCCGTGGACGACGACGCCGTCAAAGCCCGCCGCTTTGAGCTCGGCCGGCCAGAAACCGCCGGCCTGGGAATCACCGATCAAGCCGGTGAGGGGCGACTTGGCCGTCGCCGTGACGCGGGATTGGCCCGAAAAGGGCGCCCCGGTCACGACGCCGACCATCAGGCTGAGGGTATTCTCCGGCCCCAGTGGGTCGGCGCCCGGCGGGGTGTGTCGCAGCAGGTAACACGTACCCATCGCGCTGCCGCCCATGTAGGTGCGGTAGAATTTTTCTTCCGGTTCCTCGACCTCTACCGTCCCTGCTGTCAGGTCGACGTGCAGAATTTTGCCACAGTATCCGTAAGGCATCGCTCCTCCCTCGTTTACTTGACGGCCTTGACCGCTTGCTCAAAGACTTCCAGTGTTCTGGCAATCACCCGTTCGTCGTGGGCATAGCAGAGGAACCACGGCTCGCGGCCGTCGCTGTCGGGCATGACCCCGCGGTCGATCAGCGCCATCGCCAGCCGCTCGTAGAGCGCGTCGTCGCCGCGGCAGTAGGCGCGGAAATCGCGCGGCTCCTCTTCGACGCCCAGGATAAAGCTAAACATAGACGGCACGCCGGTTATATAGTGTGGGAGGCCGGCGCGGCCCAGAATCTCGCCAACACCTGCCATCAGCTCGCGCCCACGCCGAAAGATGGTCTCGATGACCGGCTCGGTCTCCAAGATTTCGAGCGTCGCCGCAGCGGCGGCGGTGCCGACGACGTTCCCGGCAAAGGTGCCGCCGTGGGCCACCCCACCCTGTTCGAGGATGTCCATCACCTCGTCCCGGCCGCCAATCGCTGCGATTGGGAATCCGTTGCCCATCGCCTTGGCATAAGTGACCAGGTCCGCCCGCACGCCGAAATACTCTTGCGCCCCGCCGTTGGCGATACGGAAACCGGTCTTGACCTCATCAAAGATGAGCACAATGCCATAGCGGTCGCACAACTCGCGGATCTTTTCCAGCCAACCCGGTCGGGGCATAATGCCAGCGGCGTTACCCAGTATCGGCTCGACCATCACCGCCGCCAGTTCGTGCCCACACGCCTCGACTACCTCCTCCAACCGTTCCAGGTCGTTGAAGGGCAAATTGATCACGTATTGATCGATCGCGTGGGGGATGCCAGAACTGGTCCGGGCGTTGATCGGGCTGCGCGGGGAGCCCAGCGCGCCCAGGGGAGAGGACGCGGTGCTAAACAGAACATAGTCGTGCATTCCATGGTACTGCCCCTCGAACTTGAGGAACCGCTCGCGGCCGGTGTAGGCGCGGGCGATGCGCAGGGCGTGCATCGTCGCCTCGGTGCCGCTGTTGGACAGGCGGACCTTGTCCACTCCCGTCATGCGGGTAATCCGCTCCGCCACGTCGATCTCGAGCGGCGTCGTCCAGGCGAACAAGGTGCCGCTGCGGATCGCCTCGGACACCCGATCCGCCACGCGGGAATCGGCGTGCCCCAGGATAATCGGGCCAAAGGCCAGGCGGTAATCGACGTAGCAATTGTCGTCCGCATCCCAGACGTAGGCGCCGGCCCCCCTGCGCATCACCAGGGTATCCTCCTCCCCCCAGTAGCGAAAGTTGGAATTGACCCCTCTGGGAATAAAGCGCTTGGCCTTTTCAAACAGGGCGCGGGTCTGACTCAGATTTCTAGGCATATTATCTCCTTTTGTAACTTGGTGGTCTCTGGCATTATTAGCCTCGAATTCAGGCAACTGCTCGCCCACTTGCGCTCGACCTTCCCGAAAGCTTTGCCGGCGCTGCTTCGGCGCCAGGGCGCGCCTGGCTGCCAGCTTGCCCGCTTGATCGCTTTCGGGAAGAACGCTAGAGATTCCTCGCTTGTGCACCTCGCTTGGAATGACACATGACAAGAGGCAAGCAGTTACGATTCAAATTTGTGCCAATATCCCCTCTTCGACAATCTCCTCCTCCACCTCGATGCCGCGGCGGGCAAGTTCGGCAAAGAAAGGCGCCACGGGCAGCGCCTGCTCCGGCGGCAGTACTCCCGTGCCAGTTACCCGACCGTGCGCGACGAGTTGGGCGCCAATGGAGAGAGGGATTCCGACGTTCTTGAAATAGGCCGACTCACCGCCCCACTCTTCCTGCGGCGGGTGCTTGCTGCGATAGGTGCAGACGACCCGCCGGCCCGCCCGCTCTCCGGTCACCTCGACCACCAGGCCATAAGCCCAGACCGGATTCTGCCGGGAGAAGGGGCTGTCGGCCAGGAGCAACCGCGTCCATTCGATCACCGGCTTCTCTTGCGCACCAACGCGAAGCGGGCGGCTGGCAAGCAGCCCGCCGCGCATCAGCGCCCCCATCAGGGCCATCACGTGGGGCGGGAAACAGCCGCGCACTGCCGCCCGCCGCAGGGTGGGATAAGAGACCGGCAGCGAATAGGATTCGTCGTGGGGGACGTAGTAAACCTCCTGCTCGCCGATCTGGTCGTGGAACCGCACCACTCGTCCCCCCGAGAGCGGCGGCGTGGGATGCCAGGCCCCATCCTGGAAATAGACCTCCGCTCGATCCTCCTCCTCGGGGTTAAACTCCCACAACGTCGTCTGCAACAGGCCGGGCGCAGGGGCCAGGCAGCGAAAGGCGGCGAAAAAGATCTCGACCGTGTCCAGGCGCTCCAATACCTCCGACGCGCGGTGCACCATCACGTTGGTGATTCCCGGCGTAGCCCCCACGCCGGGAATAAAGATCATGCCCTTCTTTTGCGCCTCGTCGTGCAGCGCAAACTGGGGGTCCTCGCTGGAAAGGTCCAGCCCGTCGACCCCCACTGCGACGCAGGCCTTGTTGACCGGATAGTCGTATTTGAAGGGCAGGCCGTTGACGACGACGTCGAACCGGGGAAACAGCTCCAACATCCCCTCGTCGTCATTGGCGTCGAACGAGAGCGCGCGCAAGCGGGGGTCGCCAATCTCGTCGACCAGCGCCTGGGCCGCCGCCACGTCGTGGTCGGCGACGACGATCTCGTCAAAATCACTGTACTCTGCCAGGTCGCGGGTCGTCTCCTTGCAGACCGCCCCCGCGCCGCCCAGAACTAGTGCTTTCATCAGCTTTCCTCCATAGAATCCAAGCTGGGGTAACCGCTCAGCCATGTAGCTTTCGGAAAGGCAGCCTGTTTCAGCTCGATCTAGTATCGAAACACGACGGGCATGTACAGCTCCCGCCGCACCAGGATCGATTCCCGGAAAATCAGCGGCATGTAGCGCGTAAAGATCCCGGTCGGGAAGGATCCCCGAAAGATCATGGGCATATAGACGCGCCAGGCGTCGATGGCCCGCACGTAAACCGGGGCCGTCTCGTCCGTCCCCGGAATCACTGCCGAAGGGCTGTAGCCGTTCACGTTATTATAGTACGTGCCCGAGATCACGCCCACCCCCACCAACGCCTCAAAGATAAAGCGCTGCACCTGCCCGCGGTTCAAGCGCCCCAGCTCCCACACGACCTGGGGCGAGATGCGGATTGGAGTCGGGCCTTCCAACATGCGGCGGTACGAAAAACCCATCGGCAAGGTGTCGGTAATCAGAATATCCAGCAGGTCGTTGGTCGACTGGTTGTTCAAGGTAATCGTATAGACCACCATCCCGCCTGCCACCGTCGTGGTCGGGACGACAGTCTTGTAGAGCACTACGCCGGGCAGCACGGTCACCGTCGCCCGAATCTGCTCGAAATTTGGCTCGATGGGCGTCCGCGGGCAGGAAGCGACCAGGTTGTTGTCATAGCTGCCAAAGAGCAGCGAGGCCCGGGCGTCAAAGCGCAGCTGGAGCGTCGTCTGCGGGGGAACGGTCAGGTCCCGCCAGATCACCCTCCGCCCGCTGACCACGTCCGGCTCGGGATCGCCGGGAACCATGCCAAGAAACTCGAATTCGTCGCCAGCGGGGCCGGGCAAGGTCTCGGTGACAGTCACGTTGGGGATGGGCACCGAGTCGTAATTGTACAGCCGGATATCGTAGCGCACGACCCCCAGTGGCGGCACCTGCGCCGGCTGAACGTACTTGCTCATCAAGATCAACTGCGCCAGCACCGAAACCTGGGCGGTGTAGCCCGTGCCCTTGATGCAGGCCAGATCGGTCGTGCTGCCGTTGACGACGTTGACATAGTTGCCCAGCGGGGTGTCCGGCGGCACCAAAACGCGCAAGACCAGCTGCCGCTCGGTTTCAGCCGGGACCGACTGATCGTGCCACGTGACGTTGGGCAGCACGATCTGGTCCGGCGGGTCTCCTTCCACCATCTCGACGAATTCAAAGTTGTTGGGCAAGGTGTCGACAATGGTTATGTTGTTGACCGGGACGGGGGAAGCATTGTCGAGGGTAATCGTATAGACAAAGGTCTCGCCGGGCAGAACGGCGATGTGGTCCCGATCCTTCAAGATGGTGACGTGTGGCTCGACCAACAAGGGGGCCAGGTTTTCGGCATTGACCAGTGTCGCGACGAAGGGAGACACCAGGTAGAGGCGCACGTTCCCCTGGCTGTTCCAAAAAGTGCGCGGGAGCGTGCTGCACCCTACGTCGATGGTGACGTCGGCGACAAAGGGGTAGGACCAACAGGCGCCGGGCGCCAGCGAAACCGGCGGATCGAACGTCACGTCGAGCGGATTGGCGCCGCCGACGTAAAAGCCCGTGGGCAGATAGTCCTGCAAGCGGTCAAAGGCGTATGTTTCGGTGGCCACGTTGCAGACACTGATCTCGTAATCGACCGTATCGTTGGTAAACGTCTGCGCCGGGTCGACGGTCTTGGCCAGGACGAGGGGCGGGTCGATCAGCACCGCGGCGCGGTCGAGCCGCTCGGGGATCGTCGTCTCGGGGCTGTAGGCAAACAGGTCGCTGGTATAGTATTGCAGCGGCGTGCCAGCCGCCACGGCGCGAAAGACGAGGGTCGTCACGCTGCTTGCCGGCAGGCTCAAATTGTCCCACACCACCGGATTGCGCTGGAAGCCAGGCAGCGGTTCCGGCCCGCTGACCATCTCCAGGTAGCGAAAGTTGCCGCCGTTTTCGTACGGCAGGGTGTCGGTGAGACGAACGCCGCCGATATCCGTAGCGCCCAGGTTCTGCAGCGTGAGCGTGTACGTCACCACCTCGCCCGACATTGCGTGGGTCGGCTCGACGACCTTGTTCATCTCGATCTGACGAATGACCTCCGCCCGCGGGGTGACGATGTCGGCCATGTCGCAGATCACCACGTCCGGTGAGGAGGCCGAAACCCGGTTGTAGTAGGTTCGGATCCAGGTCGCCACGTCGATGTGGGCCGGCACCTGGGCGCGAAAGGCCAGCGTGAGCACGTCGCCCGCCGCGATCGTCAGGTTATCCCACACCAGCTCGGGGTAGGTCAACAGCGGCGCCGGCCCTTCGAGCATTTCGATGTAAGTGAACAAGTTGGGCTCGCCCGGCAGCGTATCGGTCACCCGGAGCGCCGTGAGCGGCTGGTCGTGCAGCGGGTTATAGATCGCGAGCGTGTAGGTCACCACCTGGTTGGGAAACACCTGGTTCGGATGAGGCGGCGGGTTCGGCGTCACGATCGTCTTTTCCAGCACGTCGTCGATTCCCACATCCCTTCGCTGCCCGACGACAGTGCGAATGGTCTCGGCGGATTGCACCGTATAGTTCTGGTTGATCAGCGCCTGCGGCGGGCAGGTGGGCGGCGTGCGGGTGACGCGCACGGTAAAAGTGACCGCCATCGTCTCCCCCCTCTCCAGCGGGTCCGGGGGGTGCCAGATGACCAGGCCCGACGTCGGCGAGTAGGTGCCCGTTCCGCTGGCGCTGTGAAAAGTCGTGTTGGCAGGAACGGGATCGGCAATGACCAGGTCATTGGCGGTGATGGCATCCTCGCGGTCCTTGTTCCGGATCCACAGCGTGTAGGTCAGCAGGCGGCCGGGGCGGACCGGGTTGGGATACGGCGTCTTGTCGGCTTGCAGCACTGGCCCCACCACCATGACCGTGACCGTGTCCCCCTCCATGCCCTGGGGATTGCCCGTGCTGACGCCGGGGGTAGAGGTGGTGATCACCGCGGACAAGCCCAGCAGCGGCCAGCGCTCGTTGTCGTTCCAGGGCGGCTCCGCCTCAGGGGGCACCGTGGTAGTAAAAAGAATGCGGCCCAGCGCATTGGGCGGAATGGTCCCCAGATGCCAGACCAGCAGGTAGCCGCTGTCAAACGTGCCGGTGTAGAAAAAGTTACCGGGGTCGATGATCGGTTCGCTTTGGAATGCGCCGTTATAGTACTGCTGGACGCTCAGCGTGCCGGTGATGACGACGTCGGTGAGCTGCTGGGCGAGGGTGTTGGTATAGAGCAAGAGGTAGGTAATGGGCTGGTTGGCCAGGATCGTCTCGTCGACTGCCCGCGCGTCGATCACCAGGTCCGGCACACCCTCCGGTTCCACGGCCGGCGGCAGCTCGTCCGCGGCCACGGCCGACGACAACAAAAGCACCGTCAGCAGCAAAAGCGCTCCGCTCAAACAGATCGCCATTACAAGCGACACATATCTTTTCTCCACTTTGCACCTCCCTTGCCCTATCCCGCCACGTCCTCCAGCGCCGCCCGAAAGACCGCCAGCGCCGTCTCGATCTGGTCGGCAGTGACGATCAACGGCGGGATCCAGCGCACCGTGTTATCCCACGGGCCGCAGGTGAGGAGCAGCAGGCGCCGCTCCAGGCAGGCCCTCACCACCGCCTTGGCCAGGCCAGTGGCGGGCCGGCCGTCGGCGGCAGTAAATTCGACGCCGAGCATCAACCCCAGGCCGCGCACGTCGCCAATAGTCGAAAAGCCAGCCTGCAGCGCCTGCAGCCCGTCCATCAACAACGCGCCCATCTGGCGCGCATTGTCCAGCATCCCTTCCTCGCGGATGGCGCGGATGGTGGCCACGGCGGCGGCGCAAGCGACGGCGTTGCCGCCGTACGTGCCGCCATGCGCACCCGGCATCCAGCGCTCCATCAGCTCTCGTCGGGCAGCGATACCCGAGAGGGGCAGCCCTGAGGCCAGCCCTTTGGCCATGACGACGACATCCGGTATCACGCCGAAATGCTCGACGGCAAACCAACGCCCGGTGCGGCCCAGGCCGGACTGGATCTCGTCGGCAACGAGCAGGATGTCGTGCGCGTCGCACAGATCGCGCAGGCGCCGCACAAAGTCCGGCGGCGGCACGACATAACCCCCTTCCCCCAGCACCGGCTCGACCAGGATCGCGGCAGTCTCTGAGGGAGCGGTCTGACTCTGCAAGATCAGCTCCAGTTCGCGCAGGCAAAAGGCGGTCGTCTCCTCCGGCTCCCAGCCATACCGATAAACGTAGGGGTATGGCGCGACAAAGACCCCGGCCGGCAGGGGCTGGTAACCGGCGCGGTAGATCGTCTTGGAGGTGGTCAGGGCCATGGTCAGCGCAGTGCGGCCGTGAAAGCTACCCTGGAAAACGACGACGTTGGGCCGGCCCGTGGCGTAACGGGCCAGCTTGACCGCCCCTTCGATGGCCTCCGCCCCACTGTTGGAAAAGAAAAACGAGTCCAGCCCAGGCGGGACAATCGCGCGCAGCTCGTCCACCAGTTCCAGCAACGGGGTGTGAAATACGATATTGACCTGTCCGTGCAACAGTTTCGCCGCCTGGTCCTGGACCGCCCGCACCACTCGCGGGTGGCAGTGCCCGGTGTTGGTGACGCCGATGCCGCAGGTAAAGTCGAGGTAGCGGGTGCCATCCCGGTCATAGACGTCAGCTCCCTCCGCGCGCTCAGCGACGATGGAGGTGTAGCGGGACCAGACGGGGGAGATGTGGGACTCGGGATTTTGCATTCGAAAAGCCTCCTTGCTTCCGCAACAATTCTCGACTCGCCCTAAGTGATGCCCAGCTCGCGCAACTTGTCTGCGCCCGGCCGGCCCTGCGCATCCCAACCACGCAGTTCATAGTAGCGGGGCAGCATCCCGGCCAGGTCGGGCAGGTTGCCCGCCGCCGTGCCTGAAGGCCGCGGCTCGGCCAGAAGCCGCTGCGGCAGCACGTCGTCGGCCGCGGTAACGCCCAGCCGCAGGTTGATCAGCCGCTTGAGGTTGAAAATCCGTTCGCCGGCCCGCATCAAGTCGGCAGCGGTCCATTCCCAGCCCATGGCCGCGCTGACCAGTTCCGCTGTGCGCTCGGGGTCCATCCCCCCTTTGACGATAAACTTGCACAACCCCAGCGGGTTATAAGTGGCCAGGAAATCCTGCAGGTCGATGACCAGCCGGACAGATGTCTCGTCGGAGGCAAAGCGGTCGCCCCGCTCGTCGTGCCAGCCGGGCCAATTGACACCGTAGGCGTGCCAGTAGGACAGCGACTCCAGGTGACAGCCGCCCCGCGCGGCGGTGGCATAGTTGAGGGCCATGTCGACAAAGGCGCGGGGATCATGGTAGGCAACCTCCAATCCCTTGGCGTGGACGGCGAACGATTCCGCCTCCGGCCCCAGCCGCGCCGCCGCCGCGCGCACCCCGTCCGCCAGCAGGTCGCCCAACCCTTCACGGCGGGCGATCTGTTCGATCAACTGCAGCGCCGGCCCTGGCGCGCCCCACTGCAGGGGCAGACCCGCCTCGCGGGGCAAGAGCAGCCCCCGCTCGAGCGCCTCGGTGGCAAAAGCAATCGCACTAGAGATCGAAATGGTATCCAGCCCCAGCCGGTTGCAGAGCTGGTTCATCGCCGAAACAGCGTGCAGGTCATCAATGAGCAGATTGCCGCCGAACCCGGCCAACGTCTCGTACTCCGGCCCCTCGCCCCGGGTACCTGCATAGGGGCCGTCGGTGATCTCGATCGCCTGGCCGCACTGGATCGGACAGGCAAAGCAGTGCGTGTTGTGGGTCCAGATGGTCTGGCGCATCGCCTGCCCGGAAATGGCCTGGGCGCCGACGGGCCAGGAGCCCTCTTGCCAGTTCTTGAGCGGCAGGTCGCCAAAGCGCTCCGTCGCCGGGACACCGCCCGCCGTCCCAGCCAGGTACAGGCCCTCCGAGCGCGCGCGGACGTAGCGGTTCAAGCGGCGCACGACGGCGCGGAAGCGGGCGTCGTCGGCGTACGACGGTCTCTCCCGGCCATGCACGACGATGGCCTTGAGGTTCTTGGCGCCCATCAGCGCCCCCATACCGCAGCGCCCGGCCGTGCGGTTGTGCGCCTGTCCGCCGGTCATCACCCCGGCCAGGCGGACGCCGTTCTCCCCGGCTGGGCCGATGCAGGCGACGTGGGCATTGCGGTTCGTCTCTTTTCGCAGCTGGTCGTGCGCGGCAAAGGTATCCTGGCCCCAGAGGTGGGAGGCGTCGCGGATTTCCGCCTCGCCGTCGTGAATCCAGAGATAGACAGGGGCGTCGGCACGCCCGGTCACCACCAGGCCGTCGAAACCGGCAAAGCGGAGGTGGGCCCCCCAATACCCGCCGACGTTCGACTCGCCCCAGATGCCGGTGAGCGGCGAGCGAGCACACCAGGTCGAGCGGGACGCGGCAGGAGCGCAGGTGCCCGTCAACAGCCCGGTCAAGACCAGCAGCGGGCTGGCCGGGTCGAGGGGGTCTCGCGCCGGGTCAATTGCCTCGTAAAAGATGCGCGCCGCCAGGCCGCTGCCCAGCAGCCAGTCGCGCACGGTGTCCGGGTCGATCCGTTCCTCCTGGACCCGGGCATCCCCCAGGTCGATCTTTAACAGCCGGTTCGTGCAGACGTTTTCCAGGGCCATAATTTTCGGTAGTGCTCCGATTGAGTAGGGAGACTATCTAATTTTCCTTGTTTATTTTTCACCATAGGGGTACCAATAGTCCTTGATCCCGCCCTCCATATCCCAATGGACGTGCTTGGTCTGCCAGAACTCTTCCAGTCCCTCGACGCCCAGCTCGCGCCCGAGGCCGCTCATCTTCATCCCGCCAAAGGGGCCGGCATAATTGTCGGTGAGCGGGTCGTTGATCCAGATCGTGCCGGCGCGCACCTCTTCATAAAAGCGGCGCACCTTGCGCGCGTCGTGGGTATAGAGACAGGCGCCAAGGCCATACTCGGTGTCGTTTGCCAGGGCAATGGCCTCGTCGAACGTGTCATAGGCCATGATGGGAATCGTCGGCCCAAAGGTCTCGTCGCGCATGATTGCCATCGTGTGATCGACGTCGACCAGCACCGTGGGCTCGTAATACGCGCCGCGCGCCAGGTGCGGCGGGCGCCGTCCGCCGGCCAGGACGCGCGCGCCCCTGGCCACGGCCTCGGCGACGTGTTCCTCGACCTTGGCGCGCTCCGCCGCGCCGATCATCGGGCCGACGTCGGTGGTCGGCTCGATGCCCGGCCCCAGGCGCAGCCGGCCCACCCGCTCCGCCAGCGCCTCGGCAAACTGGGGCAGCATCGCCCGCGGCACATAGACCCGCTCGGTAGAGGTACAGACCTGCCCGGCATTGATCAGCGCGGCGTAGGCCAGCGCCTCCACCGCCGCCTCCAGCGGCGCGTCGTCGGCGATGACAAAGGGGTCCTTCCCCCCCAGCTCCAGGTGCAGCTTTTTCATCCGCCCGGCGGTGAGGCGGGCAATGCGCTGCCCCACGGCGGTGGAGCCGGTAAAGGCGATCACCGGCACATCAGGATGCGTCACCAGCGCGTCGCCGACCACCCCACCCCGCCCGGTGACCACGTTGACCACTCCGGGCGGAAAGTGGTCAAAAGCCACTTCGACCATGCGCAGCGTAGTCAGTGGGGCCAGGCTGGCCGGCTTGACCACCACCGTGTTGCCGGCCGCCAGGGCCGGGGCGATCTTCCAGAGCAGCAGCAAGAGCGGATAGTTCCAGGGCACGATGCAGCCGACCACGCCGTAAGGTTCTTTGAGCACCAGGGAGAGCTGGCCTGCATCCGGGGAGGGGATCACCCGCCCGCGGATGTGCCGCCCCAGCTCGGCGTAATAGTCGAGCGTGTTGAGCGACCAATCGACCTCCTCCTCGTTTTCCGGCAGCGGCTTGCCCTCCTCCAGCGTCAGCAGCCGCGCCAGTTCGTCGAAATGCTCGCGCATCTTGGCCGCAGCCCCGTGCAGCATCTGTGCCCGTTCCACGGCGGTGACCTGGCGCCAGGCGGCAAAGGCCGCCCTGGCCGCCGCCACCGCCCGCGCCACGTCGTCCGGCGTACCCGCCGGCACCGTGTCCAGCACCTCCGCGGTAGCCGGATCGGTGACCTCGATTACCTGGGCAGCAGTCGAATCGGCCCACCGGCCATCAATCCACATTTTCATACGATACCCTCACTACAAGTACACATCGCCGACGCAGGTAGGGGCAGGCGCAAGGCCTGCCCCTGTCCTGCACAGCCCGCACATTCCAGCTACGGCCCGGCCGCTCGCACCTCGGTCCAAAAGCGGCTGTAGAGCGGGGCCGCTTCACCCACGTCTTCCAGCCACTCCAGCTGCTCCATCACCTCCGGCGGTGGATAGATGGCCGGTTCGGCGAGAATCTCGGCATCGATCAGCTCCGTCGCTTCGGCATTGGGGCTGGCGTACCAGGTAAAGTTCGAGTTCATGGCTGCAACATCCGGGCGCAGCAAAAAGTTGATAAACACCTCGGCAGTATATTGGCTCGGCGCCGAGCGGGGAATGCACAGATTGTCGGCCCAGATCACCGCCCCCTCTTGCGGGATCACGTACCAGATGCGCTCGTCCTCCTCGGCAACCATAAAGACATCGCCGCTCCATCCGTGGGCCAGCAACGTCTCGTCGGCGCTCAACAGGTCCTCGTACTGTTCCGCGTCGTAAGCATAGATCCACGCTTTCTGCTGGATGAGCAAGTCGCGAGCCTGCATCAACTCTTCCTCGACGGTGCTGTTGACTGAATAGCCCAGGTACTTGAGCGCAGCGGCAAAGGCCTCGCGCTCGTCATTCAACATTGTGATCTGACCCGCATACGGGGCAGCCAATTCGGGGTCAAACAGGTAGGCCCAACTGTCCGGCACTTGATCTAGAGCATCGGCGTTGTAGCCGATCCCCGTCGTCCCCCACAGGTAGGGCACGCAATAGACCATCCCCGGGTCGTACGGCGGGTCGGCAAAGAGTGGGTCGAGGTTGACCAGGTTGGGAAGATTGTCATGGTTCAACTCGGCCAGCAGCCCCGAGGTAATCATCGTCGTGACCATATAGTCGGAAGGCACGATCACGTCATAACCAGAGGCGCCGGCCTGCAACTTGGCCAGCAGTTCCTCGTTGTTGGCAAAGGTGTCCTCGATCACGTGGACGCCGAACTCGTCCTCGAACATGGTCAGCACCTCTGGGTCGATGTATTCCGACCAGTTATAGAGATGCAGTTCAGAGGCCAATTCGGGCTCTCCACTGTCCCCGCCGGCGTCGCCGTCATCCGCTCCGCCGCAGGCGACCAACACGACCAGGGCCAGCAGGGCCAACAAAGAAACGCACAGATACCCTGTCAATCGCTTTTCCATCTCTTCCTCCTCTCAAATTTCAACGTAATGACCTGGCGAATCAGACAATCTCGATTTCTCCCTCACCTCCTTTTCTCAGCACAAATGAAAGCAGAACCAGCAGCATCGACACGATCAACATAAAGCTGGAAAGGGCATTGATCTCGGGGGTAACGCCCAATTTGACCATCGAGTAGATACGGAGGGGCAAGGTGCTGGACCCAGGTCCAGAGGTAAAGAAGGTGATGACGAAATCGTCGATGGAGAGAGTGAAAGCGAGCAGCGCGCCGCCCAAGATGCCCGGCATAATCAGCGGCAGGGTGACGCGGGCAAAGGTCTGCCACTCATTGGCATAGAGATCCTGGGCCGCCTCCTCCAGGGAGAGATCAAAGTAGGCCAGGCGCGCCCGTACCACTACGGCGACAAAAGAGATGTTGAAAGCGACGTGGGAAATAATGATCGTGACCAGGCCCAACTGGGCGTGGGCCAGGACAAAAAAGATCAGCAGCATCACCGCCATGACAATATCCGGAATAATGATCGGCAGATAGAGCAGCGAGTCAAAGGCCAGCTTGCCGGAAAAGTCATAGCGTTCCATGGCCAGGGCGACCATCGTGCCAAAGACCGTCGAGATCACCGTCGATCCGCCCGCCACGATCAGGCTGTTCTTGAGCGCTGCCCCGATCGCTGCGTCTTGCAGCAGACTAACGTACCACTCCAGGGTAAAGCCCCGCCAGGCAGAAGCATATCGCGAGGCGTTGAACGAAAAGACAACCAGGACGACGATGGGAAAGTAGAGAAAAATGTAGCTGACCAAACCGTGGGCCGTCAGGATGTGGCGCAGCCATCGCCCACGCCGTCCTTTCAACTGCCTCTCTCGCTTCATCTCAGTCCGACCCCAGGCGAAAATAGATCAACGTGGCAATCAGCATGATCGCCATCAAGACGAATGATATCGCCGAGCCAAAGGGATAATCCCGGGCGCTCATAAATTGGGAGTAGATGACATTGCCGATCATGATCGACTTGGCCCCACCCAACAAGTCCGGGGTGACATAGGCGCCCAGGGCGGGGATAAAGACGAGCACAGAGCCGGCGACGAGGCCCGGCATCGTCAGCGGCAGCACGACCCGCAGGAACGATTTGACGCGGTTGGCATAGAGGTCCTGGGCCGCCTCGACCAGGGAAAAGTCCAGCCGCTCAATGGCGGCGTAGCAGGGCAGCACCATGTCGGGCAGCCAGGCATAGACCAGGCCAACGATGATCGCTCCATTGGTGCCAAACAATTCGAGCGGCACCGACGTCAACCCGGCCAACGAGGAGAACAGCGTAGCCGCTGGATAGGCAGTCGCCAGGTGCAGAAACAGGTTGTGCACCGCCCCGGTCCACACCATGTTGACCAAACCCTGATCGCGCAGGATCAGCAGCCAGGCATAAGTGCGGATCAGGAAATTGGTCCAAAAAGGAATCATCAACAGCAGCAAGAGCGTATTTCGCCAGCGGGGGGGGCGGGTGGCGATAAAATAGGCCATGGGATAGCCACCTACCAGGCAGATCACCGTCGTCGCCAGAGCGATCCCTGCCGTGCGGCCAAAGATGCGCAGATAGAGCGGATCGAAAAAGCGGGCATAGTTGCTCAGCGTAAAATCCCAAACGATCCCCCCATACGTCCCCCGCTGTCCAAAGCTGATCACCAGGACCATCACCAAGGGGACCAGGAAAAAGATCAGCAGCCAAAAGAGGCTGGGGGCAATCAGGACAAGCAGGCGCCAGGTATCACGCCGCGAACGGGGTTTCATTGCCACAGCTACCTTCCCTATCCCCGAAGCAACCGGGCGGACTGGGGCTGCCAGCAAACGTATACCGCGGTACCGGCTGACAACCGGCGGGCGGTTTCCTCCGCCAGGTTCTGCTCCCGCACCATCACCGTCACCTGCCCAGCCAGCTCCGCCAGGTAGCGGGTATCGGTGCCTACATAGACGACCTCGCGAACGACGCCGGGAAGCGCCCGCGGGTCCTCGGGCGTGGTGGAGAGCGATATCTTTTCCGGACGAACAGCAATGACCACGGTATCGCCAACGACGGCATCCCGCTCCAGCGGCGCATAAACGAGCAGCGCGTCGCCAATCTCGACCGCCACCTCACCGTTCCGGACCGCGGCGACCTTTCCCTCGAGAAAATTGGTCTCGCCGATAAAGTCGGCGACAAAGCGACTTGCCGGCCGCTCATAGATCTCTTCCGGTGTTCCGATCTGCAGCACCTGCCCCTTGTTCATCACGGCAATGCGATCCGACATGGTCAGCGCTTCTTCCTGGTCGTGGGTCACATAGATAAACGTGATCCCCACCCGCTCCTGCAGCGCCTTGAGCTCCAGCTGCATGGCCTTGCGCAACTTGAGATCGAGCGCGCCAAGCGGTTCGTCCAGCAAGAGAACTTTGGGGTGGTTCACCAGGGCCCGTGCCAGCGCGACCCGCTGCTGCTGTCCGCCGGAGAGTTGGCCGGGCCGGCGTCGCTCCATGCCCGGCAACTGGACCATCTCGAGCACCTCAAAGACGCTGTGTTGGATCACTTCCTTGGACACGTGGCGCATTTCCAGGCCAAAAGCGACGTTCTGAAAGACGCTCATGTGGGGGAAAAGGGCGTAATTTTGAAAGACAGTGTTCACTGGACGGCGATATGGCGGCGTTTCGCCCTGCAATTCGCCGTCAATATAGACCTGGCCCGCTGTCGGCATTTCAAAGCCAGCAATGAGCCGCAAGGTCGTCGTTTTCCCACACCCAGAGGGCCCTAGCAGAGAATAAAACTCGCCGTTGCGAATAGAAAGAGAGACGGTGTCGACAGCAACGACTGTGCCAAAGTGCTTGTCGACGCGGACCAATTCAACCGCATGTTCTGACATAAAGCTCCTCGCACCTGGGTGGGAATGGAAACAACCTCCTGCATTGTAGTGAATTCCCCTCAAAAGTCAAGAATCGGTGAATTGGGATAACTCCACATGAAACCGCGCAGCCGGAGGGCAGGTTTCCACACCTGCCCCCAGATGGCGGGTAAGAAACCCGCCCGGTAGTTGCGTAACCGAACTGTAACGCTCCAGAAACCGCACGGCGCAAGCTCCTGTGGTACTATACTGCCAGACAATGCTCGGATTGTCACCAGGTAACTGCTCAGGCGAGTCGCCTGGATACCCTGCCAGGGGCAGGGCGCCGAGCAGTCGCCAATCATCGAGCCGCACCGAACCCAACAGAGACCCCTTCCAAGCAAGGTCCGGCCAAGAAGCAAATCTCAGGAGGTATACAATGGAGCTCATCAGAGTAGCGGCCAATTCCCGTTCGACGTCGGTGGCGGGAGCGATTGCTGGGGTTATCCGCGAGCGCGGTCAAGTCGACGTACAGGCAATAGGAGCTGGCGCCGTCAACCAGGCCGTCAAGGCAATTGCAATCGCCCGGGGTTACCTGGAACTGGATGGTATCGACGTGACTTGCATGCCCTACTTTGCCGAAGTCGTGATCGACGGGCAGGAACGAACGGCCATCCGCCTGACCATCAAGCCCCCATGCAACGGAGCCGGGTAGACCTGCACATCCACAGCACGGCCTCCGACGGCGTCCTGACGCCCGAGGAGGTCGTGTCCCTGGCGTTGGAGCAAGACCTTGCCGCCATTGCGCTGACCGATCACGATACGCTGAGCGGAATTGCCGCCGCCCAGGCTGCTGCCGCTGGCAGCGAGATGGAGGTCATCCCTGGCGTCGAGGTGAACTCGGAAGGAGCCTGGGGCGACCTGCACTTTCTCGGTTTCTACATCGACCCCAACACCCCCCTCTTGCAGCAGCAGCTCGGCGCGATGCGCCTGGCGCGGGTCGAACGGGCCCGCCGCATGGTACAAGAGCTGGCCAAGCTAGACATGCCCCTCGATTGGGAGGACGTGCAACGCCTGGCGGCGGGGCAATCAATAGGACGGCCTCACATCGCCCGCGCGCTCCTCGAACGTGGTTACGTTTCCTCCACCGACGAGGCTTTCATCCGCTACATCGGTCGCAATGGGCCAGCTTATGCCCCCCGCCTGCGCCTCACGCCGCCGGAGGTGATCGAGGCCATTCACGCCGCCGGCGGAGCGGCAGTACTGGCCCACCCGTTCCACTCGGGCATCCAGATAGAAGATATCGTCCGCTTTATCTCCTACGGACTGCAGGGACTGGAAGTCTATTACCCCAACCATTCCCCCGAGGATGTCCAAATTCTCCTCGATCTCTGTGGTCGATACGACCTGATCGCCACCGGCGGCAGCGATTTTCACGCCCCCTGGGGCAAGGAAGGCGCCCCGCTGGGTTCAGTATACGTGCCTGCAGAGTGCGTGGAACAGCTGCGGCAAGCGGCAGGGCAATGATCACGAGATACGCGGCAGATCAAAAGCCAGGAGAACTTCGAGGGCCAGGCGGGGATTGACGTTGCGGCGCAGACATTCCCCCGCCGCCTGGGTTGCATCGACCAAAGCGGATGCCGCCCGCGGGCCAAGGCGAGCGGCCAGTTTTTCCAGCTCCTCGCCCCGGTCCGGATTCGTCAGTGGGCCCTTTGCCCCCCCAGCCAACAGCATCACGTCGCGCCACCAGCTGGCCCACACGTCCAAAACCTCCCCGGCCAGCTCCGTGTCGCGCGCCATCTGGGCCGCGTAGCGGAAGCGCTCGACCAGGGGGGCCTGGAGCAGCGCGGACAACTCTTCCAGGCGCCGCTGGCGACGTTGCAAAAGCGTCGAATCCTGCACCGCCCGCACCGCCCAGCCCATTCGCCCGCCGGAAAGGTGCGCCAGCAAGCGGGCCCGCTCTGGATCGACGCCATGCCGCTCTTCGAGAGCCCGGCGGATGAGGGACGCCGGCAGCGGGCGCAGCGAAATCACCTGGCAGCGGGAAACAACGGTCGGCAGCAACACGTCGCTGTCCGGAGACAAGAGGATCAACACGGCATAAGGCGGCGGCTCCTCCAACGTCTTGAGCAAGGCATTGGCCGCCGAGGGGTTGGCCCGTTCGAAACCCTCCA
Organism: Anaerolineae bacterium; assembly: GCA_016931695.1. Lineage (GTDB taxonomy): Bacteria > Chloroflexota > Anaerolineae > B4-G1 > DUEL01 > JAFGEI01. The sequence continues at coordinate 7,543 of JAFGEI010000228.1, read as the reverse complement.
GGATTGCCACCCGGCGGCGGCCCATATTGGGGGTCAGGGCCAACTGGCGCTGCAGGTCCCGAATCTGCCCAATCGTCATCTGGCCCGACCGGGACTCGGGGGACAGAAAGTGCAGGTCGGGGTGGTTGCCGCTGGCGACGAGGCGGCAGGGCTGGCAGTTTCCGCAGGGGCGGGATTCCCCGGCGCAAAAAAGCACTCGCGCCAGGGTCAGCGCCAGCGTCGACTTGCCCACTCCCGGCGGGCCGGTAAAGAGATAGGCGTGGAAAAGCTCGTCCCGCGCAACCGCGCGCTGCAACAATCCGACCGCCCACTCGTGCCCGACAATGTCCCAACCCGTCTCGTTCATGATTGCGGATTGTACCACACAGACAGTGGACTTGCAAAGCACAGCGGGCAATGGTATAATCGCCAACACATTGGGCGGTTAGCTCAGATGGCCAGAGCGCCACGTTGACATCGTGGAGGTCACAGGTTCAAGTCCTGTACCGCCCACAGAAGAGCCGGCCGGTATCCACCAGCCGGCTCTTTGCTCTCCAGGGCAAGGATCCAAGGAGCAGCGCTCATCGGGGAAAGAACAGCGGCAGCAATCCCCGCTCTCTCCGCAGGTCGTTGGGGATTCCGGGCCCCTCTCCCTTGATCTCTTCATCCGCTACAGAGAAGGTCAGCAAGCGGTAGTAGTAGGACACGCCACAGCCCGCGCCATCACAAACGAACAGGTCCCAGCGGTAAGGCTGATCGAGGTCAAAGCCGTTGGGCAAATCGCTCAAGGTCACCGAACTTGCCCCCACCCTGGATTCGCTCTCCCAATAAACCGTTCCATCGGCAGAACGCAAGCGCACACCATAGCGTTCGCCCGCCGCATCGCGCGGGGTCCAGGAAAAAACGGCCGGCAGCCCGAGCACCGATTCATGGGCCGGCGATTCGACGGCGACGCCAGCGACGTCGAAAGAACAGCCCGCCAGCTCGTCCCCGGCGTGGTAATCAGAGATCGGCTGACATGCCCACCAGGCCAGGCGACCGTCATCGTCCTCGTTGTTGGGATAGACGATAGAATACGTGTGGCCCAGCGGCAAAGAGGGCAGACCCCGGAACCGGTACTCTCCCATCAGGTCGCTTACCGTGGTCAGGCGCTCGACGCGATACCCGCGGTCATGGTACAGCACGATGGGGACATTTGCCAATCCCCGCCCCTGATCCGTCACCACGCCGGATATCTGCCCTTCCCTCAACCTGGCGGCCTGAGAGAGGCTCAACTGGTAAGCGTGATCCCGGCTGTTTGCCGCGCCAGGAAAAACCCGCACGTAATACCGGCCAGCTTGGACCGGATAAAAAACGATCCGCTCGCCGCCGCCCGCGGAGCGGTAAGAGCCGCCCACCCGGTTCGTCGCGCCGTCATACAGCTCCAGGTCGTCGTCCAGGCCGGCCGAAACCCACGCCAGTTCCACGGTGATCGGTTCCAGGCTGCGGATGTCGAACCGATAATAGTCCTCATCCGTTCCAGAAGCGATGGAGGAATGGACGGTATCCGGCAAGGAGATCGAGCGGGCCTGCCAAAAACTGTTGTTTGGCTCAGCGGCCTGCTCCTGGAACACGAGCGGCGCAGCAAGAATGACCGGCAAATACAAGCGGGTTGCGGGCGCGCGGTCGGCCAGCCTGTATTCCCACACCCCCCCTTCCCCGGCACTGATGACAACCCGGGGAGGGTGGTGGGACGTCACCGCAATGGTGCGAACATGCCGCTCCGTCAGCCCGCCGCCGATGGCCTCCCAGCGTGGGGCGGTCTTGGGAGCCAGGTATACCCCACTTTGGTGGCTGCCAGCAATTACCTGGCCGGTGCCGGGAACGACTTCAAGCGTCTGGAAGTAATCTTCGGGCAAGCCATTGCTGCTCAACTCCCAATGCTCACCATAATCATTGCTGGTATAGATGCCCCAGGAAGCCTGGTAGGCCAGGCCAGGCGTCTCTGGCGAACAAGCAACGTCATAAGCGTATATATCTTGACTGCCGGGGGCGGGCGAAATCCCCTCGTTCGCCTCATACCAGGCGCGTCCTTCCCGGCTGTAAAACACTCCCCGGCCGTACACTACCGCCAACAAATGTCCCGTCGCCGGGAACTCGCATAATCCCAATACAATTCCCTGCTCCAACCCGCGCACGTCCTGCCAGGTCTCGCCCCCATCCTCACTGTAGCGCACCCCGCGAGAAGTGGCGGCAACCAGGTGGCCAGGTTCTCGATCCACTACCTCGACGTCCATCATCACCACACCCAGCTCTCCCTGGCCCACCGCAACCCAGGACTCGCCCTGATCCTGGCTGCGATAGAGCCCCCCATCCCGGTAAAAAGCAGCAGCATAGACGACAGTGCCCGATTCGGTCCGGGCGGTCTCGACAGCGTGAATGTAAGGGGTTGTCCCCTCGCCCCGCTGCCAGGTCAGCCCGCCGTCGACGCTGTACAAGAGCCCGCCCCCCCACGTTCCAGCATAGATGATACTCGAGGTCAATGGATCCACTGCCAGGTCCAGCACCATCACTTCGGCCATACCCTCTATTTCCAGCGCAAAAGACATCCCCTCGCCCGCCCTCCGGTAAATCCCCCCCCGCGGAAAATCGCTGGCCCCGGCCAGCACGATTGCCGGATCTGCGGGATGAACCGCCAGCCCGCGGATAAAAGTGCCGGAAAAGCCGCCGCCCACATCCTCCCAGGTCGAGCCCCCGTTACTGCTGCCGTAGAGACCCTCGCTACCGCCCGCATAGACCACGTCGGGGGCACTGGGAGCAAAGGCGATGGAATAAAAGACCTCGTTGCCCAGGTTGCCGCTGACCCTGGCCCAAGACCTGCCACCGTCAATCGTGCGATACAATCCATCACCCGCCGTTCCTACCAGGACGACGTCCGGGTCTGCAGGATGAACCGCAGCGGCAATCACCGCGCGCTCAAAGACAGCCGCACCAATCTCGCTCCAAGTCTCTCCCCCATCCGAGGAACGATAAAAGCCGCCTCGCTCATGCCAGGAACCAAAGGAGGCATACCTGACGCGATCGCTGGCAAAGACATAAGCCAGCGGGCTGCCGGCCCCCACCGCGAGCCGGGACCAGGAAGCCCCACCATCGGCGCTTTGATACAGCCCATACCCATCGTCAATACAGGCCACGATATCGCCAGAGTTGGCCGGATTGACTGCCAAGCAGCGAACGGCGGTCCGTTGCCAGGCAGCGGGGGAAACCTCTGACGCCTCCTCCCCCACGTACGAAAAGCTGAACCCGCCAGCCAGGATGAGGGGATGCTCCTGCCGCTCCAGGGAACCCGGCGCCAGCAGATCGCTGCCCAGGGGGTCGGTTAGCCGCGACCAGCGCAGGCCGCCGTCGGTGGAGCGCAAAATCCCATATCCCCACGTCCCGGCAAAAATGGTCTGGGGGTTTGCCGGGTCGACTGCCAGGCTGGTAATCACCCGCTCGCCATCGTCACCCAGCCCCACGCTGCGCAGTTCCCAGCTTTCTCCTCCGTCGCCGCTGCGATAGATGCCCTGGTTCGTCGCCGCATAGACAATGTCAAAATCAGAGGGGTCAAAGAGAATGTGCAGGACTTGGGGGCCTTCGCCGGACTCGGCCTGGTAATGAAGGTGATACGGGAACCACGCCCCCGTTGGATCTGCAGGGCGCAGTGTGGCTGATGGAAGCATTGCCGGCGTCTCGGTGGCCGGGAAGAGAATGGAATTGCTATCCGGCTGCGGCAGGGGCAGCAGGACCAGGGCAAGGATCACGCCAACCGCGACCGAGCCAAGCGCCAGTCCCCCCACGATCCAGGCCCAGACGGGCAGGCGCCGCCGGGTCGGGCGGGGCTGAAGCGGTGCCGGTTCTTGCGCGCTGTCGGGAAGCGGCTCTACCGCCGGAGGTCCAGGGAAGAGTTCCGGCCCCCCCCCTTCTGCCACCTCCCCTGTCAACGCCTGCGCCAGCTCGGCCACAAAAATGCTCGCCGTCGGATAGCGATCGTCAGGCCGCTTGGCCAGCGCCCGCGCCATCACCTGCTCGACCTCCTGCGGCAGATCGGGCCGCACCCGCAAAATCGACGGTGGCGGCTCGTAAACCACCTTGTGCAACAAGCTCAACGCGCTATCCGCCTGGAATGGCGGGCGCCCACCCAGCATCTCGTAGGCCATCACTGCCAGGCTGTACTGATCGCTGCGACCGTCAATCTCGCTGCCCTCTGCCTGCTCAGGAGACATGTACTGGGGCGTTCCGGCCACCAGATCGGCCGACGTGATTTGTCCTTCCTGAGCGATGCGGGCAATGCCGAAATCGGTCAGCACGACCTGGCCCGACCCGGTGATGACAATGTTGGCCGGCTTGATATCCCGGTGCAGCAGGCCACTCTGGTGAGCATGATCCAGGGCATCTGCCAACGGCCAAAGAAGGCCCAACACCTCTTCCGGTGGCAGCCGCCCCTGCTGGCGCAGATACTGGACCAACGTCTGCCCTTCCAGGTGTTCCATCACAAAATAGTAACGCCCGTCCTCCTCCCCGACGTCGTGGATGGTGATAATGGCAGGATGTCTCAGCCTGGCAGCGGCGCGCGCCTCGCGCATGAACCGCTCGACAAATTCTTTCTCCCAGGCCAGGTGGGGAGCCAAGACCTTGATTGCCACGCAGCGGTCGAGCACCGGATCGTATCCCTTGTAGACCACCCCCATGCCGCCCCGGCCGATCTCTTCGAGGAGTTTGTATTTGCTCAGTTTTTCGCCGATCAGGCTATCTTCCATCCAGGCATTTCCCGTGTGCACCGGCAGCACCAAGTCCAAGAAAGAGAAAAGGCCCCCAGGCGGGGAAAGCGGAGCCGTTACCGGCCCACACGCTAGTTGCCCTTTAACCTCACGGTATCATCCACCACATCAGCGGTCTGGCGGGTCAGGGGGCCCAAGATACGCCGCCGGGCATAGTCGACTTCAGGGTCGCCCGCCGCGAGACGCGCCCCCAGCACCGTGACGTTATCCGGCCCCCCGCGCTGGTTTGCGAGCGTCACGAGACACTCGCAAGCATGCTGTAAATTCGATTCAACTGTCAGAAAATCACGGATCTCGGTGTCGTTGACCACCTTGTTCAACCCATCCGAACAGAGAAGTACCACGTCGTCCGGTTGGGCGGGCAACATGCCACAGTCCGCTTCCAGTGTGGCCAGATTGCCCAACGAGCGGGTCAGCACGTTCTGCTGCGGGTGGTAAGCCGCCTCTTCGAGTGTAATCAGCCCGGCCTCGACCTGCTCAGCCACCCAGTTGTGATCGCAGGTCAGCTGCTGCAGCTTGCCTTCGCGCAACAGGTAGAAGCGGCTGTCTCCGACGTGGCCCCAAAACAGGTGCGCGTGAGCCAGCAGCACCACCGTCGCCGTCGTCCCCATCCCACTCAACTCGGGCCGGCTGGCGGCAAGGTTGAACAACTTTTCATTGGCATATTGCAACAATCTGTCCAGAGCCACGACATAGTAATCGGTACGCTGCTGGTTACACGCAACCTGCTCCTGGTAGGCCAAAGACGTAAACTGCTGCTCGAATATCTCGACCAACGTACGGCTGGCCACGTCCCCGGCCCGGTGCCCGCCCATGCCATCGGCAATGGCAAACAAGAAATCGATGCCTGGAGCAACCTCCGGTGCAATGAGAATGAGGTAACTGTCCTCGTTCAATTCTCGCTGCCGGCCCGGATGGCTGTAGTGCCCAATACGCGGGTGCAACCTCGTCGTATCCAATTCTACTCTCCTTCGAGTACTGCTCAGCCGGTCGCCCTGGCCCGGGAAGTGAGCAGGGTTTCTCAAGTTTTGATTATACCCCCTTTCAATGCTCTGGCAAATGTGGTAATTCGCGACAAAAGGTGACTTGACTGGAAAGGTTCAATCATGATACAATCCGGTTGTTTCATACGACGAAAGAGAAGCAGGTATTGACGACGATGAATCGAGCTGTTCCTACAGATGTCTCAGCAACCCATTCCCAGCCGGGCAGCAGCGCCTTTTTGACATTTGAAGCCGGAGGGCAACAATACGGCCTTCCACTCGAGAACGTGCTGCAAATTGTCGGTATGGTCAGCATCACCCGCCTGCCCAAATCGCCCCCAATCGTTGCCGGCGTCGTTGATTTTCATGGACAGGTCATCCCAATCGTCGATATACACTGGCGACTTGGACAAGCCGCCCCTCCCTACACCCTGCGCACCCCGATCATCGTCGGACACCTCAACAACCGAACGATGGGCATCGTCGTTGACCAGGTGGGCGGCGTGCAGCATCTCACCAGTGAACAGATCAAAGGGACCGGAGAAGTTTTCGACAGCGAGACGGTCTTGCAGGTCCATCACCTCCTTGGGTTTGCCCGGCTGGGCAACGCCTTGCTCCTTCTCCTCGACCCCGATACCTTTCTCTCCTCCGCCGAAGAGGAATCGATGGACGCGGCACTATCCGATCAACAAGGGATCCATCACAATAACTCGTAACGTCACAGCAGCTACAACGCGGCAATCCCCAAGAGATTAAGCGACTGACAGCTACGGGAACCAGCCGGCGCTGGTGAGGAGGCACACAATGCTGACCCGCTTAAGGGCCTTTTTGGCCCCTCCAAAAATTAAAGACGAGGAAAAAAGCCGCGTCGCGTCGCTGCAGCACAGCATCCTCATCACCCTGATCGTCGTTACAGTCCTCACCCTTGTCGTCGTGACCATATACTATGGCCTCCCGCAAGATTTCGAGGGAGCCTTTACCCTGCTCAGCGGCACTATGTTTATCGTATTCAGCCTCGGCGGGCTGTTTCTGAACCACCGCGGCTATGTCCGCTGGGCCGGTGCTGCGGTAACAGCCGCCTTGTGGTTGGTCATCACCTCCTGGGTCTATACCTCGGGGGGGATCGAGAGCGACAACACAATTATCGCCTATCCCCTCATCATCGCCCTGGCAGGGGTGTTAATGGGTAAATGGGGCGCGCTGGCGACGACGATTGCCTGCCTCCTGTCCACAACGGGGGTATATTACATCGAGACGAATGAGATTATAACCTTTGCGCCGCCAGAACTGGGGTTTTTCGACCTGGTCATATTGTCCACGGTGCTGCTGCTGAGCGGGCTGTTGATGATTTTTTCGGTCAATATCACCGCACGAGGATTCGAGCATTCACGTCAGAACGAGCAAAAACTGACCGCAAGCAACAAACAACTATATGCAATGCGGGCGGACCTGGAAAACCGGAACGCGCAACTGCAGTCCGCCGTCCAGGAGTACGTCGCCTACATGACCCGAGTTACCCAGGGCGACCTATCCGCACGACTGGTCATCGATCAAGAGCAACTAGACAGCGACAACCCGCTGACGATCCTGGGACAACACCTGGACAAGACAATCGCCAAATTACAGCAAATGACCGTCCAAATCCGCAACACAGCCAGCAACCTGGCGGCAACCGCCGCACAGATCTTTGCCGCCACCACCGAGCAGGCGGCGGGGGCCAGCCAGCAGGCGGCGGCGATCAGCGAGACTTCTTCCACCATCGACGAGGTGCGCGTCATCGCC
>JAFGEI010000046.1 GCA_016931695.1 Anaerolineae bacterium | reverse complement strand
TCTCAATACATTGGGGGTTGGGGGTTCGCGGGCGGCTTCGCCGCCCGCGAACCCCCAAATTTCCCCCCGTTTTTTGAGAAGATACCTCCTACCTGCTGAACACCTGTTCCAGCCGCCGGCTGCGCTGCTCGAGGAAGGTCGGCTTGTCGATGTCGATGAACTTGCCCTCGATCACCACGCTGCCCAGGCCGATGTCCGTCTCGCGGGGGTCTGCGCCGTGGCGAATGATGCCGTGCTCGTGATAATAGCGCATCGTGTCCAATCCCTCGCGCTGCTTGTGCCGCCGCCCAAATCCGGTGGGGCAGGGCGAAATGATCTCGACCAGGCTGAACCCTGGCTTGAGCAGCGCCTCCAAAATCGACCGTTCCAGCCGCCGGGCGTGCAGCACCGTCCAGCGGGCCACATAGACCGCCCCGCTCGCCGCCGCCAGTGCCGAGACATTGAAGGGGTACTCGTAATTGCCGTAAGGAGAAGTGGTGGTGACGCCGCCGATGGGCGTCGTCGCTCCTGCCTGCCCGCCGGTCATGCCATAGTTAAAGTTGTTGACGCAGATGACGGTGATGTCCATGTTGCGCCGCGCGGCGTGGATAAAGTGGTTGCCGCCGATTGTGACCAGGTCGCCGTCGCCGGAAAAGACCACCACCTTGAGTTCAGGATTGCCCAGCTTGAGGCCGGTGGCGAAGGGGATCGCCCGCCCGTGGGTGGTGTGGAACGAATCGAGGCGCACGTAACCCGCCACGCGGCCAGTGCAGCCAATGCCCGACACCACGGCCACCTTGTCCAGGTTCAGGCCCGACTTGCCCAGCGCGCTGAGAAAACAGGTCAGCGCGGTGCCCAGCCCGCAGCCGGGGCACCAGATGTGGGGCAGGCGGTCGGTGCGCAGCAGGCCGTCCATGGGGTGGACGCCGTGGATTTCGATCTGCAGCCCTTCCGCCTCGTCAGACTGCTCCATCGATTTATCGAGCCGGTAGCCATTCATTTTGATCTTCACGATTCCTCCACTGGCCGCCCGGCCGCGGTGCGGATGGCATTCAACACCTGATACGGATCGTGAATGCCGCCGCCGGGGTGCGGGACAGAGATGATGCGAGTCTGGCCCTCGGCGCTGCGCTGCACCTCGCGCACGATCTGTCCCATGTTGATCTCGGGCACGACGATGCCCTGCACCCGTCCAGCAAGGTCGTGGATCTGCTCGTCGGGGAAGGGCCAGACCGTCACCAGCCGCAGCATCCCGACTTTGATCCCCTCCTCGCGCGCCATCTGCATCGGCCAGATGGCGGTGCGGGCGGCGATGCCGTAGGAGATGATGGCAACCTCGGCATCGTCCAGTCGATCCTCCACCAGCCAGATGATCCGCTCCTTGTTATTCTCGATCTTGCCGACCAGGCGCTGCACCAGGGGCCACTGGGCCTTGTCGTCGGCGGTGGCGGGATAGCCGCGCTCGTCGTGGGTCAGGCCGGTGGTGTGGATGCGATAGCCATCGCCGGCGACCGCCATCGGCGGAGCCAGCTCCCCCGGCTCGACGTAGTAGGGCCGGTACTCTTGCGGCGGGACCGTCGGCTTGCGCCGCTCAAAGGTCTCGATCTCTTCGAGCGGGGGAATGACGACCTTTTCCGTCATGTGCCCGACCTCGGCGTCGGTCATCACCAGCACCGGGGTGCGGTAAAGTTCGGCCAGGTTAAAGGCGTGGATGGTCAAATCGAACAGCTCCTGCGGCGAGGAGGGAGCGAGGGCGACGATGGAATAGTCGCCGTGTGAGCCCCAACGGGCCTGCATCATGTCCCCCTGCCCTACCAGAGTCGGCAGGCCGGTGGAGGGGCCGCCCCGCTGCACGTTGACCAGTACACAGGGGGTCTCCATCATGATGCCCAGGCCCAGGTTCTCCATCATCAGCGAGAACCCCGGGCCGCTGGTCGCCGTCATCGCCTTCATCCCGGCCCACGACGCGCCGAGGACGGCGTTCATCGAAGCCAGCTCGTCTTCCATCTGGATATAGACCCCATCGACCAGGGGCAGCCGCTCGCTCATGCGCTGGGCAACCTCGGTGGCCGGGGTGATGGGGTAGCCGCCAAAGAAGCGACATCCGGCACAGATCGCCCCCTCGGCGCAGGCAATGTCCCCCTGCATAAAAAACTCGCCCTGCAAAATGCCGTCGCTCGTTTTGCTCATAGGAACACGACCTCACCTTCTGTCTCGACGACATAGATGGCAAACTCGGGGCAAAGCAGCTCGCACAGGCCGCAGCTGACACAGGCCTTCGACTGGGTCGCCTGGGGGGGGTGGTAGCCCTTGGAGTTGATCACGTCAGAGACCTCCAACACGCCGCGCGGGCAGAACTCGACGCACCACCCGCAGCCTTTGCACCGCTCTACCAAAACGTGAATCTCGCCGCGCGGCACCCGGATATCCTTCAAGTCCAGTGGTTCTCGCCAATATTTCACCGATGGCCTCCCCGCTCGATTTCGACAAAAGCCCCAGCTGCCTATAGTAACCTCCTTTCTCGTTTTTCGCAAGTGTCGGTGGGCACAGGGTGCATTTCAATCTGGGGGCAGCTTTAACAACAGGTTGCTCAGAATGACAGCCGAACCGAGGGTGCGCGGACAAACTCGCCCCAGGACTGAAATGCACCCCCTACCCACCCGTGCTTGACGAAGGTCCCATCCCATGATATGATCGAAATGGGAAGGCGGTTCTAATCCCCCGGGGCCGCCTGTTTTCGTCCCCCATGACCAACCACAGTTGAAGGAGGTGCGATATGCCGGCAATCATTGTCATCGGAGCACAGTGGGGCGACGAGGGAAAGGGCCGCGTCGTCGACGGCCTGGGCCAGCAGGCGGACTTGGTGGCCCGTTATAACGGCGGCGACAACGCCGGACACACAGTGGTCGCCGAGGGACACAAGCTCCAGCTCCACCTGGTCCCCTCGGGCATCCTCCACCGGCAAGCCACCTGCCTGATCGGGGCTGGGGTAGTCGTCAATCCCATGCAGTTGCTCGCCGAGCTGGACCAGCTGGCGGAGCTGGGCATCGATGTCGGGCCAGAGCGAGTCAAGCTCTCCGCCGCCGCCCACCTCATCCTGCCCACCCACCGCGCCCTCGACGGGGCGCGGGAGGCGGCGCGGGGCGCCGCAGCCATCGGTACCACCCGCCGCGGCATCGGCCCGGTCTATGCCGACAAGGCGGCGCGGACCGGTCTCCGCGCCAGCCTGATGGCCGACCCAGAGGCCTTTGCCGAACGGGTAGCAGAAGCGACGCGCGATCACAACCGGCTGCTGCAAGAGATCTACCACCAGGAACCGCTCGCCGCGCAGGACGTCGCCGCCAAATACTGCGACTATGCCAAACGGCTGCGGCCGTACCTGGTCGACGGTTCGGCGCTGGTCGCCGCATGCCTGGCCGCAGGCCGGACCATGCTCTGCGAGGGAGCTCAGGGCACACTGCTCGACCTCAACCACGGCTCCTACCCCTTCGTCACCAGCTCGGCGCCCATCGCCGGGGGCGCCCTGGTCGGCCTGGGGTTTGGGCCGCGGGCAGTCAGCCAGGTCGTCGGGGTGGGCAAGGCCTACACCACCCGCGTCGGCGGCGGCCCCATGCTGACCGAGTTGCTCGACGCGACGGGCGAACGCATCCGCGAGGTGGGCGGCGAGTACGGCACCACCACCGGCCGGCCCCGCCGCTGTGGCTGGCTCGACCTGCCGATCTTGCGCTACGCTGCCCAGGTCAACGGGCTGACCGGCCTGGCGCTGACCAAGCTGGACGTGCTCACCGGCGTCGACCCGCTGCGCATTGCCGTCGCCTACGGGCGGGAGGGGAAGCGGACGGAGCGCTTCCCGGCCGAGTTCGGCGCCGACGAACTGGCCCACTGGCAGCCAGTTTACGAGGAACTGCCGGGCTGGGCCGAGGACATCCGGGGAGCGCGGCGGATGGAGGATTTACCCGCTGCCGCCCAGGACTACGTTGCCCGCGTCCAGGAGGCAGTGGGCGTGCCGATCATCCTGATCGGCGTGGGGCCGGAGCGGGAGCAGGCGATCTGGAGCAGGTAGCGGCGTCCCACAGGGCGACAGCAACCCGTTCCGCTGCCTGGGGATAGGCCAGGGCGCGCGCCCGCCGCCCCATCTGCGCCCGGGCGTCGCGGTCCTGCAGCAGTTGCAGCACCGCCCGCGCCGCCCGGCGCGGGCCGGGCGCCCATACCCCGGCCCCGCCGTCGACCACGATCCCCACGTTGGGCGTTTCTTGCACCGGGATCGCCCCCCACAGCACCAGCGGCAGGCCAACGACCAGCGCCTCGGCGATGGTGTTGGGGCCGGCCTTGGTGACCAGCACGTCTGCCGCCCGCATCCAGCAATGGATGTCGTCGCGAAACCCCTCCACGCGCACCGGCACAGGCCAGTTGATCCCGGCCAGCCGGTCGCGCAGTTTCTGGTTGTGCCCGGCGATGATCGCCACCTGGGCCGGCAAGCCCGCCCGCGCCACTGTTCGCGCCACCCATTCCAGCGGGCCGAAACCCACCCCGCCGCCTATCAGCATCACCAGGGGGCGGTCGGGGTCGAGACCGAGCTGCAGCCGCATCGCGCGCGGCGCCTCGTCCACTACCGCCTGGAAGCGGCTGTGGGTGGGCAGCCCCACCACCTCGATCCGTGCCGGGTCGACCCCGTGGCGGAGGAGCTGCGCGCGGGCATCATCCGTAGCCACCAGGTACTGCCGGACAGCCGGATCGACGTACAGAGCGTGCATAATCGCCAGGTCGGTGCCCACGGCGACCAGCGGAGGGCCATTCGTCGCGGTCAAGGCGCGGCTAACGATGTGAACCAGGATGGGGTGGAAAGCGACGACGAGGTCGGCCGGGTACGCGGTAACGAGGGCCCGGGCAGCCGAAATCACCAGCGGCTGCAAGGCGCAGCTGATGGCCTGGGCCTGCCATATCCCATCCAGCAGGCAAAAGCCGAGGGCATAGGCGTATCCACCGCCCCACAGCAGCTTGCAGTACAGTTCCCCAAAGCGGCTAAAGGGCCACGGCGTATGTGCCAGCGCGTCCACCACGTCGACGTGGGCCTGCTCCCCATAGCGCGCCCGCATTGCCTCGGCGACCGCTTGGGCGGCCCCCCGGTGCCCGCCGCCGGTTGTTGCCAGGAGAAAGAGAAAACGGCGCGGCAACGGCCCCTCTCGAGCGTCGGTCGGCGGCGTGACGGCAGGTCGTCGCGCAGGGCACCCGCTCATTGCTGCCCGTCCACCCCGGCTGCATCTGGCCGGCCCACGACGCGCTTGAGCCGCTTCTCGAACCGAGCGCGGGGCAGCATCACCCGCCGCCCGCAAGTCAGGCAGCGCATGCCGATGTCGGAACCCACGCGGGTGATCGCCCACTCAAAACCGCCGCAGGGATGCGGCCTGCGCATCTGCACGACGTCATCGACAGCGACTCTCACCGGTTCGCCGCGGGCCATTCACGCCCCCTGCCCCTTGGAAAAGACATCCAGGGTGGCCGGCGAAGCCAGCCGGATCAACCGCAGCCGCGCCACCCGCAGCCCGTCCATCTTTTCCACGCGCAGGCAAATCCCTTCCTCCTTGATCACCAGCTCGTCTCCCTCGGCAGGGACGTGGTCCAAGCGCCCCATCACCAGGCCGCCGATCGTCATATAGTGCGGGTCTTGCAGGGAAAGCTTAAAGGCCTCGTTGACATCCTCGATGTGGGCCAGCCCGTTGATCAGGCCAGCGCCATCCGCAAGCCGCTGGATAAACGGCTCGACGTGGTCGAAAACGTCCTGCACGTCGCCGACGATTTCCTCGAGCAGGTCTTCCAGCGTGACCAGCCCGGCCGTGCCGCCGTATTCGTCGACCAGGATCGCAATGTGCTGGCGCGCGCGGCGAAAACCGCTCAGCAGGTCGCCCACCGAGATTGTCTCGGGCAAAAAGAGGCCCTCCCGCATCAGCGAGCGGGCGGTCAGTTCCGACTCCTGGCCCAGCATGCGCCGCACCATGTCTTTGACGTGGACCACGCCGACGATGTGATCCAGGTCATCCTCAAAAACGGGGAACTTGGTCAGAGAAGTTTGAGCTGCCAGTTCGGCCAGTTCCCTCAGGGTCGCCTCGCCGGGCACACAGACCATGTCGGTCCGCGGCACCATGACCTGGGAAGCACGGAGCGCCCGCAGGTCAAAAACCGCCTGGATCATCTGCTGTTCCTGGGCGTGCAGCACGCCCTCCTCCTGGCTGGCCTGGATCAGCATCATCAGTTCCTGCACCGAGTGGACCCGCTCGTGACCGCTGGCAGGCTGGATGCCGACCAGGCGCAGCAGGGCGTTCCCGGCACCGTTCAGCGCCCAGATGGCCGGCCGGAAAACGTGCAGCGCGATCTCGGTCGGCCGCGCGACGTAGAGCGCCGTCCGCTCCGGATGCTGCAGGGCGATCGATTTTGGCGCCAGCTCTCCGACGACGACGTGGAGAAAGGTAATGACGATAAAGGCCACCGTCACGGCAATGGAATGGGCCGCGGCGTTGGCCCACGAGGAAGGAATAAATTCCAGCAGCGGGACGATCAGGCGGGCGAGGGCCGGTTCGCCGATCCAGCCCAGGGAGAGGCTGGCCAGGGTGATGCCCAGTTGGGTGGCGGCGATAAAACTGTCGGGGTCGGCAATGGCCCGCCGGACGACCACCGCTGATCGGTTTCCCTGCTCCGCCAATTCTTCAATGCGCGTTGGTCGAACGCTGACCAGTCCGAACTCGGCGGCGACGAAAAACCCGTTCAGAAGAACAAAAAAAATCACGCTCGCAAGCCCGAGCATGATACCCCACACCGAGGAATCCATCTTACCTCCCTACCTCCACACACCGGCTGGTGTCCAGCCCGAACCACCCCAGCGCAAAAATCCGAGCGCCAGGACAATCGCGATGCCCACGCTGACAAGCGCTGTTCCGACCAACCACTGCCAGGGGGAGCGATCATTCACCAACTGCGGCGAGCCCAGCGGGCCTCGCTGCCTGATCTGATAGACAGGGGCCAGGAACCAGCCCAGCACCAGCCCGGCCAGCAGCCCGCCGATGTGGGCCCAGTTGTCGACCGCTGGCATCACGAACCCATACAGCAGGTTATAGATGACGATGCCGATGACATTGCTCAGCCGGGAGCGCCCGGCCGCCAAACGGTCCCGGTAGCGATACAGGTAGGCGCCGAGCACGCCGATCAGGCCAAAAATCGCCCCCGAGGCGCCCACCGAGGGCCTGGAACTGCACAAGAAGCTGAAGGCGCTCCCGGCCAGCCCGCTGAGCACGTACATCGACAAGAAACAAAACCGACCGTATGGCCGCTCGACGTGCTGCCCAAAAGAGAACAGCGCATAACTGTTGAAAGCGATGTGCAGCAGGTCGACATGGAGAAACATGGCCGTGGCCAACCGCCAGACCTCTCCGGCGATGATGGCCTCGTTCACCTTGGCCCCCAGCGCCAGGATCAACTCCGGCCCCAAGAGCCAGGAGCCGGCAAAGATCAGCAGGTTGAGGCCGAGAAGCACATAGGTCCAGAAAGGGATGGCCTGGGGAATTTGCAGTTGCACAATCGGAGCAGCAGGTGAATGCCAGGGACTGCCAGGTTCCGGATTGTTTTCCATGCTGATCTCGAGCTACTGAAAGAACAAGAAATCGAACCGCGGGGATCTGGCGACAAGGCGACAGAAAGAATTTAGCGTCATAACCGGATCACGCGTGGATGGACGCGGCAGTGCTCCGCCTCGATGATGGCAATCACCTTTTTGACAGCCTGGTCCAATTCGCCCCGGCGGTTGACGACAAAGTAATCGAAATCATCCAGGCACTCCATCTCTTCCGGCAGCTGGTCCATACGGGCAGCCATTTGCTCTTGCGAATCGGCGGCCCTTTTCCGCAGCCGGCGGGTCAGTTCTTCCACCGAGGCCGTGATAAAGATCAGAATCGCCTGCGGTGCCAGGCGGCGAATGGTTGCCGCGCCCTGCACGTCCAGC
The DNA here is from genome assembly GCA_016931695.1 of Anaerolineae bacterium. Lineage (GTDB taxonomy): Bacteria > Chloroflexota > Anaerolineae > B4-G1 > DUEL01 > JAFGEI01. The sequence goes on along the minus strand of JAFGEI010000046.1, from coordinate 10,248 downwards.
CGCATGATGACGTCCTTGCCCGACGCCAGCGCTTCCCGCACCTGCTGCCTGGGAACCCCTTTCTGCTGGCCGTAGACGACGGCGTGCTCCAACAGCTCGTCTTCCTGCACCATGCGTTGAAACTCGGCCGGGGAGAAGAAAAAATAGTCCTTGCCGGGCACCTCGCCGGGGCGGGGCGCGCGGTCAGTGGCCGTGACGACAAAGTGAAAGGGGTAACCCATCTCTTTCATCCGCTGCACCACCGAATCCTTGCCCACGCCCGCCGGCCCGGAGATGACGACCAGCAGCGGCGACCGGTTCTCTGGCCTCGTCGTAGGAATTGTCGCGTCAGACTGCCTCGGTTCCATATCTCCCCTCTCGCACTCCCCACCTGCCCAGGTAGAATTATGCCATCAAGCAGCGAGTTTGTCCAGTGCGCAATGTTTTGGTATACTACTGTCGCAACCGCTCAACCAGTCGCCCCTGGACGCGCTCCCGGCACAGAGGGAGCGCAGGGGATTGCGGAGGATGCCGTGCCGATCTATGAGTACCGCTGTCACGATTGCAAGCGCCGCGTCTCGATCTTTTGGCGCACGTTTTCCGCCGTAAAAGATCCCCGCTGCCCCCGCTGCGGGGGCAGCCACCTGACCCGCCTCGTATCCCGCGTGCGGATGATCCGCTCCGAAGAGAGCCGCGTGGAGGACATGGCCGATCCCTCGTTTCTGTCCGGTTTTGACGAGAACGACCCCAAGTCGATGGCCCGCATGATGCGCCGCATGGCCGACGAGACGGGAGAGGACCTGGGAGACGAGTTCGACGAAGTCGTGGGACGGCTGGAATCCGGCGAGAGCCCCGAAGAGATCGAACAGTCGATGCCGGACCTGATGGGGGGAGGAGAAGGGGAGGACTGGGGGGCGCTCTAACCCTGCATCCTGCCGGCGACCAGGCGGCGAACCATCTCCTGAACCTCTCCAGCGGAGCGGTCGGCATCGACGACGATCCACCGCGCCGGCTCCAGCCCGGCCAGTTCCAGGTAGCCCGCCCGCACCCGGCGATGAAAAGCCAGCGCCTCCTGGTCCATGCGGTTCCATTCCCCACCTCCCAACAGCCTTCGCTGCAGTCCTCTCTCGGCCGCAATGTCGAGACAGAGGGTCAGGTCGGGCGCCAGCCCGCCGGTCGCCAGTTGGGTGATCGAGACCAGCGCCGCCAGGTCGAGCCCGCGGCCGTATCCCTGGTAGGCGAGGGTGCTGTCATAGTAGCGGTCACAGATCACCTGTTTGCCCGCCGCCAGGGCGGGCCGGATCACCTGGGCCACCAGCTGCGCCCGCGAGGCGGAGTAGAGCATGACCTCGGTCCAGGCCTGCATATCCTTGTGCAGCGGGTCGTGCAGGATGTCCCGCACCAGGTCGCCGATCGGCGTGCCGCCCGGTTCGCGGGTCAGCACCACCTGCTCTCCCTGCCGCTGCAGGTATTCGGCCAGCAGATGGGCCTGGGTCGTCTTGCCGCTGCCCTCCGGCCCCTCAAAGGTGATCAACATGGCCTACGTCTCCTGGCAAATCCGAACCCGGCGGTCAGGTTCCTCACCCACCGAGTAGGAATGCAAGTTGGCCATGCGGGCCAGTTCGTGCTGGCGGCGGCGGACAAAGGCGTTTTGCGCAAACAGCTCAACCTCAGGAATCCCCTGCTGCACCTGCTCGATCGCCCGTTCCGCCTCCTGCAGCGCTTCCTGGAGCGGGTCGTCCGGCGGGCCCTCCAGGTCGAACAAGTCTCTCAGGCAGGCCTCCATCTGCGATACGGTATTGGCCCGCAGCACATAGATCGGCAGTCCGCGGCGCTCGGCATCGACAATGACCCGCGGCCGTTTGCGATAAAAGCCCTTGGTCGTGATTATCAACTCGGCCTGCCCCAGGTTGTTGATGATGTGAAGCGGCGTCTGCATGCGGCGGGCCGCCCGTTCCAGGCGGTTGCGGGCAATGCCGTACGGATAGACGCGCACCGGCTTGAGTGCATCTTGGGCCACCGCGCGGGGCGACAGGGCGGGCGGGTAGCTCTCGCGCTCGATCGACGCGGGTGAGAGGCCGTTCTCCACCTGGACGTTCCCCTCAGCGTCCCGATAGCGCAGTTCCGATTGCGGCGGGCGGTTCCGCAGCAGCCCGTCCACCGATTCGGCGACGTTGTGGTGAATCAGCAACTGCTGGCGGTCCTGGATCTCGACCAGCACGTCAAAAGTTGGCGGCGCCCGCCGCTCCAGGATCGTCTTTTGGGTGCCCCGGCGGCGCGCCTCCTCGTCGGAGAGGGTCACGCTCTCGATCCCCCCCACCAGGTCGGACAGAGTGGGGTTGAGCAAGAGATTCTCCAACGTGTTGCCGTGGGCGGTGGCGATCAACTGCACGCCGCGCTCGGCGATCGTCCGCGCCGCCATCGCCTCCAGCTCGCGGCCGATCTCGTCGATAATGATCACCTCGGGGTTGTGGTTCTCGACCGCCTCGATCATCACTTCGTGCTGCAGCGACGGCATCTCGACCTGCATGCGGCGGGCGCGGCCGATGGCCGGGTGGGGAATATCGCCGTTGCCGCCGATTTCGTTGGACGTGTCGACAATAATGACCCGCTTCTTTTCCGCCAGCACCCGCGCCGCCTCGCGCAGCATCGTCGTCTTGCCCACGCCGGGCCGGCCCAGCAGCAGGATCCCCTTGCCGCTGGCGATAATGTCCTCGATGATGGTGATGGTGCCAAAGACCGCCCGCCCCACCCGGCAGGTCAGGCCGACAATGTCCTGGGTGCGGTTGCGGATGGCGGAAATGCGGTGCAGCGTGCGGGCGATGCCAGCCCGGTTGTCCGCGTCGAACTCGCTGACCTGGTCGACCACGTACTGGATCTCTTCCCAGCCGACCTCTGCCTCGCGCAGCACGACCTCGCCGTCGGTGTAGCGGGCGGTAGGCACTCGCCCCAGGTCGAGGATCACCTCCAGCAGCTCGTCCCACCGGCCAATCCGCCCCAACACGTTGTGGATGCCGTCCGGCAGGATAGCCAGTATCGCTTCCAGGTCATCGGTGATCTGATGGTCATAACTCATACTCGCTTATCATCTCTCCCAATCATTCTCATCACGCTCCTGGTCACAATTGTACCACCAATGCAATCACTCAGCCAGTCGACAGTGTATCTTGCCCCTCCCTGTCCCTCCGGCAGCGGGGAGCAAGGGAGGCCGTTCGGCGCCTTTTCTTTTCCGCCCCTTTGGTATACAATGCATTCCGTGCCGCGGGACCGTCAATACTGGCTGCGCCTGGCACGGTTGGCCCTCGTTGCCATCATCGCCGGCGCGATTGGAACGCTGGTGGGCCTCGTCCTGTTCCCCAGCGCCATATACGCCCACTACCTCACCCACCCGGGTTGTGGCGAGATGGGGCTGACTCCAGCCGACGTGGGGATAGCGGAAGCAGAGGACGTCACCTATTCCAGCCACGACGGATTGACTCTCCGGGCGTGGTACCTCCCCCCGCAAAACGGCGCGGTGGTGATCCTGCTGCCGGGCCTCGGCGGCGCGCGGGAAGGGATGCTGCACGAGGGCGCCATCCTGGCTCGCCACGGTTATGGACTCTTGCTGACCGAGATGCGCTCCTGCGCCGACCCGGAAGGGTTGGGGACGCTGGGCTATTGGGAAGCAGCGGACCTGGTGCAGGCTGCGGCGTGGGTGCACGCCCAGCCGGGGGTCGCCCACGCCGGCGTGCTCGGTTACTCCCAGGGCGGCGTGACCGCGATTCTCGGCGCGGCACGAGAGCCACAAATCGAGGCCGTCGTCGCCGAGGGGGGGTTCTACGACCTGACCGGCGATATATTGAACGAAGGGGGAAACGACCCGCTCTGGAACATGCTGACCTACCGCGCCGTTCTCTTTTTTTTCCGGCGCGAAACAGGGATCGATGCTCACGACATCAGCCCCATCTCGGTCATCCAGCGCATCAGTCCCCGGCCGCTGCTGCTGATCTATGGCGACCGGGAAGTGGAGGCCGCCCGGCCGCAGGAACAGATCGAGCAGGCCAGAGAACCCAAGGAGCTGTGGATCGTGCCCAACTGCGGGCACGGAGAATACCTGAACGTCGCCGCCGAGGAATGGGAAGAGCGCGTCGTCGCTTTTTTCGACCAGGCCTTTCAGCCCTGAGCAGTGCAACCAGGGCTTGGGACAAGTGTAAAAAGGAGGTGCACCCGTAACCTTACCAAACGGTAACTGCAAGCTATGGCCCACAATCCGCAATTCACAAGGAGGTTATGCATATGATTCGACAAGTCGCTATCGTGGGGGTAGGATGGAGCCCCTTTCGCTCCATCACCCCCAGCATCTCGTACAAAGAGATGATGTACGAGGCCGCCGTCCAGGCATACCGGGACGCGGGGATCGACCCCCGGCGGGACGTGGATAGTTTCGTCACCGTGGCCGAGGACTTTTGCGAGGGCACCAGCATCTTTGACGAGTACGTGCCCGACCAGTTGGGGGCGCTGCACCGGCCGATGCACACCATCACTGGCGATGGCATCCACGGCCTGGCGGCGAGCGTGATGCAGATCCTCACCGGCCGGTTCGACGTCGTCGTCCTGGAGGGGCATAGCAAGGCGTCCAACATCCTCACCATGCCCTACATCACCGCCTTTGCCATGGACCCGGTCTTTAACCGGCCGCTGGCAGCCAACCCCGTCTTTATCGCCGGGATGGAGATGCAGCGCTACCTGGCGGAGACGGGCACGCCGCTGGACGCCTGCGGGCAGGTGGTGGTCAAGAACCGCGGCAACGCCCTGATCAACCCGCTGGTCGAGTTCGGCGCAGAGCTGACCGTCGACGACGTGCTGCTCTCGGAGCCGGTGGCTGAACCCCTCACCCGCCTCCAGTGCGCCGACCACGCCGACGGGGCGGTGGTCATGGTGCTGGCTGCAGAAGAGGTCGCCAAGACCCTCACCGACACGCCCATCTGGGTGCGCGGCATCGGTTGGGCCAACGACACCTTTTGGATGGAGAGCCGCACGTGGGGACAGGCGGGCTATGCTTACCTGGCCGGGCAGATGGCCTACCGCACCGCCGGGATCAAGAGCCCCCGCTCCGAGATCGATTTCGCCGAGATCGACGACGTCTATGCCTACAAGGAGCTCCAACACCTGGAAGCGCTGGGCCTCTGTCGGCCCGGCGAGGCGGGCATGTGGACCCTGGAGGGCGGCACAGACCTGGACGGCGAGTTTCCGGTCAACCCCTCCGGCGGCAGCCTGGGCGGCGGTCACATGCTGGACTGCACCGGCCTGGCTCGCACGCTGGAGGTGGTGCTCCAACTGCGCGGCAAGGCGGGCCAGCGCCAGCTCGAAGACGTCGAGACCGGGCTGGCCTTTTGCTGGCGCGGCGTCCCCACCACGGGCGGCGCGGCCGTCATCCTGAGCAACTAGAGGAGGAGAGCAATGAGTGGAAATCGAGTTGCAGTCGTCGGCGCGGGGATGACCAAGTTCGTCCGCCGCGCCCAGGAGACGGCCAAAGAACTGGCCTGGGAAGCGGCCAGCAAGGCCCTGGAATCGTGCGAGATGACCCTGGACGACATCGACGCCGTGGTCATCGGCACTGCGCCGGAGGCCTTTGACGGCGTCCACATGAACAGCGAGTACCTTTCCGACGGCTGCGGCGGCTGGGGCAAACCGGTCATCCGCGGCTATGTCGGCGGCGGCACCGGCGTCTTTTCCCCCATCCAGGGCTGGTATCACGTCGCCAGCGGCCTGTTCGACACCGTGCTGGTCGTCGCCGAGGAAAAAATGTCCTCCTGCCAGCCTCACCCGCAAGGCGCCTTTCTCACCATCTTTGACAACTTTATCGAGCGACCGTTGGAACCCAACCTGCTGTGGATCTTTGCCCTGGAGATGAACGCCTACATGAACCGCTACGGGCTGAGCAAGCGGGATATCGCCACCGTGTCGGTCAAAAACAAGCGCAACGCAGCCGACCACCCGGCGGCCCTGCTGGGCGATCCCAACATCACCGTCGAGGACGTGCTCAACTCGGAGGTGCTGGCCTGGCCGGTGCAGCGGCTCGACGTCAGCCCCGTCACCGACGGCGCGGTCGCCCTGGTGATGTGCGCCGAGCACGTCGCCCGCCGCGTCACCGACAAGCCGATTTGGGTGGAAGGCGTGGGCTGGAGCCTCGACAGCGCCTACTGGACCAACCGCGACCTCTCCTACCCCACCTACGTGGAAGAAGCGGCGCGGATGGCCTACGACATGGCCGGCATCACCGAGCCACGCAAGCAGATCCACATCGCCGAGCCCTACGACCCCTTCGACTACAAGGAACTGCACCACCTGGAAGGGCTGCTGCTGTTCGACAAGGGCGAAGCGCCGCGGGCCGCCGCCGACGGCGTGACCCAGCGGGACGGCGACCTGCCAGTCTGCCCCAGCGGCGGCTTGCTGGGGGTCGGCAATCCCATCGCCGCCGCCGGCACGATGAAGGTCGCCGAGATCTTTTGGCAGCTGCGCGGGGAGGCCGGCGCACGCCAGGTACCCGGCAAGCCCAAGAGAGGCCTGGCCCAGGCCTGGGGCGACCTGATGCAGGTCGGTACCGTGATCATCCTAGGCGCTTAGGAGGCAATGATGAAAGAACACGTTTACGATACCGTTTACTTGCGCGGCAAGGATTTCGAGGAGGGGAACGTCCTCTTCGAGACGTGGGACCCGAACGCCCGCTACGCCTGGGACACCGGCGTCGGCATGAGCCGCTTCTTGCAGGAACTGAAAGCGGGCCGGTTGGTCGGCGCCCAGTGCTCCGGCTGCTGCCGGGTGATGGTCCCCCCTCGCATGTTCTGCGAGCATTGCTTCCTGCCCACCGACGCCTTTGTCCCGTTGCAGGACACCGGCACCATCGTCACCTTTTCCCTCTGCTACGTCACCTGGGACATGATCCGCATCAAAGAGCCCCAAATCCCGATCGTCGTCGCGATCGACGGCGCCTCTCCCGGCATGGGCATCATGCACCTGCTGGGCGAGATCGAGCCGGACGCGGTCAAGATCGGCATGAGAGTGCAGGCAGTCTGGAAACCGGCGGAGGAACGCACCGCTTCCATCACCGACATTGCCTACTTCAAGCCGCTGGAACAAGGAGGTTCCCAATGAGTCTCTTGTACCGAATACAGCACCCGCGCGACGCTCTCGTCGTAGAGGGCAGCATGCCCATCACCAGCCTCTATACCGTCGGCATCGCCGGAGAGCGGTTCTTCCGCGAGATCATGGAGCAGGCCAGGCTCTTTGCCACCCGATGCCCCGAGTGCGACGTCACCTACCTCCCTCCCCGTCTCTACTGCGAGCGCTGCTTCAGCCAGCTGGACGAGTGGGTCGAGGCGCCAGCGACCGGCCGGGTCCATACCTATACCACCGTCCACATCGACCTGGACGGCAACCCGCTCCCCGAGCCGCGCACAATTGCCTTTGTGCGCATCGACGACACGGACGGCGGCATCGTGCACTATCTGGGTAAAGTTGATCCCAGCGAGGTCTATATCGGCATGGGCGTGGAGGCAGTCTTTAAGAAAAAGAGCGAGCGCAAGGGCAGCATCACCGACATCGCCTACTTCCGTCCAGTGTAGTCTCTAGTCCCGAAAATCGCCATTGTAGGGGCGGGCCCAGACCCGCCCCTATATCCTGCAATGCGGACACATCCCATATTCATGCGATTTGCGTGCCGCAAAGTAACTGCTCAGGCTGCCCGCCCGGATGCTCTCCCGTGCTAGAGAAGGGGGAAAATGTGGGTGTTGCGGGCGGCGAAGCCGCCCGCAACACCCACACCCTCCCCTTTTCTGGACTTGGGAGAGCATCCAGGGGCGACCGGCTGAGCAGTTACGCCGCGAATAAGAAAGGGACACTGCGCTGCCGTGCCCCTATTCTAATCCAAGGAGAAACAGGGGAAATGGGTAATAAAACACCTGTTTTGCGCAGCCGCGCCAGCCAATTCTATCGCCGCCTCTGGACCTCCGAGACCGCGGTGATGGTGTTGATGGCCCTCTTGGTTGGCCTGGGCGGTGGATTTGGCTCTGTCATCTTTCGCTGGTTGATCAACTCGTTTCACTACTTTTTCTTTGACATCCTCAGTCAGTGGCTCAGCTTTATGGGACCCTATTATATCATCGTCGTGCCGGCACTGGGCGGGCTGATCGTCGGGCCGCTGATCCACTTTCTGGCCCGCGAGGCCAGGGGCCACGGCGTGCCGGAAGTGATGGAGGCGATTGCGCTGCGCGGCGGTCGCATCCGCCCCATCGTCGTGCTGGTCAAATCGCTGGCCTCCTCGATCACCATTGGCAGCGGGGGCTCGGTGGGGCGAGAAGGGCCAATCGTCCAAATTGGCTCCGCTCTCGGCTCGACAATTGGCCGGGTCTTTTGCCTCTCCGACGAGCGGACCAAGAACCTGGTCGCCTGCGGGGCTGCGGCGGGGATCGCCGCTACCTTCAACGCGCCCATCGCGGGGGTCATTTTCGCCCTCGAAGTCATCCTCGGCGAGTTTGGCGTCACCCAATTCACCACCGTCGTCGTCGCCTCTGTCACCGCCAGCGTCATCGGGCGCATCTACTTTGGCAACATTCCCGCCTTCCCTATCCCTTCTTACGCCCCGGTCAGTTTTTGGGAGCTTCCCATCTATGCCGTTCTCGGCCTGATCGCGGCGCTCGTCGGCGTGGCCTACACGCGCATCCTATACCGCTTTGAGGACCTGTTCGATGCCTGGCGCTTTCCACCGTACCTGAAACCCGCAGTCGGCGGGCTCGTCATCGGCCTCATCGGGCTCCAGTTCCCACAGATATTTGGCGTGGGCTATGAGAGCATCGAAGCAGTGCTCCACCACGAACTGACGCTGGTGACCGTCGGCCTGTTGATCGTGGTCAAAATCCTCGCCACTTCGATCACCATCGGTTCCGGGGGGTCCGGCGGTGTCTTTGCCCCCTCCCTATTTATCGGCGCGATGCTCGGCGGTTTTTTCGGCCTGCTGGTGCACCAGTGGATGCCGCAGGGGACGGCGGTGCCTGCCGCCTACTCCCTGGTCGGAATGTCCGCCGTCTTTGCCGCTGCCGCCCGCGCCCCCATCACTTCCATCCTCATCCTGTTCGAGATGACCCAGGACTATCGCATCATCCTGCCGCTGATGCTGGCGACCGTGCTCAGCACCGTCATCGCGCGCCACATCGACAAAGAGAGCATCTATACACTGAAACTGCGCCGGCGGGGCATCGACGTCTATGCCGGCAAGAACCTCAACCTCATGCGCACCATCCTGGTTGGCGAGGCAATGACCCCCCGCGAACGACTGACCACCGTCCCACCCGACATGCCGCTGGCGGTGCTGGCCCGCACCTTTGACGAGACCCACCACCACGGCCTGGCAGTCGTGGACGAAAACGACATCCTCCTCGGCGTGGTCACCCTGGCCGACCTGGAACGAGCTGGACCGGAGGCACTGTTAACCGGCGTGGTGCGCGACATCTGCACCAAACGGGTACGGACGTCGTTCTCCGACGAGACACTGGAGGACGCGCTGCGCCATTTCGGCGCCCTGGACGTGGGGCGCATCCCCGTCGTCGACCGGGCCAAACCCACGCGCTTGTTGGGCATGCTGCGCCGCGGCGACATCATCCACGCCTACTCCCACGCCCACCTCGACCACCAAGCACGGGTGGTGCACATGCAGCGGGCGCAGCTGGAACACCAGGCAGGCGAGCGCGCGGTCGAGGTCCACTTGCTCGATAGAGACCAGGCAGTCGACAAGACAATCGGGGAGCTCGAGATTCCTGCCGATTGCATCATCGCCTCCATCCGCCGCGGCAGCCGGGTGCTCATCCCCCGCGGGCAGACCCGCCTGGAGGCCGGGGATATCGTCGTCGCTCTGGTCGCCGACGAACAGGGCGAGCAGGAGCTGATCAACCGTCTGCGCCTGTCCGGCACGGCCAAAGAAATCCACGCCTAACAGCGCAGCCTCTCTTTTCTGGATACGCTCCCTGGTAGCGGGAAGCGGCCTGGGCTGATGCGGCAGAAGCAAGACCCTGCGCAGGGAGGCTGTAGCGCGCCCCGCAGCTATGCCGCGGGGCGCGCCCCCACACCTACCAACGGCTGCTGCAAGAGCGATGCGTGCGTTGTGCCCACTTGACAACCCTCCCGAGCCTGGTTAGAATGCCTGCAACCATTCTCAGTACTTTACGAAAAGCTCGTGGCGGATTCCCGCCTTTGCGGGACAAGTTGCCAAATCCGCCATATTCCGCTGGATCTGGC
>JAFGEI010000045.1 GCA_016931695.1 Anaerolineae bacterium | reverse complement strand
CTGCTGGGGGTCTTGGCGCACGCCGGACAGGTAGGGGCTGTCCGGGAAATCAAAGCCCAGCAGCCGGGCGATGAAATGAGCCTGGAGCTTGGCGCGCTCTTGCATGCCGAAAACAGCCGTGATGCCCTGCTCCAGCTTCTCTTGTACGGCTCTGACGGGATCGTCCTCCTGCACGCGGAAGTGAAAAGCAAACAAGTCTCGCAGTAGAGAATAGGGCTGGTTCTGACCTTCCGGGAAAGCGCGCCCCTTGAAATACTGCGGTCGCTCGAACCACGAGTCGATCCAGCGTTCAAATTCGTACAACAAGCGGCTCTTGCCGATCCCTGCCTCACCGACGACAGTGATGACCCGAGTCAGATTGTGATCGATGGCCGTCTGCAAAGCCGATTGCAGTTGCGCCAGCTCGGCTTCGCGGCCGATCATGCGCGTCGTGACCCCCCTAACCCCACGCCGCCCCATGCGAAAGGCGTGCGGACGAGCCTGTACTACGCGGTAGGCCTGGACGGGTTGGGCTTTGCCTTTGACGGCAATGGACCCCAACGCCTGTACGTCGAAAGCGCCGCGTACGTGGCGGTAGGTGTCGTGCGAGATGAGCACACCCCCCGCCGGCGCGGCCTGTTCCAGGCGCGAAGCCAGGTTAACCGTGTCGCCCATGGCCGTGTACTCTTGGGTCAGACCAATTTCCCCCAACAAGACCGGCCCGGTGCTGATGCCAATGCGCATGGCGAGAGAGTTTTCCTGCTGGCTGTTCATCTTGGCCAGTTCCTCTTGCATCGCCAGGGCTGCCCGGACAGCTAGTTCGGGATCGTCCTCGCGGGATTGTTCGGCCCCCCACAAGGCCATAACCCCATCCCCCATATGTTTGTCAATGCGCCCGCGATGTTCCTGGATGATCCTGTCCAATCGCGTCCAGTAGGCGTTGATCATACCGACCACATCTTCGGCATCCATCGTTTCGCTCATGGCGGTGAAACCGGAAGCGTCCGCAAAGAGCACGGTGACCAGTTTGCGCTGCTGGGCAGGGGAGTGGGCCGGACTCGAAGCAGCCAGCCTGGCGCGCAACGTCGCGATGGTGGTGTCAATGATATCGTCGGGGATTGTGCCGCGCAGGCGCTCCTGTGCGGCAATCGCCTCTTTGAGTTGTTGGTTGCGGTCGGTCATAATAGACTACCCTCACCCCAGCCGCTCCGCTGCCTTCTCCAGGCCTGTCCTGAGCGGAGCGAAGGATCCTCCTTGCTCGGCCTGGAATAGCGCATCGTCGTGTCGAGGCGGCTGTAGCCCAGGTATGCCGCCGCAGCGACCCGGTCCACCTCCGGGTCGCGCACCAGGCGCGAAGCGACCGTGTGCCGGAAGCTGTGCGGGCTCACACCCTCCACCCCGGCCAGGCGGGCGTACTTTTTCACCGCGTACCAGATCGCGTAGGGCATGGCCGCCGTCCCGAGCTGCGAGAGGAACAGCGGCTCTGTCGGCCCAAGCTCACCGTCCAGCCCGGCGCGCTCGGCCAGGTACTCGACCCGGTATCCCCGCACCCGGGCGTTGACCGGCACGCGCCGCTCCTTGCGGCCCTTGCCTTTCGTCGCCCGCACCGTGACCCACCCGCTGCGCTCGCCCAGTTCCAGGTCGCCGATCTTGACGCCGGCGACCTCTGAGGCGCGCAGGCCCGTCGCAGCCAAGAACTCTAGGAAAGCGACGTCGCGCTTCGATCCCCCCTTGCGCGCCTGGCGCAGGATGCGGTTGAGGTTCTGCTGGCTGATCGCCTTGGGCGCGGTCTGTGTTTCCTTGAGGCCGTTGACGTAGCGGGTGGGGTCGCGCCGCTTCAGGTGGGCCTCAAAGGCCACCAGCAGGTCGTCGAGGGCCGTGTTATCCTGGGCCATTGGAGCTTCCATCCAGCCCCGTTCCGAGTTATATTGGATTGACCTCGCTATGTTGATGCAGCCCAATGGCCGCACAATGTCAGCTCCCTGCCCGGGTGACCCAAGACCCAGCGACAGGCCCAACCACTTGCGCGAGCCGCCTGCTCGGCCAAGTCAACAAAATCCTGGCCCTCTTCCCTGAGCTCGCTCCTCCAGCCTGATCGGGAAGCGGCCCCAACTGCATCGCTCTTGGTCAGCCCGCGCCGCGCCAAACTCGCCGGCGCGGGGGAGGGGGAAAGTGTGTCTCACAACCGCCTGGCTGGGGTGGAGTGGAATTGTGCAGAAATTTCAAGGGGCAGGGGCTTGACAGTGTAACTCATTGGTAGGCACCCCCCGCGTCTTGTGACAGCGCCACAAGAAAGCTGACCAGTGTTTCAACGGCCACCTCCCAGTGACCTAACTGGATTTTATCGGAGCCTCGTGATAGCCTGAAGGCGTGGTCACCCCCCTCCAACCAGACCAGGTTTACTTGAGGAGATAGCGGGTATTGGATAACCTCCTCACGATTCCCAAAGACATCTCTACTGCCCTGTAGGACAAGAGTAGGGATGGTCATTTCTTGCAAATCTTTGAGGCGCAACGCCTGCGGTTTACCCCGTGGGTGAAAGGGGTAATCCAAACAAACCAGGCCACGGGCCTCGCTTTGGATTGCGATCTGGGCCGCAATGCGCCCTCCAAGTGACCTGCCGCCGATAAAGTTTCTGCGGCCCCCTCCGTGCGCCTCCAACACCCTCAACCATGATTCCCTCAGAACATTAACGCTGTTTGGCGCACGCTGGCGACCATCTTGACGCCAGCGTTGCATATAAGGAAATTCGAAACGTACTACTCTGATGCCGTGGACCGCCACCCTCTCGGCAATACAAGTCAGCAACTCGGAATCCATTGCTTCCCCTGCTCCGTGGGCCAAGATGAGTTGCACATCAGCATCCGGCGGACCGTTGTAAAGATACTCAGATGACTGGCGGATCAGTCGAGTGAGGCTACGCAGCACAAATTCCATCAGTGCAGGATTCACTTCACAAAGGCGATAGGCAGTTCCATGAATGAAATTGGTGTTGCGGAAAGCCACCCATTCAATCCGGCGTGGTGTGTCGTCGGAATAGTGTGCGTTAAGGATCGGTTCAATGTAGAGTTCAACAGTGGTATCGGCTTCCTCGAAATAGCGGTAGTAGGAAGGAACCTCGCCGTAATCACGGACTTCCGAGGGGCGGAATAGATGTTGCCCAAGAAAACTCTCTAGAGCTATAGCAGGTACGGGGAACCTGTGGAAACGTTTCAGCAGGGCCCTCTCCCGCTCATCAGCCTTGAGAATATGCTCCATTGTACTCGTACCTCACCTTTGCCTCTTCTGCAAGAGATTCGGAAGCCCACTGCAACGTAACTCAACACAGACTTGATGACTCTTGACTTGTTAGCCGTCTGGATTAAAACAGGGCGGCCCTAACACCAAAGCTCACTGGCGGGGATGGAGCACAGCGGAATCCCCGTCCAGTGCAGCGCCTGTTAGGCACTCCTATCCTATCTTTTCCTTTGCTCTTCAATTGCGGCAGCCCACGCATGACGGCCAGACAAGACAAATCGATACTCCTTGCCTTGCTTGGTGAAGACTGCCAGCGAATTAGGGAATAGAGGTATGAGGCCTAGGAACCGTGTCCAGCAGGGTCGCAAAGACTGGATATTTGAGAGTTCCACCTCCGTCCTGCCCCCTTGAATGTTGATCTTGTGTGCCTCGAACACGAGCCGCTGGCTAGTCAAGTATAGCTTGCCGCCGACGGTCTCGATGTTCTTCTGCAGGTTCGCTGCGCCCTCTTTGACAATTTGTTCGCCCTGTCGCAGTTCAGTTTTCATGTCAGTCCCCTTTGCCATTGCGGTAGGACAGCCAGTTCCCCGACAGCCCCCGCACGGATTCCTTCACTTCATTCAGGACAGGCCCGGCGTGCAGTTTCCCCCTGCCTGCGACAGGCAGGCGCACCGGGATCTTTAGTCGCTCCCGCAGTCCGGCTCAAGCTCTAGCCGCTACTCACGCCCTCAGCCTCCCCACGATTCGCGGTCGTTCCGCCCAAAGCTGAAATCACACCGCCCGCCCTTGCTTGACGCCAGACGGGCGATGTGGTATCATTGTTGCACCTGGACGCCCGACGTCCCGGTCGCTGCCTCGGGCTCTGGCAAGCCGCGAGGCTTTTTTCTTTGCTACACTATAGCACAGCGCAAGGCAAAGGGCAACTCAAAGGCCCGGCCAATGTCTGGCCGGGCCTCTGTCGCCTCGTCTCGCCTCAAGGCCCCTCACTTTAGAATTTTGGCGGCGGGAATCACCCGCTTGAGCGGGTGGAGGTACCTGGAGAGCGTTTCCCAAAAACATGGCGCTTTTACCCCTGCTATGGGGCGCCAGGCTGGGGGCGGAGGATTCGAACCTCCACATACGGATTCAGAGTCCGCTGTCCTGCCGTTAGACGAGCCCCCAGAGTTGTGGTTGCGTGAAAACCTTGAGAGAGAACTTGAGAACCTCTCGTCGGTATTCAGTTGTTGGCGCTATTCTAGCACAATTTCCCTGTCTGACAAGTAGAACAGCAAAGAATGTCGCCATAGAAACTTGCCGCATAAGCAATCCGACTACTTGTTGCCTATTTTCTGCCCCCTCTCTATTGGGGTTAGCCTGGCAAGGGAGCTGCAAACAGTCTCCACGTCCAAATGGACGCCATCGAACCCCGCCGTATTCACCAACTCCACCGCGAACGCAACGATCTGCTCGCGTGTCGACACATCCGAAAGGTCTGCTGTCCCGCGAACCCCAAACAGATGCTCCAAACCAAGAGCCACGAATCGGATGCCTAACGGCTGGCGGCTCTGGCCTGCTGCCTTCGCTCGCCGCCCCGTTGGCAGGCCCAACCACCCCCGCAAACCGTCCGCTCAGCCGCGTCAGGGGCAAGCCGTGTTGGGCGCAGCGACTTGGAGCCCCAAAAACGGTAACAAAGCAGGTCTGGGGGCAGCTTTACATTGGACGACATGCGCTCACTGCGCCTGCTTCTGCCCGGTGATGGTCGCCAAGACCTGCCCGGTGACATCCTTCCCGCCCTGAAAATTGACCACCAGCGACTGGATGGTATAGATGGGCCCCCAGGGAATGCCCCACCAGCCCAGGACGAGCGAGAGCAGCGTGTACGGCAGCCCCTTGGCGACCGCGTTCTCGTCGGCGCGCACGAAATAGACGCCGGAACCGCGCTTAAAGGTCAGGACGATCACCGAGATGCAGTATTGAAAGACGACGAACCTGGCCCCTCGCTCCAGCTCGCGGCGGATTTCAGCGCCCGACAGCCCTTCGACCCCTTTGATGGCCATGCCGGTTACCCCCCATCCTCCTCCAGCACATTGTCCACCGCCAGGGTGAACGTGCCGCTCACGCCGTTGACGTCGACCGTGTAGGTCCCGGCGGGCAGACCCGCGACGTCGAGGGAAACCGACTCCTCAAAGGGGACGATCACCTGGGTGCAGGATTGGCCCGTCGGCCGGGCGGTGGTGATCTCGATCCAAAAGGTCTCTTCCTCCCGCCGCTGGCTAACCTGGTCGATCTCGGTGCAGCCATCCGGCAGGTAGCCCCGCGCAATAACCTGCACCTGCACCGGGAAGGATTCGAGGATCAAGATCTCGATGCTCTCGACGTTCGCCTCCCCCCGGGTCACCCCGCCGGAAGGGGGGCTGCAGGCCGCGAACGTGCACAGGCACACCCCCAGCAGGACGGTCCAACGCCTGACGTGTCGCATCTGACGAAACATTTCAGCCTCCTTAACAATTACGTGATCTCGCCGGCTGCCGCCGGCGTTCTATTCTTCCCCCCCCGGCGGCTCGTAGCCAGGGCCGTAATGGTAAGCCGCGCGGCGGGCCGCGTATTCGCTGACATAGACGTTGTGGTAGAGCAAGATGCCGCTGGCGTCATAGACCCAGCGCTCGATCGTGGCATTCAGGCCATTCTGCGCGCTCTGCCATTCGATCACCGTGCCCGGCGGCAGGCTCTCGTCCAGCTGGTAGATGGGCGCGCCGGGCGATTCGCCTTCTGTCACCGCCGGCCCCTCGACCTCCACCCGCCGCCCGTCGTCGACAGAGTAAAAGCGAAAGACCAGGCGGTGATTGGCGTCTTCAACCTCGGTCTCGATCAACAGCGGGGCCGGGCAATCGTTGACGAACTTGAAGTCGACGTAGGGCGAATAGACCGTCGCGTCGAACCCCGGCCCGTACCCCCGCAGCTCGTAATAACCGACCCGGTAGAGATGGCTCCAGCGCTCGATGATGCCGTATCCCCCCCACAGGGCGGCGCGGAAGGCGGTGGTCGAGACCTGGCAGATCCCTCCCCCCACGTCGTACGCCAGGCCCTCGCGCACGGTGATGTACGCCTCCTGGTACCCCGCCTCGGCGCTCACCTCGCCCAGGTAGTCGTTGAAGGAAAAGGTCTCCCCTGGCGCGATCACGATGCCGTCGAAGCGGCTCGCCGCCAGGCGGATGTTGTGGTCCCGCGCCGAGGGCGAGCCGATAAAGTACGAGTCGCCCTCGACGACCAGCCCCTCGATGCCCAACCCGGCGGCCGTGGCGGTGTCGGGATAAGGCGGCGGGAGCACCTGCAGTGCCAGCGGCGCGGCGTGCCAGCCAGCGTCAAGCGCCGTCACCACGTTCTGCGCGCTGCCCGCCACGTCCAACGCCCGCCCGTCCACCGACGGCGCGATCGGCACCAGCTCGCCCGCCCGGTCGTCGAAATGGAAGCGCGCATTGACCGGCTCCACCGCCAGCTCCGGGGCCAGTCCCTCCAGGTGGCGCTGCAGCCCGCGCGCATCCACCTCGACCTGGAACTGTTCCCCTTCGACCCACACGTCGAGCAGCGCGGCCAGCTCCTCCGGCGCCAGGCGCCAGGGGCCCGGATCCCCCTCGCGGGGATCAGGCAGCAGCAGCAGGAACGGCTCGGACAACATCGACGCGACCTGCTCGCAGGCCACCGCGGTGTTCGTCACCTGGGGGGAGAGAGTTCGGAGCACCAGGTCGACGCTCCACGTCCCCGGGCGGCCCAGGGCGGCGCGCAGCGCCTGCAGCGTCGCCGCCACGTCCACCTCCCGGCCGGCCTGCGCCGGCGTGACGACCGGCGTGGTGTCCTCCAGGACAAAGGTGGCATCCAGCGGTGCCTGATCGACCTCCCGGGCCAGCGTCACCAGGTAGAGCCGCGCCGCCTCGTCGTCGTAGGAGAGCACCGGCGCCAGGTTCCGCCCGTCGAGGGCGAGCTGGAGATGGTCGAGCAGGCGCTCGTTTCCCGCGCGCCCGACGCGGAAGGCCGCCCAGGCGGTGGCGTTGGCCTCCAATTTCAGGCCCAGGTTCAGCGCCTGGATTTCCCAACTGCGCTCCGGCCCGTTCAGAAGCAGGGTCTGCTGCGGCAGTTCGGCCAGTTCCGCTTCCAACGCCGCCGCCGCTTCGCTGGGGCGCATGCCGCCGACGGGAATCCCCCACACCTGCACCCCAAAGTAAATCCGCTCGGCGCACCAGCTCTCGTAGGCATAGGCCAGCAGCAGGAGCAGCAACGACAGGCCAACGCCGATCGCCAGTGCTGCCAGAACGACCCGCCGCTTCATCGAAAGCTCCTACTCCGCCGCGGCAGCAAAAGCGGGCAGGTTGAGCCGCCGTCCCTGCTCCGTCTCGACCTCCCAGGCCGGGAGCCAGGCCAGGCCGCAGAAATCGACCACGACGTCGGAGCGGCGCGGGGCTGCCTCGACCCGCTCGAATTCTTCCAGCGTCGCCGCCCAGCGGGTGGCGATCGCCGCCGCCTGCTCCTCCCACTCCGCCGCCAGCTCCTCCAGTTGCATCTCCAGGTCGTCGATCGCCTCCAGCGACTCTTGCACGTCCGCTTCGGCCTGCTGCGTCAGGCGGCGCTTGCGGCTGACGTTCGAGATCATGTACGAAGGCCGGCGCCCGGTGAACAGGTTGAGCGCGGATTCGCCATAGCTCAGCATCTCTTCCCGCTTGTGAGCGGCCAGGTCGGCCTCATCCTCTGCCAATTCCCGCTCCTCCCGCCGCAGGCGATCCTGCAAGCGGGCCATGCGCTTGTCGATCGCGGCGCGGGCCTTGGACGCCTCGCCGTCACGACCGGTGCGGGCCTTTTGCTCACAGCGCACGCGAAAATCCCGCCGGCTCTCCCCCACCCGCCCGTACAACTCGAGCGCCGGATTGTACCAGATCGAGAGCCGCACGGTGCGGTACAGGTGCTCGGCAAAGGACTTGGTCCAGGAACCATAATGCGCTCCGCGCGCCAGGTGGGCGGGGGGCGGCAGGTACTCGCCCTCCCCCAGCGGCTCGTGGCACAGCTCGTCCGCCAGCCCCTCGATCTCGCCCTGGCTCCAATCGACCGGAGCGGGAGGCGCCGGGGGGTCCAGGAGACGGACGAACGCCTCGCGCTGCTGCACCCCTTTTCGCTCGTCGTTCAGATAAACCGTGCCCAGCGCCAGCAGGTGGGGACGATAGACCAGCCGCCGGGAGCGGGCCAGGACCATCTCGCCCGTCCGCTGCTCGTGACGGTGCAGCGCCCACTCAAAGGTCGTCGCCGCCGGCACAAAGACCTGGGGGACGTCCGCCGGCAGTGTGGGCGGCCCGGCCGCGGCCCGGCCCGCCGCGGCGGCGGGGGCGGCCACGGCAAAGCGCGCCGCCTGTCCCACGTCGGCTGACTGGACGGCATCCTGCGCCACCTCCCCCGCCCCGTCCTGCAACCCCAGGCTCCGCACCTGGGCGCGGGTCATCGGGCCGCGCAGGTAGGACATTGCCCAGCGGGTGTGGAAAAAGAGCGGCGCGTCGGCACGGACGTCGGCGAACAAAAAGAGGCGGGATTTGAGCGCCCCCAGCGCCCGGCTGAGCCGGGCGCGGTCGAACCCGGCTCCGGCCGCCGCCGCCGCGCCCTCCACCCCCTCCAACACCCGATCCTTGTCCCGTTCCGTGCGCAGGGCGCCAATTGCCCAGGTCCCGGCGTTCGTCAGCCCCTTGTAATCCAGGTCGGCCGGGTTCTGGGTGGCGAGGACCACCCCCAGGCCGGCCGCCCGTCCCTGCTTGATCAGGGCCATCAGCGGCTCCTTGGTCGGCGGCCGGAAGGGATGGGGCGGGAAAAAACCCAAGACCTCGTCGAAATAGAGAATGGCCCGCAGTTCAGATGTGCCCGACTGGGCTGCTATCCAGTCACGGACCGCCTCCAGCAGCAGGGTGATGAAAAAGGCCCGCTCCGTGTCATTCAAGTGCGGCAGGTAAAAGATGCTGGCCCGCGGCCGCCCCTGCGGGGTGCGCAGCAGCTCGCTCACCTCCAGCGAGACGCCTTTGCGCCAATCCGCAAACCCCGGCGCGGCAAGGACGTTGTTGAGCGCGCGCGCCAACACAAAGCGCTGCTTCCGCGGCAAAAAGCTCTCCAGGTCAAAAACCCCGATCTGGCGCAGGGGCGGGTCCTGGAGCAGGCGGATCAGCGCCGGCAGATCGAGGTCCTGCCCGCCCCGCCAGGCGTGCTCGACGAGGTGGGAAAGCAAGACGTGCTCCGGGCTTTGCAGCGGATCGACCTCGCGCCCGGCCAGGCTGAGCAGCGCAGTGACCAGCCCCGCAATGCGCTCGCGCAGCACTTCTTCATAGACCACCCAATCCAGGTCGGGGGTCTGGAAGCGGTGCAGCACGTCGACCGGAATCCCGGCGTCGGAGCCGGGGGTATAGAGCGCAACCTCCGCCGCCTGGCGCAGCCGGGCCACCCGCTCGGGGCCAATATCCCACTCGGCCAGGCCGGCCCGCCAGCGCCGGGCGGCCTGCGCCGCCGCCTCGGCGACCGAAAGGCCGTTCCGCTGCGCCAGGTCCGCATCGATCCACGGCGCAAACTCGTCGGCGGACAGGCTTGGAAAGGCCAGCAGCAGGTTGGTCAGGTCCCCCTTGGGGTCGACAGCCAGGATGGGGATTCCCTGCAGCAGCGCTTCTTCCAGGAGGACAATGCCCAGCCCGGTCTTGCCGGAACCGGTCATGCCCAGCAAGACCGCGTGCGTCGTGAGATGGCGAGCAGGATAAAGAAAGGGGCGATCCGTCGTCGTCCCCGCCTCCAGATCATATTCCCGCCCCAGGTAGAAATATCCCCGCTGATCGCGCTCGTTCATCGCCTACCTCCGGGCAAGCGCCGGGCCGTCTCCTGGAACCCGCCGCGACTAGACTGCCGGCTCGCCGCGATACGCCGAAATCACCCGCTCGATGGCCAGCCGGAACCAGTGGGTGTACCGCTCGGGATGTTCGCGAACGTCCCGCTGCAGGTCGTCCATGGCGACCCACTTCCAATCTCCCACTTCCTCGGGACTGGGAATCGGATCGCCGTCGTGCTGTCCAATCAAGACGTGATCGTACTCGTACTCGACCAGGCCGTTGTCCAACTGGGCGCGGTAGGTGAATTGAAACTGCTCCTCGAGCTGGCAGTCAAATCCCATCTCTTCGCGCAGCCTCCGATGGGCTGCGGCCTCGGTCGGCTCTCCCGGCCGGGGATGGCTGCAACAGGTATTCGTCCACAAGCCCCCCGAATGATATTTGTCGTTCGCCCGCTGCTGCAACAGCAACTCTCCCCGCGAATTAAAGACGAATACGGAAAAGGCGCGGTGCAGTTTCCCCGCCCGGTGCATCTCCATCTTGGGACCAGCGCCGATCTCTTGGCCCTTGCTATCGACAAGAATCACTTGTTCTTCCATCATCTCCCAATTCCGCTGCTCAGGATATCGGGTAACGAACCGGGCCGCCATCTTTCCGGCGAAAAGATGGGCCGGGCAGTTACACACATGATTCTGCCCATTCTATCACACCTAAGCCAACCGTCAATTGGACTCAAAGCGGCAGCGTTCTGTGGAGCGCCAGTTTGCAGCAGCACGCAGGTCGCGCTTGTATTATGCGCACAGTAGGTTATAATATCGCCGCGAGGAAGCGGATGATCGAATTCCTTTCTGTACTCATCCTTGTTTTTGCCCTGACCCTGACCCTGCTGGGCCTGGTCACCATCTGGCTGGAGCGGCGGACGAGTCGCTGGCAGGGGATTGTCTCCAGCATCCTAGGCCTGCTGTTGGGCGCGGGATATGCCCTCCTGGGCAGTCGATTCTCCACCCCGCTGTTCGGCCGATTGATCGTGCGGGTCGATTGGCCGGCCCTCATCCGGCGCCTGGCGACCTACACCGTGGGCATCCTGGCCGGAATCGCGCTGGCGACCAGCCTGTTCCTATGGGTCAGCGGGCAGTATCACAGCTGGCACATCCGCCGGCGGGTGCTGGCGCTGGTCGTCGGCGCCAGCGCCGTGGCGATCCTCGTGACTTTTCTCGCCATCTGGCTGAGCTGCCTGGTTTGACCCGCCGCCGGCCTGTTGCGGGTCGGCCAATGAGCTGGCTGTTCGACGGACGGCCGAGGCGGCTGGCGCCGCTGCATTTCCGGGCGTCGCCCGGCGTGACACGCCCGCCAATTGAGCGCGCCAGAAATACCGGTCGTGTAGAGGGAAAATGCGTCGACAAAGAATTTTGATCATTGTTCGCGATTTCGCGATCGAGCTTGTCGTGTACGGCGTGCTGGTTGCCGCTTATGCCTACGGCGCCCTGCAGTTACTCGGCAGGCCGCTGCAGCAGCTCTTTGACCACCAACTCGCCGCCTACGCGGTCGTTGGATTGCTGCTCATCGTCAGCCAGGCAGTGCTGCTCGACATTATCACCACTTTCTTGCTCGACCGGCTCAAGCTGGGACGGTTGGAGTAGCGCATGGATTTTCCCATTACAGAGGTGACGATCAACCCCTTGCTGTTGGCTGGCATCGGGTTTATGGTCGGCATCCTGGGCGGTTTTTCGGCGTCGGCGGGGGGTTCATCGCCGGGCCACTGATGTTTTGGGCCGGGGTGCCGATGAATTTTGTCGTCGGCACCGATCTGGCCCACATGACCGGCAAGTCGATCGTCGCCGCGCGGCGGCATCGCGCCCTGGGCCACGTCGACGTGAAACTGGGCCTGTTCATGGTCTTGGGCACCTTGATCGGGGTCGAGGCTGGCGCCCGGATCGTCGAGGCGCTCCAGCGCAGCGGCAACATCGACGTGGTGCTGGGGAGCATCTACATCGTCATCCTGGCGACCATCAGCGCGTTTACGATCTGGGAAAGCCTGCGGGCCTTGCGCATGATCCGCCAGGCCCGTCTGGCGGTGCAAGAGGTATTGGGGTTTAGCGGGATCGCTCGCCGCGTGCACCGCATCGAGCTGGCGCCCAAGATTTCACTGCCCACGTCGGGCATCGCCTCCATTTCGCTGTGGCCGCTGCTTGGGGTGGGATTCGTCACCGGCTTGCTGACGGGGATGTTGGGAGTGGGCGGGGGATTCGTGCGCATGCCGCTGTTGATCTATGTGTTGGGTATTCCCACCCACATCGCCATCGGCACCGACCTGTTCGAGGTCGTGATCTCGGCCGGGTTTGGCACCCTGACCCACGCCCTGAAAGGAAACGTCGACTTTTTGATGGCGCTGGTCATGCACACTGGCGCCGCCCTGGGGGCGCAGATCGGCGCCGTATCGACCCGCTTCTTTGCCGGGCCGCGCATCCGGCTGATCTTTTCCGTGCTGCCCATCATCGGCGCAATCATGGTTCTGATCAGGCTATTGGGCAGCGGGACAATGCACTAGCGCGGCCGAAATGAACAGCCAGTTCTTGCTCGGAGGGGATCGCCAGATCCCCGTCGGAAACGCCGACTTGGCCGCTTACCGAGGCCT
>JAFGEI010000227.1 GCA_016931695.1 Anaerolineae bacterium | reverse complement strand
TCTTGCTCGGAGGGGATCGCCAGATCCCCGTCGGAAACGCCGACTTGGCCGCTTACCGAGGCCTGTGGCCCGGATTCCCGCAAATCCCCGCGCCTGTCCGCGGGGACAGGCGCGGGAATCCGTGGGGACAGGCGCGGGAATCCAGGGCCAGACATAGAACCGGCGGGGTATTTTCGCCTACGTGTAACTAGCAGGAGAGAGACAAGCGGCCCCCTGGCGGGCCGGGTTCTACGAGGTAAAGATTCAGGATGAGCATTTTGATCAGCGTTGCTGGAATGCCATGCGCCAGGCACACGATCCAGCTTGGCGGCAAGGTCGCCCGTCTCTACGGGGAAAAGGTCACTCTGCTCCACGTCGTCGGGAAAAAAGAACAACAAGCGGCCGGCAAACCGCTGCTGGACGAGGCGGAAAAACTGCTCCCCGGCATAGAGGTCGGCAAACAAGTTCGCCGCGGCGATCCCGTGGAACGCATCCTGGCCGAGATTCGAGAGGGTGACTACCAGTTGTTGGTGATTGGGTCTTACCAGGGCATACCGCTGGTGCAGGCTATCGTCGGCTCGATTCCGCTCAAAGCCACCCGCTGCGTCCCGATTTCGGTGCTGATCGTCAGGCCGCACGAGCCCAGGCTGGAACGCTTCCTTGTCTGCACCGGGGGACTATCGGTGGCCGACGCGGTGATCGAGACCGGCGCACGGCTGGCGGGACTGGCGGGCGCGTTCGTCACGCTGCTGCACATTGCCAGTCCCATACCCAGCATGTACACCGGGCTGGGCGAAATCGAAGAGACCTTGTCCGAGCTCTTGCAATCGGACACCGTCGTCGCCCGGCACCTGAACAAGGGGGCCCAGACCCTGGCCCGATACGGGGTGACGGCGGAACTGGCACTGCGCCACGGCGTAGCCGCCGACGAGATTATCAAGGATGCCGAGGAGGGGAATTACGATCTGCTCGTACTCGGCGCTTCAGGGACGGCAGGACGATTGCGGGGGGCGCTGATGGGCAGCGTCACGCGCCAGGTTTTGGAGCGGGCGCCCTGCTCGGTGCTGGTCGTCCGGCCTTGTAAGGAACAGCAAGCACGATGAAAACCGAAAGTGCGCCGCAGGTCACCCTCAAAGTAACCCTCAGCTGCGACCTGGCCCTGTTCACCCCCGCAATCCTGCACCCACTCCCTCACGCCGGCTTGAGGTCCAGCACCGGCGTGCCGTCGATCGCATCCAGGCCCCGCACGTGCAGCACGTTCCCCACGATCTCTACCAGCTCCACCTCGGTGACGCCGATGGGGTTGGGACGGCGCGGGCTGCGCAGGGCAAAGACGCCGCGCTGCGGGCGGCTCCTGTCCCCCCGCGGGTGCTGCAGCAGCTCAAAGCCCTGAGAGCGGTGGAAGCAAAAGACGACCACCAGCCGCCGGCCCGGCTCCAACCCCTGCAATCCCACCACCAGGGATGGATCGAGGACGATCCGCGACGCGCCGGCCCGGATTACGGACGGCGGCAGCGGCTGGTCGAAATCGTTCTCCACGTGGCCGATCGCGCGGTAGACAACCGGGCAGTCCCAGTCCGCGCCTTTTGCAGGTTGTGCGGCGTCTTTTTTCAACCGTCTCATCCTCCAGCTATATCACCCGCGCGGTGGCGTACCGCTCCCGCTGCGCCTCGTCCAGGCCATGCCGGATCGCCTTCATCGCCGCGGGCAGATTGTCCAGGATGTCCTGGGCGGTGATGCCGTCCTCGCCCCGCTCCCCGGCCGCCAGGTCCCCGGCCAGGCCGTGCACGAACACCCCCTGCCTGGCGGCGGCCGGCAGGGGCAGCCCCAGGCCGAACATGGCGGCAATGGTTCCCGCCAACACGTCGCCCGACCCCGCCGTGGCCATGCCGGAATTCCCGCTGGTGTTGACGAAAACGCGCCCGTCGGGATGCCCGATCAGCGAGTGGGCCCCCTTGAGGACGACAGTGGCGTTCAGCGCGGCGGCCGTCCGCTGCAGGGTGTCGATCTTGTCGTCGTCTATTTCGCGCACGCTCCGCCCCGTGAGACGGGCCATTTCGCCCAGGTGCGGGGTGAGGATGGTCTCTGCTCCCCGCCCCTTGACAACGGCCAGATCCTGGGCCACCGCCGTGATGCCGTCGCCGTCGACGAGCAGCGGCCGGTCGATCTCGGCGGCCAACTCGCGGGCCAGCTGCTGGGTCTCGGGGTCCAGGGACAGGCCGGGGCCGAGGACCACCACGTCCACCTGCCCGGCAAGCGCCAGCAGGTCCAGCCGGTTCTGGAGGGCGATGCTCCCCGCCGCGGTCTCGGCCTGGGGGTGCAAGACGATCTCGCCGCCCCTGACGGCGATGAACGGGGCGATGGAACGGGGCGCGGCCAGGCGGGAGTAGCCGCCGCCGGCCTTGAGGAACGACATGGCGGAGAAATAGGGCGCGCCGAGGTAGCCGGCGGCACCGGCGATGAACAACGCCTGGCCGAAATCGCCCTTGTGGCCGTCCGGAGCGCGGGGCGCCAGTTCGGCCAGCGAGCTGAGCCCGACCTGCAGCGCGTCCGCGTCGTACATGAGCGGCGGGAACGAGATGTGCGAGACGTACAGCTTGCCGCCCAGGTCGTAGCCGGGAAAGAGCACGTTGCCGATCTTGGGCAGGCCAAAGGTAACGGTGACGTCCGCCTTCACTGCTGCACCCATCACCTGGCCCGTGTCGCCGTGGACGCCGGAAGGGATGTCGACGCTGAGCACCGGCTTGCCGCTGCCGTTGATCAGCTCGATGACTTTGCGATACAGCCCCGTAACCTCGCCGGTCAGGCCCGTGCCCAGGATGGCGTCGACGATAACGTCGCAGCGGGCGACCGCGGCCGCGGCCGCGGCGGCAGTCTCGAGCCGCTGCACCGCGATCGGCAGGCGGGAGACGACGTCAAAGTTGGTTTTCGCCGCGCCTTTGAAACGGTCCGGATCGCCCAGGACAAAGACCGTGACCGTCCCGCCGCTGGAGTGGGCCTTGCGGGCGACGACGAGGCCGTCCCCGCCGTTGTTGCCCATCCCGCAGAAAATCACCAGGCGCCGGCCGGCGACGCCGAACTCGTCGCGCAGCGCGTGGTAGACTGCGTGGCCCGCGTTCTCCATCAACAGCTCGGCGGCGATGCCAAATTCCACCGTTGCCCGGCGATCCAATTCCCGCATCTCGGAAACCCGGCTGACCTTCATCTTTTACTCTCCCCGTTATAAACTGCGGGCTGGCTCTCAGCCCTTGGAAAGGACGATGCCGACGGCCACCAGCACGCCGGCCGCCAGCGCGAGCAGGCTGTACCGCCGCTGCTCCCGCTCGACGGCGGGCAGCAAGTGCGAGGCGCCCACATAGACCAACGCGCCGGCAGAGAGAGCCAGCAATATGCCGAGCGTGGACTGCTCGATGTCGTCGATAAAGGGATACGACACCAGGGTGCCCAGCGGGGTAGACAGGGCGGCGGCCAGGAAGGCATATATCGCCGACCGCTTGCGGTCGAATCCGCCCCGCTGCAGCAGCACAAAGGTGACGATCCCCTCGGGGAATTCATGCAGCACCATCCCGATGGCGGCCAGCACGCCGGTGAGGATGCTGACGTTAAAAGTCACCGAATAGATCACCCCGTCGATGAAGGAGTGAAAGCCGATCCCCAACATCGGGATGATGCCCACGGCATAGTCCACGCACTCGTACTCGTGGCAGACATAGAGCTGCACGAGGCGATTGGACAGGTAGACGCCCAGAAAGCCCAGCAGCAGGAACACGGGCGCGGCATCGTTCATCTGAAAGGACTTGGGGATGATGTGTACGAACGAGACCGAGATCAGCACGCCAGCCGCAAAGCTCATAAAGTAGGTGGAATACTGGTTGCCAAATCGCTCGTACTTGCTGATGACATAGATGCCGACCGTCGTCACCAGGCAAGCCAGGAAACTGGCCAGTACCACCGCTGCAAAGGCACCCATAGGTATCCTCCTTCTCGCCCCCCGCCAGCTGGCGCGACACGCGACCGGGCAGCCTAGGAAACAGGCCGGACGGCCCCCTGCCCGCCACTCAATCCCGATCCCGGCGGCCCTTGATCCTTCTCAGGTAAAAGCGCCGGCCCCCGTACTCGGTCGCAACGAGCTGACCCTGCGCCACCAGCCGCCGGACCACCACCCAGTCCACCCCGGCGCGGGCCAGGAACGCATCCACCGCGTCCTCGCGCATGGGATGCACCGCGGTGATGCTCAACAGGTCCTCCTCGACATCGCCGGTGAAGGCGAAAGCGTTGCCCTCATAGCCAATCAGGTACTCGACGTGCTCGACGCGCTCGCTCAACAGCTGATAGGCGCGGTTGATGGCGTCCTCACCCGGCAACTGGACCCACGTCTCAGCCGGTGGTCGGGTGGGAATCGCCAGGTAGGCGCGCGCAGGTTGCAAGCGCGCGATCAAGTCGGCTACCTTGCGTATGTCCTCTTCCCCGTCGTTGACGCCGTCGATCAGCATTGTCTCTGTCACCAACACGCCAGTGTACTGCCGGGCAAATTCGAGCATCCCGTTCTGGATGGCGTCCAGGCTGAGCTTCCGATGCGGCCGATTGACCCTGCGCCAGGTCTTTTCTGCCGCTGCATCGGCCTTGAGCGAGACCCAATCGGCCTGCGCCAGTTCCTCTCTTACGTCTTGGCGCCAGATGAGGGAGGCATTGGAAATCACCCCTATCTTGACGCCCAACGGCCGCAGCGTGGCAATCTCGCGGCCCAGGTTGACATCCAGGGTCGGCTCTCCATCCGGGACGAAGGTGAGATAGTCAATTGCCTCTCCCTTCTCCTGGGCGTTGGCTACCTTGCGCTGAACATGCGCCAAAACCTGGTCCGGTGCATAGAAAACCTGACGGTCAACCTGCATCTGGAGCGTCGACCCCAACTGGCAGTATACACACGAATAGGTACATATCTTGGGCGGGATATTGTTGATACCCAGGCTCTGTCCCAGCCGTCGGGATGGAACCGGGCCGAATGCAATCTTCATCGCACACCTCCTGGCAGACTATTCACGACCAGACGAGCACATGAGAGCCATCCCAATAAAGCCTCCCCAGGGCAAGCGGGCCTGCGGCCACGGCCAGCCACGGGGAAAGAGCGTGGTGCGCCACACAATGCGTGCCTGCTCTCCGGCGACGCGCTGCAGCAATCGTTTCAGCTCGCCCACGCCGTAAAAGTGTGCAGCGTCATAGACCGTCGGTCGAAAGAGGCCGGCCAGCCGCCGCTGCAGGCCGAGCAGGCTCCAGCGGTTGAGCACGCCCAGCACGACACCGTGTCGCGCCACCCGCAGCGCCTCCGCCAGCACTTCCTTGGGCCGCTCGAGGAACTCGAGCGTGGTGACCAACGCCGCCAGGTCGAACGCGCCGTCGGCAAAAGGCAGCCGGTACGCATCGCCCCGTACCAAAGGGGGGCTGTCCAACGCCCGTGCCTGCACCTGCATGGCCGCCGAGCAGTCCAGTCCAACCGCTGCCAGTCCCCACTTGCCCAGCCAGCGGGTAAAGTGGGCTGTGCCGCACCCGACCTCCAAAACGCTGCCCGGTCGGTCATAGGCCTGCAGCAGCCAGTCCAGGACGGCCTTTTCCAGCTCGTCGGCCCGGCGCCCCTCCGGCGTCTCGTACCAGGCTTCGTAATGGGCAGCGAGCGCCTTGTCAAAGGTCACCATGTTCTCCTGCAGGCTTGGGACAGGCATTGGAGAGCGCGACAACCATCACGGCATCCCCCGCCGCGACCGCCTGGCGAAACGCCTCCTGCAAGGCAGCCCAAACCGCCTGCTCCTCTCCCCACACCAGAGTGCTCATCTCTCCCGCGCGCGTCTCCAGCCCGTATGCGCGCAAGACCCTCACTGCCGCGCGAATCGGCGGCCCGATGGATGCCTGCCGCAACGGATAGAGGCTGACCTGCGCTGTCAGCATGCTCATCTCTAACCTCCTCGCAACTGCTCAGGCTGCCCGCCCAGAAAGGGGGGATGCGGGTGCTGCGGGCAGCTTTGCCGCCCGCAGCACCCGCATCCCCCCTTCTCCAGCGCGGGAGAGCATCCGGGCGGGCAGCCTGAGCAGTTATGCGAAATCCAAGTTGTTTTCGGACAACGCCAAAGTCTCAATCTCTCGGCCCGTCTTGCGGCGATAAACTGTCCACCAACAATCCCTTGAAGCGGTCGAGGGTGATGGGATGGAACTCGATCGCCAAAGCAGTCCAGTCAAACAGCTCCAGGATCTCTTCGGCGCGGCGAGTCATGTACTCCTCTTCCAGGTTGAGAGCGTCCAGAACGATGATTTTGTCGTAAAACCCGGGAAAGTTGGCATTGGCGTCGGCGTCGTCCCAGCCAAAGTACGTCTGAAAGACCGCCTTCCAGCTCTTGAGCCAGCCCGGCGTGAACCAGAGGATCTTGTCCTGCCTCCCCCCGCTGATGCGCTGCCGGTCGTCAAAGCTCGCCAGCATGTCGTAGCCATATTCTCCCTGCACCCTGACGATCCCCTCGCCCGCTGCCTGCAAGATCGAGTCCACCCGCTTGAGCGGATCGTCGGTACTGACGTAGCACTTTTTCCCATACACGACGATGATTTTCTCGTCCGGGCAGTCTTTCCTCGCCTGGCCCAATCTCTTGAGCAGATTTTCCTCCAGCTTGTCCGGTAGGGCGTGCAGGCCCGGCGGCGTGAAAAGGATCTGGCGTGGATTCAAAAACCCGCTCTTTGCCAGGTGGGTCATCTCCGGGTGCAGCATCCCGCAGGAAATGAAGCAGCGGTCCTCAAATGTGGGTTTGTTCACCTCGGCCACTGTTTTGTCCTTTCCGGGCGGCTTTGCCGCCCACAACATCCCCTTTCTCCCGCGCGGGAGAGCCGCCAGGGGCCGGCGGCTGAGCAGTTACGATCGGCCAGCCTCCCGCAACCGTCGATAGTAAGAGTGGCTGGTGTAGAGAGCGGCGGCGGGGTTGTGGCCCGTCACCCGGTCCTTGGCCACCAGCACCGTGACCGGGGCCGCGGAATGACGAAAAAAGAGGCTGTCGTGCCCCACACACAAGCCGACGGCGACGTTCAATCCCGTTCCGGCCTCGTTGAGCAAGAGAGCCTGGCCAATGGGATTGCACAGCGCCTCAAACTGGCCGGGGCGAATCTTTTCCTCATCGCTCAGGCCGATCTCTTCCTTGGGAATCGAACCGACCTTGCAGCACACGCTGAACACCTCAAAGTCATTGGCCTCCAGCACCTCCTGCAGCAGCCCGGCCTCCCGGATCAGCCCCACACAACTGGCGATGCCCAGGCGCTGAACGCCCAGCCGCCGGGCAAAGTTCATTATTTCCTCGACGCGGGGCTCCTTGCAGTACCCCGCCGCCTCGGTGCGTGCCGCGGCGCGGGCCAGCTCCTGCGTCTCCCGGTCGCCGTACGCGGCCCGCGCCGTGGCCAGCGCCCGCCACTCGTTCTCCGGGGCCATGGGGCAGAAACGCGGATAAGGCTTGCCGCCCGGCTCCTGGCGGCAGGCCTGTACCTGACAAAGCGCACAGCGCAGTTCCATCGTTCACCTGCCCCGGCTATGCCAGCTCACGCAGCATCGCGCCGAGCTCGTCGGCCTGGATGTAGCCCACCACCTCGATCTCCTGCCCGGTCACTCCGGGCACCCCGGCCACCGCCGCGCGGATGGACAGGGCCAGCGACACTACCAGGGGACAGAGAGGAGAGGAAGGATGAAATGTGTAGCGCGCGACGCCTTCCTCGTCCACCTCCAGGCCCTCGACCAGTCGCATGCGCACCACGTCCACGTCCGTCTCGGGGTCCACGACAGCGGAGAGGCGGGTCAGGATCGCCTCGCGCAGGTCATCTTGGTCTGTCATCGCCGTTCCTCCCGGGCAGGGAAAAGCCGTTCGCTGATTCGTGCCCACACTTCTCGCAGCGCCTGCGTCACCGCCCCGTCGGCATAGTCCGTCACCGGACGCCCCTGCACCATGGCCTCCGTCACGACGGTGTCGTAGGGGATGCGCCCCACCACCTGGACTCCTCTTTCCACGCAAAAGGCGGCGATCTCGCCCGAGATGGCGGTGTTCAGATCCGCCTTGTTGATCACGACCAGCGACGGCACGCCAAAGTGGTCGGTGGTGCCCATGATGCGCCCCAGGTCATGCACGCCGGAAACGGTGGGCTCGACCACGTGGAGCGCCACGTCGGCGCCGGCACTGGCGGCGATGACCGGGCAGCCGATGCCCGGCGGCCCATCCACCACCAGCAACCCGGCCCCGCTGTCCAGCGCCAGCAGCCGCCCCTGCTGCTTGACCAGCGTGACCAGCTTGCCCGAATTTTCCTGTCCGGCAAAGAGGTGGGCGTGAAAGAGCGGGCCAAAGCGGCTGTCGGAACGGAACCACCGCCCGGCGTGCTGCTCCTCCATCTGGATCGCCGCCTCAGGGCACTGGTAGAAACAGGCCGCGCAGCCTTCGCAGGCCAGCGGGTCGACGCGATAGATTTCGCCCTCTACCACCGCGTCAAAGCGACAGACCCCGGCGCAGATGCCGCAGGCGGTGCACCGCTCTGCATCGATCCGCGCCACCTGGCCGCTCATAAACTCGTGCTGCTCCCGCTTGACCGGGTCGAGCACCAGTTCCAGGTTGGCCGCATCCACATCGGCGTCGGCGAGGACGATCGCCCCTTCCTGGGAGGCCAGGTGAGCCAGCGCCGCCGCGACGGTGGTCTTGCCTGTGCCGCCCTTGCCGCTGAGGATCACCAGTTGCTTCATCGCGCCGCCTCCTGTCCCCACTCGAGCTGCTTTTCAATGGCCGCATACAAGGCCCGAAACTGCTCCCGGTACTCGGGCAGCGCCTCGACCAACAGCGTGCCTTCCGAATAGGCTTCGGCGATCCGCCGCTCCAGCGGGATGCGCAGCAAGATGGGAATGCCCTCGGCAGCGCAGTAATCGTCGACCCCCCGGTCCCCGACGCCATCGCGGTTGACCACCACGCCGACGGGCAGGCCCAGTTCACTGCGCGCCACCTCCACCGCCATCCGCAGGTCGTGCAGGCCGAAGGGGGTGGGCTCGGTGACCATCAGCACAAAGTCGGCGCCGCTCATGCTCTCGACGACGGGGCAGGCCGTGCCCGGCGACGCGTCGAGGATGATCGCGCGGTCGCCGGGGTCGGGCGGGATGAGCCACTGCTTCAATTGGCGGATGATCGGCACCGCCATCGGCTCGCCGACGTTCAGCGTCCCCTGGCCAAACTCGACCCGCCCATTCGAGCCGCGCTCGATCGTGCCCGTCACGTCCAGCACCTCGTGGATCGCCCCGGTGGGACAGTTGAGGGTGCAGCTGCCGCAGCCGTGGCACAGTTCGGGAAAGACGAGCACGCGCTCGCCGACAACGGCGATGGCGTGATACTGGCAGACCTCGGCGCAGCGCCCGCAGTAGGTACAGCGGTCGAAATCCACCTCCGGGATCATCTGGCCCACCTCGCGCCGCTCCTGGATCAGCGGGTGGAGAAAGAGGGCCGCGTTGGGTTCCTCCACGTCACAGTCCAAAAACAACGGCGGTCGATCCGCCATCGTCCCGCTGTCCGCCGCGATCGACAACGCCAGGCTGGCGGCGACGGTGGTTTTACCCGTGCCGCCCTTACCGCTCGCTACTGTAACGATCATGCACACACTCCTTGTTTCTATCGACGATCTTGCCGCCGGCGAATCCACGCCGGGCCAGCTTGGCGGCATACTCGCGCCCAAACCCCGCGGCCATTTTCTGGTGCTGCTCGGCATAGCGCTGGGCGAATGATTCGTCGTCAAAGACCCGCCCGCGCCCCCCCATTTCTCCCCCCGCTGGGTGCGCGTCTAGCGCGTCATCTGCGCGCCGCAGCGGGGACACTGCTGCTGGTAGCAAGGCTGGCCGGTAACGTGCGGCATACGGTGCCCACAATTGGGGCAGATGCACTCGTCGCCCGGCCCAGCGGCCTTGGCGCCGCCCATGCGCCCGCCGCCCACGCCGGCGCCGCGACCGGCGCCGCCGCCGCGACCACCGCCGCGACCACCGCCGCGGCCGCCACCACTTCTATTTCCACGACCCATCTCCTTCACCTCCTTCTGTTCGTACTCTTTCTGTAACTGCTCAACCCCCGCGCCGGCGCCGGCGCGCCCGGCGGCCTCCCCGGCCGCCAGCGCCCCTGTTGCCAGTGGTCGAGGGGGTTCCTCTCGTCGTCGGTGACCTTCCCTGCCCGAGCATCTGCGTCAGCCAGCGCCCTGCCGCACGGGCCAGGGTGCTGCCCGCCTTGGCCAGCAACCCTGCGCCGGCAACAACGACGGCGGCGCCAGCGGTCTCTGCCAACGGGCTGGGCGTCCGGACCGCTGGGACAGGGCGCGGCGGCGCCGTGACCAGTTCGCCACGGAGCACGGGCTGGATGGCATTCTCGGGGCAGGTATCGACGCAGACTCTACAGCCGGAGCACTTTTCCTGATCGATGCGCGCCTTGCCATCTATCAACGCGATCGCCCCCACGGGGCACGCCTCGACACACGCACCGCAGCCCTTGCAGCGCGCCACGTCCACCCACACGGCCTGTCCTTTCACCATCTCGCCTCCTGATACCCAACCGGGACGAACCATAGCCGCCAAATCAAGATCGATTCACCGCCCACCAACACTTTCCGGCCGGCTGCTCCCGCTTCCGCCAGGCGCTGCTCCGGGGGAGCCAGCGGGGATGCGCCGCAGAACGATACGGCCGTTCATCAGGTCGACGCTCTTGATCTGCGCCTGGAACAGCCGGCTTTCTCCCAGCATCGTGGTCAGCTGCAGCCCCCCGTTTTCCGGTTCAATCCACGCCACGTCCTGCATCACCGGCCCCTGTTGTTCGCCGTCCTCAATGTACACCCTGGCCAGGCACATCATTTCCCCCTATCACAACTGTCCCAGTACGCTTTCAATGTCCGTCTCCAACCTGTCCCGACGGACCGGCCGCCCTTCCAGGCCAGCTTGAAAGATTTCCGGCTCGTAACCGATGGAGCCAATGACCGAGATGCCCCGCTTTGCCATTTCCTGCTGCAACTGCGCCGCGATCTCTTTGGAGCTCACCTTGTTGAGAACGGTCCACACCGGCGCTACCCCAACCTCGGCCGCAAGGTCGCTGATCTTGGCCGCCAGTTCCAGCGAGTCGAACGAGGGTTCGGTCACGACGAGCACGCTGTCGATGCTCGTCTCCACGCCGCGGCCAAAGTGCTCGATGCCGGCCTCGGTATCGACAATGACCCGTTCGTCCTCCTGCAGCGCGAGCCGCTTGAGGAATTCACGGCTCAGCACACCCATGGGACAGGCGCAGCCCTCGAGCGACTGGAGGATCTTGCCGACGCAGACCAGCCCGACGCCGTCTCTCTCGACGACATAATCGCCGGGAAGGTCGGCAATGCGAAACGCGTCCTGCGTCAGCAGGCTGCCCGGCGACGCGGCTTCCTCGGAAAAGGCCGGGAACACTTGTTTCTTACCGCCGACGAGTTCCAGCAAGGGCTTGGGCCGCCGGTCAAAGCCGAGCGCGCGATAGACGCCCGGGTTGGACTCGTCCGAGTCGACGACCAGCACGCGATAACCCTTGTCCTGCCAGACGCGCGCCAGGAGGGCGACGGTGATGCTTTTGCCGCTGCCGCCCTTGCCACAAACTGCAACCTTGGTCATTCCTTGTTCTCCAATTGGTCCAGCCGCGCCATGAGCTCGGCCAGCTGCTGGCGCAGTTCGCCGGCGATGCCCTTGAGGGAGTCGATTTCTTCTTGCGCGGCAGCGGGTTGAGCGGGAGCAGGAGCAGCCGGGGGAGCGGCGGCCACGCGGCGCCCCATGCCCATGCCGCGGCCCATGCCGCGGCCCATGCCCATCCCCCGCCCCGCCCCCATGCCGGCGTGCGCCTGGACGTTGGCGTCAGCGGCAGATTGGAGCTGGCCTGCCTGGAATGCCGCGACGGCATCGCGCACTGTCCCGCCGACAAAAAGGTAGGTGGGCACACCGGCGGACTGGCAGACGTTAAATGCGTTAGGGCCCATGTTGCCAGTGATGACCGCCTGCGCCCCACGCTCGATGACGAACTGGGCGGCCTGGATGCCTGCTCCCCCGGCAGCGGCAATCGACGAATTCTCGACCGCCTCAACCGTCAGCGCCCCGTCGTCTGCGATGTCGACAAAGACGTAGGTGGGGCAGCGCCCAAACACCGGGCTGGTTGGCGCGTCGAGGTCGACGCCGTTGGCGGATATGACAATTTTCATCTGTATTCCTCCTGGTAAGAGATTTTTCGGGCGACCGGCAAAATCGCGCTGACAAGCGTCACCTTATCCGCGACGTCCAGGTGGCCCAGCGGCGGGGCAGGCGGCCCGGCTCGCCGCATTGTCGCCTGCCCCAGCACATCTTTCGTAGCCCCGGCTACTTTTCCTGTTCAAGTTCCGTAATGCGCTGGCTGATTGCATCCAGCTCCTGCTTCAACATCTCGGCCTGCGACTTGAGAAAGTCGGTTTCTTGCTCCCGCGTCGGCGCCGCGCCATAGGGGCCGTACGCCGCTGGCGGGGGCGGGCCCCAGGCAGGCCCATACCCGTAGCGGGCCCAGCCCGGCTGCCCGGTGGCATAGTACATGTGGCGCCACCCACGGCCCCGACCCCAGGCCCCGCCGCGGCCCCAGCCCATGCCCATGCCCCGGCCGGGTACCGGGTTGGCGTAGCCGGGCGCGCCGTAGCCGGCGCAGTAGCCGGTCCCACGACCGGTCATCGGTCCCATTCCCCTCGGTCCACTTCCATCTCCTGCTGGCATCTTGTTTCACCTCCTTTTTTCACGTAATGATCGAACAACAACGACATCTCTGGTCAACGAACAAATCGTCGGCCGCGCCCCCTGCGCGCGCCGCGGGCCTGACCGCGCCCACGGCGCCCTGCTGGCTGCAGCCGGCGGGAAAAGCGGGCCCCAAACGCCGGGCGAGTGTAGGAAGCACCCTGCAACCCGGCATACCCGTAGGGCGCCTGCCCCGAGTCGGGCAGGACGACCGCACAGTAGCCCTCGCCGCGCCCGGTCATTGGCCCTGCACCCCGCGGTCCTGTTCCATCAAATCCTGGCATACGATCCACCTCCTTCCCTCGTCAGTCTCACACCCCCGCCGTCGCACCAGGATGTGCCCGGCTAGGCGGACGTGCGCTCCGTGATCTTGGCAGCAAGCGGTACGAACATGTCCGCCGCATACGCCTCGATCTCGCCGGCGTCGCAGCGCCGGGCCAGTTCGGGGTCGAGCGGCAGACTCCCCAAGAGCGGCACGCCCAGCTGATTCGCCGTGTGCATCGCCTGGCTGGGACCAAAGACCTCGATCCGCTCCTGGCAGTTGGGACAGGTGACGTAACTCATGTTTTCCACCAGGCCGACGATGGGCACTTTCATCTGGTAAGCCATCCGGGCCGCCTTGCGCACCACCATCCCGGCCAGGTCCTGCGGGGAGGTCACCAGCACCACCCCGTTGAGTGGAATCGACTGCATCACCGTCAGCGATGCGTCGGACGTACCGGGCGGCAGGTCCACGATCAAATAGTCCAGCTTGCCCCAGATCACGTCCTGCCAAAACTGTTTGATCGCGCGGCTGATGAGCGGCCCGCGCCAGATGACAGCTTCGTCCTCGCCGGGTAGCAGCAGGTTGATCGACATGACCCGGATCCCGGCCGCCGTCTGGGCTGGCAGGATGCCGGTCGGCCCCATCGCCGGCGGCTCGTGAAGGCCAAACAACTTGGGCTGGCTGGGGCCGGTGATGTCGGCGTCGAGCACCCCAACCTGCTGGCCCTGCCGGTTCAGCGCCACGGCCAGCAGCGCCGCCACCGAGGACTTGCCCACGCCCCCTTTTCCACTCAGCACAGCGATCGTCTGGCCGACCTGGTTCATGGATTGAGCCGGCCGAGGGCCGCCCTCGGCCTCTGTCGTGAACGCGGCGCGCTCCTGCTGATCCATTTCAACCAGCTTCACCTCGACCTGCACGCTGGCATCCAGCGCCGTCACTGCTGCGCGCACGCTGTCCACCAGGGCGTCCTTGATCGGAACCTCCTTGAAGGGCAGGACCAGGGTCAGGGTGACGGTTCCCCCCTGGATGCCAACATTCCGGATCATGTTCAAGCTGACCAAATCGCGCTGTTCGATCTCTGGATGCATGACCTTGCGTAGTGCATCGACAACTTGTTGATCTGTGACCATTTTTCTCCTTAAAATTTTTGCGCCAGTCTAACGACAACGCATCAATGATATTCGCCCTCGCCTTCTGCCATGTGGAGGTGATATGCCCCCACCAGGCGGCCCAGCAACTTTTTGGTTTCGTCCAATTCCTGCACCCACATCGCCAACACCTCGTCCCCCAGGGCGGTGATGCGATAGATGCGGCGCGGCGGCCCCAGGGCCTGCTCCTCGTCCCACATCGAAATGACCCAGCCACGTTCCTCCATGTCACGCAAGGCGCGGTAGACGACGCTGGGGGCGATCTCGTCCAGGCCGAACTCGGCCAGTTGCTCCAGCAGGGTGTAGCCGTGGGCAGGCTCGCGGTGCAAGAGCAGCAGCAGCGCCGACTCTCGCATGCCGGCCGCCCGGCGGCCCCCTCTCTGCCTTCTCTGTCCCCGTCCGCGCATTTTTCCGCTCCCCGCTCGCATTGCCTCCTATCGAGCCATAGTATACCACACTATGTACAAAATGTCAATAGGTTTATTGTGTATAGTTTGTTCGTATATAGTCGGCGAGTATATAGTACGCGCCGCCGGGGGGGAGGGCGAAAATCCGCGCCCTAGTGGCCGCGCAGATACTGGGGCAGCAAAAATGTCGCCAGCGCCACCACGAACCAGGCTGCCAGGCCCACCGCCAGGGTGAGACGAAAGCTCCACCGCTCGCCGAAAAAGTAACAGACGATCATAAAGGCCAGGTAAGCGGGGAGCGTTTTGACCAACGCCGTGCAGGTCTGTCGAAAACCCCCCGGTTCCCCCCTGGCGCCGACGATGTAAAGCGCGACGAGCCCAAAGGTCGGAAACAGGGGAATGATCCCCGGCAGCACGTTGCCGCGCTTGCTCAGCCAGACGACGAGTGCCGTGAACAACCCGCCCACGATCCCTTTCCACACGACGTCCACCTTGCGCCTCCTGAACCGTGAAACTAGCCGCCGATGCGGGCGGTCTCGCGCGCCAGTTCCAGGTACTCGCGGCGCACGACCTCGCGCTCCTCGACCCCAAACCGCTCTAACAGCTCGTTGATCAACTCGGCCTTTCGTTCGGCATCCTGGGCCGACCAGGTGCGGCTCTTGATCTCTAAAAAGACGTGCGGCAGCTTGGGCCGGATCACCCGGTCCAGGTTGACGGCAAAATCGGTGCCGCCGTAGCGGATGTGGTAGCGCCGCCGCTCCTTGTGCACCGCCCACTCTTCCCGCGGCTTGAAATACTCGCGGTAAAAGCGCAAGCTGCGGTTCGAGGGAGCGTCGAAGCGGGAACGGGAGAGCAAAACCGAGCGGGCAAACTCGCGCTCCTTGGTCATCCCGGTCAGGGTCAGACGGTAATTGACGTCGACGAGCTCGCCCTGCGCGTCGAGAATCTCGTCCTCCCGGTAGCGCAGGCGGCTGTGCTCGGGATCGTCGAACAGGAAATAGGTGTCATACTGCCGGCGCTGGGAGCTCTTGACCACCGGCACCTCGCCGCTGGCAAGCAAGGTCTCCACCGCCGAGGCGTCGGGCAGGTAGACCTTGACCTGTACCTCAAAGCTCTTTTCTTGTGCCACCCCGCCGATGGCCAGCAACTTGCTGAGCACGCTGCCCTCACGGGCGATCAGGAAGCGGTCGATCTTGGCGGCGACGTCGTTCACCTGGGCCCGCAGCGATTCGACGTCCACCGTCAGCAAGGCCTGGTCGCGCATCAGCCAGCGCCCGTCACAGAGAACGTGGCGGACGTCGCTGCTCTTGGCAGCATAGGCCAACAGGGAATATATCCCGTGCGGGTCGCGGTGAAAGCGGGGGGTCATGTGCACCTCCTCCAGGTCGATGACGGCAATGTCGGCCCGTTTGCCCACCACGAGGGAGCCGGTCAGGTGATCGACGTGCAGCGCCCGCGCACCGATCCGCGTCGCCATCGCCACCACCTGCCGCGCGGGGACGGCGGTGGGGTCGAGCGAAGCCCCCTTGGCCAGCAGCGCCGTCAGGCGCATCTCTTCCAGCATGTCGAGATCGTTGTTGCTGGCTGGCCCGTCGGTGCCGATGCCCACCGGGATGCCCAATTCGATCATTCGCGACACGGGGGCGGGGCCGTTGGCCAGCTTGAGGTTGCTGGACGGGTTGTGGACGACGCCGACGCCATGGTTCAGCAGCGTGTGCAGCTCTCCATCGTCCAGGTGGACGCAGTGCATGGCCGTGACCTTGGCCTCAAGCAGTCCCTGCTTCTTGACCCACGGCACCACCGGCATGCCGAATTCGATGCGGTGCTCCTCGACTTCCTGCAAAGTCTCGGCGAGGTGGATGTGCACCGGGACGTCGTACTCGAGCGCCAGTTCGGCGCAGGCCTGCAGCATCTCGGGCGTGGCGGTGTAGGCAGCGTGGGGGCCAACGGCCGGCACGACCAGCTGATGCCCCTTCCAGCGCACGATGAAATCGTGCGCCAGGCGCAGGCCATCGTCATAGCTCGGCGCGTCGGGGGTGGGAAACTTGAGGATCGACTGGGCGCAAACCGCCCGCATGCCCGCCTGGGCCGCTGCGTCGGCGACCGCTTCCTCGTAATAGTACATGTCCCCGAAACAGGTCGTGCCGGAGCGGATCATCTCGGCACAGGCCAGCTGGGTCCCCAGCCAGCAGAAATCGGGGCGGACAAACTCGCGCTCCACCGGCATAATGTACCCCATCAGCCAGACGTCCAGCCGCAAATCGTCGGCCAGGCCCCGCACCAGGGTCATGGGGGCGTGGGTGTGGGCATTGATCAGGCCGGGTAAAATCGCGCAGCCCGGACAATCGACGACCTCGTCGGCTGCCCACGCGGCAGCGACCTCCTGGGCTGGCCCCACCGCAGCAATGACCCCGGCCCGGACCGCCACTGCGCCGGGATCGAACTGGTCGAACCGCTCATTCATCGTCAACACGACGCCGGTCAGAATCAGGTCAGCTTTTTCCATCAACCTCTCCTCTGCAATCGAGCGGCAGCGCCCGCTGGCTGCCGCGACAATGTCCGGTAACACGGTTACAGGAGCGATTATAGCAAAAGCAGGGCGCAGGGCAAGCGGGTTGCCGCTGGGACTGGCGGTTCAAACGCCACTTGCATTCCCCCCACCATCATCTATAATAACCCTTGTTAGGCCCCTTCTCTTTGCCGCCACCGGGCCGGATTGCTTGACTTTGCCACAAAATGCGATGGAGGAACACCTGCGCCACAATCTCACCCAGAAGAGCAGAAGCCGAATCAAGCGGCTGCGGGGATTGCTGCGCCCGCAGTATCGCCTGCGGGTAGGTGAGGTGCGCGTGTTCTACGATGTGGTGGGAGAGAAAGTCGAGGTGCTGGCTATCGTGGCGAAATCGGAAGCGGATGGTTGGCTGGGACAAATGGGAGAGCGAGGATGAAACGCGTGGCATTGTCAGAGGTGAAAGACGATCTGTCGCGGTATCTGCGGCTGGCGGAGAGTGAGGAGATCATCATCACGCGGCACGGGCGGCCGGCGGGGGTGTTGATCGGTTTTGAGACGGAGGAAGACTGGTTCGACTACCGTCTAGAGCACGACGCACGGTTCCTGCAGCGGGTGGCGGCAGCGCGTGAGAGACTGCAAGAGGGGTTGGGGGTGCGGCTGGAGGAGATCGAGATTGAGTGAGGTTGGGAGTTATCCAGAGGAACGGGGCCTACCTGCGGCTGCACCTGACGCGGCTATCATACGCGGTTGCGGAGTTGGCTGGGCCTGCCGCCGAGGTCCGTGCCGGAGGCTCGTCGCCCCAGCCGCCGCGCAGGTGAGCCGCCATCCGTTACAACAAACTGCCCGGGTTTCCCGGGCGTGGGCGCGACTGTCAGGCATCGTGCGAGAATTGAAAGGAGATGCACAATGGAGCAGAAATCGAACGTCAGGTGGGAAAGGTTCAAAAACGTGGCCATCATCTTTTCCTTTGTCGTCAACGTGATCGTCGTCCTCGCCCTGCCCATCGTCCTCGTCGTGCTCGTCATCGCCAAGAGCACCCTCCTGGGCCCACTGCTGACCAACCTGGATCAGGCCTTTTTGGGCCTGGGGGAGACCAACATCGACACCACCGTCGCGGTGGACCAGACGATCCCCATCCAGTTCACCTTGCCGCTGAGCCAGCCGCTGAGCCTGGATTTTGACCTGCCCATCCAGGAAAGCACCTCGGTGATCTTGGAACAACCGGTCCCGTTGAGCATGAACGCCCGTTTCATCCTCCCCGGCGGGGGCGGCGAGATCAACGGCACGGTCGCCCTGGCCCTCCCGGCCGGCCTGGCGCTCCCAGTGCGCCTGAACATGACCGTGCCGGTGGAAACGACGATCCCGGTCGTCATGTCCGTGCCCGTCGACCAGATGGTGCCGATCCAGATGACCATCCCGGTCGAGATCCAGCTGGGCGAGGCGGGATTGAACCCGGCCGTACAGCAGCTGCGGGACGTCTTTACGCCGGTCCAGGAACTGGTCGACCTGATCCCCGACGTTCGCTGAAGGAGATCACCCTGACCGATTCCCTTCCAATCTGCGACTATGAGGGCTCGCGTTACCAGACCGAGTTCTGGGGGCAGGGGCGGGCCTACGAAGACGGCGCCGAGCGCGCGGCGCTGCGGGCGCTGCTGCCGCCCAGCGGCTCGCGCCTGATCGAGATCGGCGCCGGATTTGGCCGCCTGGTCGACCTCTACGACGGGTACGACCAGGTTGTCCTGCTGGACTATGCCCGCTCGCAGTTGCAGCGGGCGCAGGAGC
This sequence comes from Anaerolineae bacterium, assembly GCA_016931695.1. Lineage (GTDB taxonomy): Bacteria > Chloroflexota > Anaerolineae > B4-G1 > DUEL01 > JAFGEI01. Next base: position 2,616 of record JAFGEI010000227.1, on the reverse strand, counting down.
GGTTGGGAGAGGCGGGGCCCGGCGGGCGCCCGCGGTACGTCTATGTGATGGCGGATTTCTACCAGCTCCCCTTTGCCCGCGGCCTCTTTGACGCCGTGGTGATAGTGCGCACCCTCCACCACGCCGCCGATGCGGCAGTAGTGCTGCAGGGCGCAGCCGAGATCCTGGCGCCGTCCGGCGACCTGATCCTCGAGTTTGCCAACAAGCGCAACCTCAAGGCCATCCTGCGCTACTGGCTGCGCCGCCAGTCCTGGTCCCCTTTCGCGCTGGAACCGGTCGAGTTCGTCGAGCTGCACTGGGACTTTCATCCCCGCTGGGTGCGCCAGCAGTTAGCCGCCGCCGAGCTGCAGATCGAACGGGTGCGCACCGTCTCCCACTTTCGCCTCGACCTGCTCAAGCGGGTCGTGCCGACGGGCTTGTTGGTCGCCATGGACCGCCTGTGCCAGCAGACGGGGGCACTGTGGCAGCTGACGCCCAGCGTCTTTGTCCGCGCCGCCGCCGGGGCCGACAAGCCCGCCGCACCTGCAGGCGCCTTTTTCCGCTGCGCCGACTGCGGTTCGACGGCACTGGTCGACGAGGGCACGCGACTGTGCTGCGCCGACTGCGGGGCCGCCTTCGAGCTGGAAGACGGCATTTATAACTTTCGAGGAGAAGGGCGATGAGTCGCAGAGAACCGCTCTTCAGCGGCCTGGTTTACAACGAGGAAGGCGAGTCGGTGGAGACGGCGTATGTGGGGACCGACGCCTGTTACGCGATCCCCGACGGGGATTTTTTGCGCCACATCGACGCCGCCGAGGTCGACCGCCAGGTGCTACTCCGCTTGAAAGAACGGTTCATGGCCATGAAGGACATGATCGTGGACGGGGTGATGCAAATGACCTCCAGCGACGATCCCTTCAGCCGCGCCGCGATCGAGATGAGCATCGAGAATATGGACCGTCTGCTGGACGCGCCGCAAGAGTTGGGCGACCTGGAGGACATGCGCCTGTGGCTGTGGATGAGTGGATTCCGGATCGTCGTCGACGTGCACGGAGAAGTAGTACAGCTCGAGTTTCCCGGAATGGAATGACCCCAGGCGCACCGCTCGTCGGGAACAACCCTTGAAACGGGGAGTCAGCGGGCGAGCGGATAATAGATCCCCAGCAGCCGCCCGGCGATTTGATCCCAGGTATAAAACCCCAGCACCCGCTCCCGCGCCTGCCGCCCCACCCTTTGCCGCGCGGAGGCTGGCATCTCTAGCAAGCGGACGACCGCCGCCCCCAGCGCGGCGAGGTCGTTGTGATCCACCAGCCATCCATGTTCCCCATCCTCGATGACGTCGCGTCCGCTGCTGTGCACGCTGGCGATGAGCGGCCGTTCCATCAGCATTGCCTCCAGCATGGCAATAGAAAAATACTCTTGGGAGGGCAGGACCACCCCGTCGGCAGCGGCGAAAAAGGCCGGCATCCGGCTGTGCGGAACGGGCGGATGCTTGAGCACCCGCTCGTCGATGCCCACTTCGCCGATCACGCGCTCCAGCCGCGTGGCGTAGGCGGTAGGCAGATCGGGCCAGGCCAGAAAGAGCAGCCGAAACGGTTGGCGGGCGACCTGTTCCCGCACCGTTCCCAGCGCCCGCAACAGGGTTTCCTGCCCCTTGCGCGGGTCGACCCGCGAGGGGACGAGGAGCAGGAAATCTTCCGCGCCGACCCCGAGCTCCGCCCGCGTGGCAGCACGAACGTCCGGCGCAGGCAAGGGAAAGGCCTGCGGGTCAATCCCGTTGGGCACAATGTTCAGCCGCAGATCGTGGGGTGAAACCGCGTCATAATGCGCCTGCAGGAACTCGGCCTCTGGCGTGGAAAGCGGGAGGACCCGCTCGGCGCGGCTCAGCGACCGCTCCTCGGAAGCAATGCGGGCCTGAAAGTTGTACCGCTGCTCGAGGCGCTCCCGGCTGCCCTCTTTTCGCTCGAGCGCGTCGGCCAGCTTGCGCCGGCCGAGGGAATGGGTGGTCAGTAGCACGGGCGGGTGATTGGACAACCGCTCCTTCAGCAGCGTCACCGTCTCCCAGCCGTCGGCATAGTGGCCGTGCAAAAGATCGTAGCGAGCGCCCTCCCGCCTGGCCAGGGCGACAATATAGTCGGCAAACTCGGCAATCGGCGCGCCATAGAGGAACTCTTTACGCAGGTAGTTGTCCTCCGGCCCACAGGGCAGGCGGATGATGCGGACGCGCGGATCGCCATCCAAAAACTGGATCGGCGGATCGCTGTACGGGTCGTCCGCCTGGAAGCGGGTAAAAATATCGACCCACAACACCGGATCGGCGCGGGTCAGGGCATGAGAGAGTTGGTTCATCACGACCGTCTGCCCGCCCTGCGACTCTTGCCCTAGCCGGTCCATCCAATCCGGACGGCAGTGGGGGCTGGTCCATAGAATACGCATAATCTCTTGCTCCTGCAATGGCGCAACGCGGGCCGATTATACCCCCTTTTGCGCGAAACTGCCAAGTACGGGGAGGGCGTATGCAAAACTTGGGGGAGCGTTAAAAATCAGCCGCGAATTACACGAATTAACACGAAAAAAGTAGAAAATTCGTGAAATTCGTGTTAATTCGTGGCAGAAATTCCGAGATCATCTAGGGCT
>JAFGEI010000044.1 GCA_016931695.1 Anaerolineae bacterium | reverse complement strand
CGCGTTTCACAGCCGAAAACGAGATTCTTCGGCCCCTTCGGGGCCTCAGAATGACAAAACGAGCATTGTCTGACCCTGGCGATTTTCTCTCCGACAGCCTGCTAGATGATCTCGGAATTTCTGCCACGAATTCTCCACCCTTTTTCGTGTTAATTCGTGTAATTCGTGGCTGATTTTTAACGCTCCTCCAAGTTTTGCATACGCCCGTTGCCGAGGTAGCTGGCGGTCCCGGCTTGACAACCGGCGTGTATGCGAGTACCATCACGGCAAAAGCCATCCTGGCCAAAACCAAGGTCAATTGGAGAAAAAGACATGAGTTATCAACGTGTTATGCAGCGAGGGTTGTTGGCCCTGGGGCTGCTGGCGGCCATGCTCGCCGGCCCTCGATCCGTCCGCGCTATTCCCACCGACCCGCCGGGGCCCGCCCCATCCCCCATCCCCCCCGAGGGCGCTGTTGTGCGCATCCACCTGGCCAGCCGCGAGCAGGTCCCCCTGCTCGCTTCGCTGGGGGTCGATATCTGGCGGCTGGAACAGGAGGAGATGCTGCTCGTCGGCACTGTCGATGCCCAACTCTACCGCCAACTGCTCAAGCTGGGTTTTTTTGTAGAAATCGACGAGGAGCGGACCCAACAACTGCTCGTGCCCCCCGGCTATCCCTGCTACCGCACCGTGGAAGAGATCCTGGACCACATGGTCGCAGTCAGCAATGCCTACCCTGAACTGACCGAGCTGTACGACTATGGCGACAGTTGGGAAAAGACCCAGGACCCCGAGCAGGGCTATGATATCCTGGCCATCCGCATCACCAACGAGGCAATCACGGGGGCCAAACCCGTCCTGCTCATCGTCTCCACCCACCACGCCCGCGAGATGGTCGTGCCCGAGCTGCCCGACTTTTTCATCGACTACCTGACCGGCGGCTTTCGCGGCGAGGGCGGCTACGGCATCGACCCCGACGTCACCTGGCTGGTCGATCACCGCGAGATCTGGATCGTCCCCCTGGTCAACCCGGACGGGCGCAAGATGGTCGAGCCGAGCGGCTGGTGGTGGCGCAAGAACACCAACGACACAGACAACCCCGGCTGCGCCTGGCCGCCTACACCTTACGATCACTATGGGGTGGACAACAACCGCAACTTTCCCTACATGTGGGCCTACGACGACAGCGGCTCCTCCTCCGATCCCTGCGTGCAGGGCTACCGCGGCGTCTCGCCCGCTTCCGAGCCCGAGACCCAGGCGGTCATGGCCCTGGGTAACGCGCTCTTTCCCGATCCGGACGACGACACCGGCATCATGATGACCTTGCACAGTGCTGTACCGGCCATCCTGATCCCCTGGTCCTATGCCAATCCCAGCCCGGCGCCGGACGACGCTGCCTTGCGGGCCATCGGCTGCAAGTGGGCCACTTACAATAACTACCCGGTCGGGCGGCCGGGGGAGGTGCTCTGGTATTATCCCAACGGCACTACCGACGATTGGTTCTACGGCGAGCTCGACGTAGCCTCTTTCACGCCCGAGATCGGCGACGACTTTTTCGAGCCCTGCTGGGGGGACGAGTTCCCCTGGGACATCTGGGAGGATAACCTGCCCACCTACATCCACGCCGCCAAGGTCGCCGCCCCGGACCCCTACCTCACCGTCTACGGCCCCGACGCCCACTCGCTCGTCGTCAGCCCCGATCCGGTTGCGCCAGGCGAGCCGGTCCAGCTCAGCGCCACCCTGGAGGACATTCGCCTGCTCAACCAGTATTGCGACGACCAGGAGCAACCGGTGGCCGGCGCCGAGTACTTTATCGACGCCCCCGGCGCCGACGGCACGGGCACCCCCCTGGTTCCTTACGACGGCGCCTGGGACGAGACGGCAGAGCTGGCCGAGGCGACGGTCGATACGACCGGCCTGGAACTCGGCACGCACTATGTGCTGGTCCACGGCCTGTCGGACGGCGGCCATTGGGGCCCCTTCACGGCGGTCTTTGTGCACGTCCAGGGCGAACCCTGCGAGGCCGTAGAGGAGGTGCAAATCGACGGCCCCACCTTTTTGCTGGCGGAAGAAACGGGGGTCTATACCGCCACCACCCTTCCCATCACCGCCACCCAGCCGGTGACGCTGACCTGGGACAATGGTACGGTCGGCGCCACTGCGGCCTACAGTTGGACGGCGGACGGCGTCTATACGGTCACGGTGGCGGCGCTCAACGCCTGCAGCGCGGTCAGCGCGGCGTTGGCGGTGGAGGTCTGCCAGCCGGTGACCGGGCTCGAGATCACCGGCCCGCTCACGCTGACGGTGGGCCAGGCGGGGGTCTATGCCGCCGCCACCATCCCCCTCACTCCCACGCTGCCTGTTGTCCTGCTGTGGAGCAACGGCACCCGCGGCCCCCAGGCGATCTATAGCTGGGGCGCAGCAGGGATCTATACCGTGTCGCTTAGGGCGTCCAATGCGTGCGGCGTGGCGGATCGAGCGCTGGCCGTCCGGGTCGTTTCCAACCTGCGCATGCTCTACCTGCCACTACTGATGAGGGGTTTCGAGTCCTCGTAGAGACCTGGAGACACGGGAATCGTGATGGGTACTGAACAGGAAAGAATCAAGGCGCTGCTCAACCAGGCCATCGCCGAGGCGCGTTCGCGCAGCGCCAGCCGGATTACGGCGTTGCATTTCGTCGTGTACGATTCGCTCCAGGGAGCCGAAGCGCGGCTCGAGAGCGTGGTGCGAGAACTGGCGGCCGGCACGTTGGCCGAAGGGGCGCAGATCGTGTTTCGCCCTGGCCCGCATCGCTTTATCTGCTGGAACTGTTGCGCGCTGCGCTTTGAGAGCGAAGAGGAGGACGCGGCCTGTCCAAACTGTGGCCACACGGCGATACGGATTCCAGCCGACATCACCTGCGCCCTGGAGCAGGTCGAGATCAAAGAACTGGAGGAGTCATGACTGGGCCGAAAGTGCTGGCCCTGCCGCTGTTGAGCAGCCTGACCGCTGTCTTTCTGGTCTGCCTGGCCTGCCAGAGTACGCTCCCACCCACCGCGGCAGCGCCCACTTGGCCGGCAGCCGCTCCTCCGGGGGAAACGGTCGCCCAGACCTATTACGTCGCCACCGACGGCGAGGACGTCATCCCTGGCGGCACGTCGGAGCAGCCCTGGCGCACGATCCAATTCGCGGTGGAGAACGTCGCGCCCGGCGACACGATCCGCGTGCGCAGCGGCACCTACGACGGCTGCCGCATCGAAAACTCGGGCACCGCCGGGGCGTGGATCACCCTGCGCGCCGACGACGGCTCCCAGGTGGTCGTCGATGCCCCGGGTCCCCAGAACACCCACGGCAGCAACGTCGAGATCGAGACCTGGGAGGGGGATGGCGTCGTCGCCTACTGGATCGTCGAGGGGCTGGAGGTCGCCGGCGCCCCCAGTTGGGGCGTCGACGTCCGCGGCAGCGACGCGGCCCACTCGCACCACATCGTCATCCGCCGCAACACGGTCCACGACTGCGGCCTTGCCACCGGGCGCACCGGCATCTTTACCGCCTTTGTCGACGACGCGACGATCGAACAGAACGAGAGCCACCACAACGGCGAACACGGCGTTTATTGCTCCAACAGCGGCGACCGGCCTGTCATCCGCGACAATGTCCTCCACCACAACGTCGGCTGCGGCGTCCACATGAACGGCGACGCCTCGATGGACGGCGACGGCGTCATCTCTGGCGGACTGGTAGAGCGCAACGTCATCTATGAGAACGGCAGCGGGGGTGGGTCGGCGATCAACATGGACGGCGTCACCGACACCATTGTGCGCAACAACTTGCTGTACGACAACCACGCCGGCGGCATCGCCATCTTTCAGCATGACGGCGCGGTCTGCTCGCAGCGCAACCGGGTGCTCAACAACACCATCTTGATGCCGGCAGACGGGCGGTGGGCGGTCAACGTCAGCCAGGCCGGCTGCGTCGACAACCACCTGTACAACAACGTCATCTATACTGCGCACAGCTGGCGCGGCAGCATCGTCATCCCCACCCCGGACCTGGCCGGTTTTGAGAGTGATTACAACGTGCTGGTCGACCGCCTGAGCGCCGACGGGGAGAGCAGCGTCATCTCGCTGGCCGAGTGGCAGGCGCTGGGGTACGACAGCCACTCGTTCATCGCCACGCCCGGCGAGCTGTTCGTCGATCCGGCAGCGGACGACTACCACCTGCGGGCTGGCAGCCCCGCCGTCGATGCCGGGACGACGCTGGGCGACGTGACCGACGACCTGGAAGGAACTCTGCGGCCCATCGGCGCCGCTTACGACATTGGCGCCCTGGAGCAGGGGGTGCGGGTCTGGCTGCCGCTGGTGGCGCGCAGCCTGGAGGGCGGCCAGACCCGCCTGCTAGAGGTCGGATTTTCTCCGCTTTGCTGGCCGTCCTGGGTGCTGCCCTGAGCGGGGAGGGCGGCCAGCCAGGGCAGCTCGTGGACTCTCGGCTATGAACCCACTCCAGAGACAGGCGGACCAGGGCTTACTGGCAGCCTATCTCCCCCTCGACCGGCGCCGGGCAATTGCCCGCGGGGCCAATTTGCCGGAACACGGCCGGGGGGCGGTGCTCTTTGCCGACGTCAGCGGCTTTACGCCGCTGATGGAGCACCTGGCGCTGACGATGGGACCGCAAAAAGGGGCCGAGGAACTGACCCTGCGGCTCAACAAGCTATTCACCCCCCTGGTCGAAGAGGTGCACCGGCACCGCGGCAGCGTCATCTCTTTCGGCGGCGATGCCTTGACCGGCTGGTTCCCCGGCAAAATGGCCGCAAGTGTCCCGCGAGCAGCAGCGTGTGCCCTGGCAATGCAGCGCTCGGTTGATCGGGCTGCACCTGTCGATCTGCCTGCCGGGCAGACCGCCTTTTCGATGCACGTCGGGATCGCTGCTGGCGACGTGCGCCGCTTTTGCGTCGGCGCGCCCCCCCATGGCCTGATCGACGTGCTGGCCGGCTTGCCGCTGGAGCGGGCAGTCGAGGCCCAGCAGCGAGCCGGTTCGGGCCAGGTGGCGGTCGACGCGGCGCTGGCGGAGCACCTTCCCCACGCTGCCCTGCAGCCGTTGCGGGACGAGTTTTCTTTGCTGCTTGCTTCTCCGGCCTGTGCCGGGAGCTCGTTGCCGTTGCTTCCTCCGCTGTCGCTGGAACAGGCCCGCCGCTGGCTGACCGCCGCCCTCTACAACCGCCTCCAGGCGGGCGGCGGCGAGTTCGCCGCCGAGCTGCGCCTGGTGACCAGCCTCTTTGTTCGCTTTGCTGGCCTCGACTATGCCCGGGACGCCCAGGTCGGCCAGAAGCTGGCGGCCTACGTGGTGCTGATTCAACAACTGCTGGCCCGCTACGAGGGCCACCTGGCCCTGGTCGCCTGCGGCGACAAGGGCAACCTGGCGCACATCCTGTTCGGCGCGCCTATCGCGCACGAGGATGACCCCGATCGCGCCGTCCGCTTTGCCCTCGAATTCCAGCAGGCCGTGCAAGCCACTCCGTTCATCTGTGAACAGCGCATCGGCGTCAGCCTGGGGCGCGTCTATGCTGGCGTGTTGGGCTCGCCGCGGCGCTGCACCTACACTGTCCTGGGCGACGAAGTTAATGTGAGCGCGCGGTTGATGGAAGCTGCCCAGCCGGGGCAGCTCCTGGTCACCCGGCGAATCCGCCAGGCCGTGTCGGGCCACTATCTCTTCCACGCCCTGCCCGCGGTGCGGGCAAAGGGCAAAGAGGAACCGATCCCCGTCTTTGCCCCGACCGAGCTGGCAGAGCGGCCGGCCGAGGATACGGCGGAAAGATTGATCGGCCGCGAGCAAGAACTGGGCGCGATCCTCCGCCGCATGGATCGGCTGCCAGAAGGAGAGGGCCTTGTCCTGCAATTGGTGGGCGAGGCGGGAGTCGGCAAGTCGGCGCTGCTGCGCGCCCTCCTCCGCCTGGCCCGCGAGCGGGGCTGGCAGACCTACGTCGGCGCGTGCCTCAGCTATGGCCAGCAGACCCCCTATCTTCCCTGGCGGTCCGTGATCCGGGACATGTTCCCCCACGCCGCGGAAACAGAGATTGCCCACTTGCGGCGGCTCGTCGAGGCCCTCCCGGCCCCCGCTGGCCGGCCCGGTTATTGGCTGGCCCGCCTCCCGCTGCTGGCCGAAGCGATGGGCCTGGAGGTAGACGATACGCCTCTCACCCGTTCGCTGGAAGGCGAGCTGCGCCGCGACAACACCTTCCAGCTCCTGGAAGCGCTGCTGCAGCAGGCGACGGCTGGCCGGCCCACCGTCATCGTCCTGGAGGATGCCTACTGGGCCGACGAACTATCGCTCGACCTGGCTCTCCGCATCGGCCGTGGGCTGGCAGAGCAGCCGCTGCTGCTGGCCCTCGTGCACCGGCCCTTTACCGGGCCGCCGCCGGCGGCAGTGACGGCGCTGCAAGCCCTGCCGCACCAGGTGACGCTCACCCTGCTCCCCCTGGCCCAAGAGTCGACCCTGGAGCTGGCGCGCGAGCGGCTGCAGTCCCGCGACCTGGCCCCGGCGCTGGCTGCACTGCTGCGGGAAAAGACACAGGGCAACCCCTTCTTTGTGGAAGAGATCCTGCGCGCGCTCCGGGAAGGCGGACACCTGGTGTGGGAAGAAAAGCGGATCACGCTCACCGGGGCCTGGGAAACCCTCGAATTGCCGGACACCATCGAGGGCGTCGTGCGCGCCCGTCTGGACCGCCTGGAGGAAAAAGAGCGGCTGACCTTGAAGGTCGCTTCCGTCATCGGCCGGACCTTTCGCCGGCTGCTGTTGCAGGAGGTGCATCCTTTGCAGCCGGCCGCGAGCACCCTGGTGCACCAGCTGGCCCAGTTGGGGGCGGCGGATTTTACGCTGCTGGAGGAGGCGGCGCCCAAGTGGCGTTATGCTTTCTGCCATCCGATCCTGCACGAGACGACCTACGAGACCCTGCTCTTTGTCCAACGACGTCGGCTGCACGGCGCGATCGGCGAGGCGCTCGAACGCTGGCGCAGCGACGACCTCTCCCGCGCCCTGGACTTGCTCGCCTATCACTATGCCCGCAGCGAGAAAAGGGAAAAGGCGATCCAGTACCTCCACCTGGCCGGGGAAAAGGCTCGCCGCGAGTATGCCAACCAGGTCGCCCTCGACCATTACAGCCAGGCTATCGACCTGCTCGAGCCCGAGGAGCGGGAGCAACGCTACAACCTCCTGGCTGGCCGGGAGCGGATCCACAACCTGATGGGGAATCGCGACGCTCAGCAACAGGACTTGCAACAGATGGAACATCTGGCGGTCCAGCTGGACGACGCTCGCCGCCAGGTCGAGGTGCTGAACCGCAGCGCCCGCTGGGCAGTGGACACCGGCGCTTTCCAGCAGGCCCAGGAGTTTGCGCGCCGGGCGCAGCAGCAGGCGGAGCGCTGCCAGGATTGGCTGGCCGCTGCCGAAGCGCAAAAGAGCCGCGGCATCGTTCACGCCATCCTCGGCGAGTACGGCCCGGCAATCGAGATGTTCGAGCAATCCCGGCAGGCCTGCTGCATGGCGAACGATCCGGTCGGCGAGGCTTCGTGCCTTGGCAACCTGGGGACCGTCCATCTCTACCGCGGCGATGCGGAACAGGCCCGGACCCATTACGCCCAGGCTCTTGCCCTGTTCCAGGACGCGGCGCAGGCCTGGCAGGAGGCGCGGGCGTTGATCAACCTGGGCATTGCCGACGTCCGACTGGGCGCTTACGAACAGGCGCTCGAGTCTTACCAGCAGGCGCTGCTCATCTCGCGCGAGATCGGCAGCGCTGCGGACGAGGAGCTGGTGCTGAACAGCATGGGCAACCTGTTGATGACGCTGGGCGATCTCGGCCGGGCCGCGCGCCACTTTGAGCAGGCCCTGGAACTCGCCCTCCGGCTCCAGGATCGAGAGGGAGAAGCGACCTGTCGTTCCAACCTTGGGCTGCTGCTGGCTTACCGGGGCGAGGTCGAACAGGGGCGGCGCGTGTTGCGAGAAGCGCTGCAGCAAAACCGGGATATGGGCCGCCGCCGTGGGGAGGCCCACGCCCTCCACCACCTCGGCGTTGTGCACGTCATGGCCGATCAGCCGGCCGAGGCCCGCCAACCCTTCCAGCAGGCCCTTGCGCTGCGGGAGGAAATCGGCGAGACCGGCAACGCCCTGGCGACGAGCGCCTGGCTGGCGCTGACCGAACAGATGCTGGCGGAATCAGGCCCGGCCCAGGCGCGGATGAAAAATGTCGTGGCGCAACTGGAGCTTGCGGGATACAGCGGCGACTATCCGGAGCAAGAGATCTGGTGGGCGGCCTGCCAGGTGTGGCAGGCCGGCGGCCAGCGACACATGGCTCGCCAGGCGCTGCAAAAAGCCTACCAGTTCGTCCAGGAACAGGCGCGGCGGATCATGGACGACGAGCTGGCGCGCTCCTACCGGGAACAGGTGTGGGTCAACCGGGCAATCATCGCCGCGTGGCAAGAACCGGCCGCAAATCGCGCAAATTTTCACGAATGAAACCGCAAGACCACCGGGGCTCCCGACCTGGGTTCCTGCGGGCCAGAGCTCAACCGGCACAGTCACTGCTCTTTCGATGGCACCTCTGGTGCTCCCTGCGGTTGCCTGACGGATATGCCCTGCCGCACGCTATGGCCGCACCATCAGCGGCAGGTAGAGTGTAAAACCGGGCCGCACATCCAGCAAGTGCGCTGCCGCGTCGCTGCCAAATCCCAGGCAGTTGACGGCGGAGAGCGTGACGACGTGGTTTCCTACCAGGTGGTAGACGTGACTGACTACCTCCCCCATCGCTGACCCGCCATCGCCAAAATTCCACGTCAGCGAGACCGGCTCGCTGCCTGCCAGCGTGGCGGAGAACCACACTCCCTCCCCTATGATGGGCAAGGTCGGCGACCAGGTGAAATCGATCCCCGTGACCAGCTCGCAGGTGGGCGTATAGTTTGCTCCGCGGTAAAGCAGCCAGTGATCGTCGACCTCGGCGTTGGCCTTCAGCCCAGTGGCAACCGACCCTGCCACGGCCACGATCGGTTGGTCAGCCTGGGCGATTGCCCCGGCCAGCTGCCCCAGGCCGGCCGGCGTGTCGACTCGCCACACGTCGCCTGCCGCCACGACCCCTTGCTGCCACGTCGTTGTTCCCGTGGGCGCTGCCGTGTAGCGGATCGTGATGGTTGCCGCCTCTGCGCCGACGTTCTGCACCCACAAGTGATCCCCGGTCCGCCAGCCGGCGTAGCCGCCAAAGAGCAGCGGGAGGGCGATGGCGTTGGTCGCTTCCTCCAAGCCGATGCCCCGGTAGGCGAAGGAGCCTTCCTGGCCGGTTTTTCTGCTCTCCATCAGCACATAGGCTGCCAGCGGCTGCTCCGAGTTGATCAGCGCAGCTTGGGCCGTGTCGGTGAACGGCGAGGAGATGATGGCGTTTCCATGCGGGCCGATGAGCAGCGTCTCCGACGTGCCATCGGAGTAGGAAATCCCCACCGAGGTGGCCATGATTCCCGAGATATTCTGGAGCCACAAGGTCGAAGTGACCAATCCCACGGAATGGGTCGGCACCAGGGGCAGCGCCAGGTCGGTATATCCCTCCGGCGAGGCAGCAAAAGCGCCGGCGCCGTTACAAATGCGCCACACGGTCACCTCGATCGGCTGGGTGGAATAGATGATGCCCATGCCGACGATGTCGAGCGGGAACCCGCTGTAGAGCGGGCGCACGATTATCGTTTCTTGCGGATCCAACATGCCAAGGTCGATGGTGCCGACCGGCAGGCCGTTGTAGTCAAAGATGTCCAAGTAGCCTCCTGCTGCCAGTTCCGACACGTTGTGGATGCCAATCGTGACGCACTTGTCGATCGGTACGATGCTATAGTCGGACAGACGCTCGCTGTCCACTCCCTCCAGGACCGTGTTGCTGTCGGTGATCGTCTTGGCAAAGTGAATGACCTCCATGGCCACCTGGCCCGGCGCGCTGATGACGAGGGTACCGCTGAAAGTGGGCGGTAAGGGCGTGGGCATCGCGGCCGGCCAGTAGATGTCGGCCCGGCCGGGCTGCAGCGTGTCGGTAAAGGTGTACACGACCTGGCCGTCCAGGTCGATGAAGCGGGCCTCGAACGCGACCGGGAGCGGCTCCAGGTTGATCACCTGGACCATGTCGCTGAACCAACCGGCGCGGTCTTCGCCGCCGCGCACGGTCAGCAGGGTGGTCGAAAGGACCACCAGCGCTACGATACCGGCCAGCGCCACGAAAAACCAACGTCGAAGCAGTGCCTGGCGATTCATTTCCCCCTCCTTGTCTGCAACATTTTCGTTTTCCCTCTATCCCCCCCAGTACCATTATAGACATTCCCGGCTTGGTTGTCAAAAAATCTGGCTGCGGGATTGTCAACGGCCATCAACTGGAGTACAATAGCGGCAGCTTTTCAGGACACGCCGAGGGGATTTGCGGCGATGAGCCAGCAGCTGCCGAGGTGCAGCCACTGATGAAGATCTATACCGGTCGCGGCGACCGTGGCCAGACCACTCTCTTGAGCGGCGAACAGGTGCCGAAAAGCCACCTGCGGGTCGAGGCGTACGGCGACGTGGACGAACTGAACGCGGTGCTCGGCGCCCTGGTCGCCGCTCTCGACGCGGGTCAGGCGGCCCTCGTCGACGAACTGCTGCGTCGCCAATCCGAACTCTTTTCCGTCGCCGCCTGGCTCGCCACGACGCCCGCCTCCGCTTCGGCCAGCCGTCTCGAACCTTTCACCCCCGACAAGAGCCAGGCCTTGGAAGCAGCCATCGATCGCATGGAACAAGAACTTGCGCCGCTGCACAGCTTTATTCTCCCTGGGGGATGCGCTGCGGCCGCCTGGGCCCACGTTGCCCGCACCGTCTGCCGCCGCGCGGAACGGCGCGCCGTCCGCCTGCGAGAATCGTCCGCAGAGGCGGACCGGCAGCTCGAGGCGCTGATTGTCTACCTGAACCGCCTTTCCGACTATTTTTTTGTCCTGGCGCGCTACTGCAACCACCTGGCGGGCCGAGCGGACGTTGCCTGGAATGGCCGGCCAGATCAGCCATCACCGCCCAGGTGATCTTTTGGCTGCCATGTCGATCCAGCGCCCGGAACAACGACCCGACCTGCGCCAGCAGCTCCGTCGCATGGGCGTGGTGCGCGGGGCCAGCAACTTGCCGCCCTCTCCCCGCCGCCGCGTCGCCATCGAGAGCATGGTGGAGGGATCGTTTCACGCCACGCCCCACGGCCAGTGCTTTGTCGCCCAGGCCAGCTTCCCCACCCAGCACCGCCACGGCGACCTGCCGCTGGGCGATTTTCTGGCCCTGGCGCCCGGCTTGCTGGCCCGCATCGGCGGTGAGTCTGGCCTGAAGAACGTGGATCTCCGCCATGTGCTCTTTTTGGATACCGAGACGACGGGCCTTTCCGGCGGCACGGGGACGATGGCCTTTCTCGTCGGGCTGGGCTTTTTCGCCGACGATTCTTTTGTGCTGCAGCAGCCCTTCCTCCGCGACCCCGGCGACGAACCGGCGCTGATCCACTGGCTGGAGGAGCGCTTTTCCCGTTTTCAGGCGCTGGTCAGCTTCAATGGCCGCTCGTTCGACGTTCCGATCCTCCAGACCCGCTTTGTCCTGGCCCGGCGGCCGTTGCGCCTGGATGCGCTGCCGCACCTCGACCTCCTCGCCCCTTCCCGGCGGCTGTGGCGGGAGCGGCTTTCTTCCTGCGCGCTGGTCAACCTGGAGCGAGAGGTGCTGGGGGTCCGCCGCGATCAAGCCGACGTGCCCAGCGGGGTCATCCCAGCGATCTATCGCGACTATCTCCGCACCGGGGACGCGCGCGAGATCGCTCGCATCCTCTACCACAACCAGGTCGACATCCTGAGCCTGGCCACCCTGGCCACGCTGCTCGCCCGTTCTTTTCACGATCCGCATGCCGAGCCGGCGGTAAGTGGGGCTGAGCTCTACAGCCTGGCCCGCTGGTACGAGAGCGCCGGCGGCGACGTGGAGGGCGTCCTCCGGGCGGCCCTGGCCGCGGGCCTGCCCGGCGACCTGCGGCTGCGGGCGCTGCGGGACCTGGGGAGCTGGCTCAAGCGGAATGACCGCCGCGCTGAGGCTGTCGAATGGTGGCAGCAGTGGGCGATAGAAGACGCCGCGGACGTCGGCGCGGCGGTTGAGCTGGCGATGGCGTTCGAATGGCACCTGCGCCGCCCGGCCCTGGCGGCGGCATGGACCCGCCTGGCGATCGGGCGGGCCGGGCAGTGGCGCCGGGGGGCGCAGCGGGAGCAGGCCCTGGCCGAACTGCACCACCGCCTGGCTCGACTGGAGCGGCGGTTGGAGTAGCGATGCTGCCGACTCGCCTGCGGGAACAAAAAGCTGGCCAGCTTCGTCTATATTCTTGACCGGCCGTCGTCCGGCGACCTGCCGTGACGTCTCTCCCGTGGCAGTGCGGGGAGGACAATCGCTTTTTGAGGGGAGAAAATGGAAAAAAGCTCGGATTGGGAAAAAGCAACGGTCTCGTCTCATCCCTGCGACCCCGATGACGTCGAGACCAGCCCGCTGCCGTGGGAGAGAGGGGAAGCCACCGATCCCTCGCCGCGCGTCGCCACTGGGATGACGCCGACTGTCGGGCTGCCTCGTCCCATCCCCCCGCCCCAGCGAGCGAGCTATGTGCCCGGCCAGGTTCCATCCGGCGAGCCGCGTCAACCCCGCCGCGCCCCATCTGAGCAGGGTTCCTGTGCTGCCAGCGCCTTTTTCATCGCCGCCGTCGTCATCGTCGTCCTTTTCTTTCTCGCTTTTGCTGCGGTAGTCACCGGGTACGCCGTCATCGCCGCCCAACTTCCCCCGCCCGAGGAACTGATCAACCGCCAATCCTCCTTTTTCAGCTCCAAGATCTATGATCGAAACGGCATCCTGCTTTACGAGGTGATCGATCCCCAGGGCGGGCGGCGCACCTATGTGACCCTCGACCGCATTTCCTCCCACCTGGTCAACGCCACCATCGCTACAGAAGACGCCGACTTTTACAGCCACCCCGGCTTTAACCCCATTGCCATGCTGCGGGCGATCTATTACGCGCTGACCGAGGGTGAGGTCGTCTCCGGCGGCTCGACCATCACCCAGCAGCTGGCGCGCATCATCCTGCTGCCGGAGGAACGGTTCGAGCGCAGCGGTTGGCGCAAGGTGAAAGAGATCATCCTGGCCTACGAGATCACCCGCCGCTACCCGCGGACCACGATCCTGGAAATTTATCTGAACGAGATCAACTATGGCAGCCTGGCCTATGGCGTCCAGGCCGCATCAGAGACCTACTTTGGCGTCGACGCCGCCGATTTGACCTTGGGACAGGCCTCCTTTCTCGCCGGACTGCCCCAGTCCCCCTTTACTTACGACGTGTTCAGCGGGGGAAGAGAGCGGGCGCTGGCCCGCCAGCAGGACGTCCTGCGGCTGATGGTCGAGCAGGGATACGTCAGCCAGGCCGAGGCGGACGCGGCGGCCGAAGAGATTGCCGCCTACGAGTTCGAACCACCGCTGTCCGGCGAAACCATCCCCGCGCCCCACTTTGTCGTCTATGCCCGGCAGTTCGTGGAAGAGATGTATCAGCTCTCTCTCTACCGCGAGGACAGCTATCGCATCTATACCACTCTCGACGTCGAGCTGCAAGAGGCGGCGGAAGGGATCGTCGCCGACCACGTCGCCGCGCTGGCCGACCATGACGCGACCAGCGGCGCGCTGGTCGCCATCGATCCCGACACCGGCCACATCCTGGCCATGGTCGGCAGCGCCGACTTTTACGACGAAGCGATCGACGGGCAGGTCAACGTCGCCCTGAGCGAGCGGCAGCCCGGCTCCTCCATCAAGCCGTTGACCTACCTGGCGGCCTTTGAGCAGGGCTGGACCCCGTCCACCCTGATCTGGGATATCCGGACCGAGTTCCCCGACGGAGCCAACCCCGCCTACGTGCCCCGGAACTATGACGACGAATTCCACGGCCCGGTGCTGCTGCGCTACGCCCTGGCCAATTCGTACAACATCCCCGCGGTCAAGGCGCTGCAGTTCGTCGGCGTTCCGGCGCTGCGGGAGATGGCGGCGCGGTTGGGCATCACCACCCTGACCCGCGACGATTACGGCCTCAGCCTGACCCTCGGCGGCGGGGAAGTCAGGTTGCTGGAAATGACCGCCGCCTACGCCACCTTTGCCAACAGCGGCGCGCGGGTCTTTTACAGCGCGGACCCGGCGAGTCCCCTCCGCGTCTCCTACACCCCCATCCTGCGCATCGAGGACTCGGAGGGCAACGTCATCGTCGATAACAGCGAGCCCGTTGACAAGGAGCAGGTCGCAAATCCCGCGCTGGCCTACCTGATCACCCACATTCTCGCCGACGAGCACGCGCGGGAGACGGAATTTGGCGCCACGAACCCGCTCGAGCTGTCCCGCCCGGCGGCGGCCAAGACCGGCACCACCGACGACTATCGCGATGCCTGGACCATCGGTTACACGCCCGACCTGGTGGTCGGGGTCTGGGTGGGCAACGCCGACAACAGCGCCATGGACGACCTGCCCGGATCGCGGGGCGCCGGGCCAATCTGGAACGCCTTTATGGAATTTGCCCACCAGGGGCTGCCGGTGCGAGATTTCGTCCGTCCCGATGGAGTTGTAGAGATGGAAATCTGCGCCGATTCGGGGACGCAGCCTTCCGAGTACTGTCCCCAGGACCGGCGCAGAAGCGAGTTGTTCAGCCAGGATTCCCCTCCGCCGGGAGCGGAGCACGATTGGTACCAGATGGTGCAGATCGACGTCTTTTCCGGCCTGCGGGCCAACGAGTTTTGCCCCAACAACGTCCAAGAGCGGGTCATGGTCGTCATCAGCGACCCCGCGGCGCGGGAGTGGATTCTGACCACCAACTATGACCTGCGCGGCCTCGAGCTGGCCCCATTGGAATTTTGCAGCGGCGATACGGTCGTGCCTGAGATATGGATCACGTCCCCAGCGCCAGAGGAAGCCGTCTACGGCGTCGTGCCGGTGCTGGGCACGGTGGTGCTGCCCAATTTCCACCACTATGAGGTGCAGTACGGTGTGGGCGGGAACCCGCAAGGGTGGGGCTGGATCAGCGGCCCGCACCTGAGCCCGGTCCAGGATGGGCGGATCACCGAGTGGGACACGACCCACCTGGCGCCGGGGCTCTACACCCTGCGCGTGACGGCGTGGGACCAGGCCGGCCATTCGACCGAGGGGCGGGTGCAGTGCTTTGTCAGCCCGCCGACAGAGACGCCGACCCTTACCCCGACGCCGACCGCCACTCCCACCGTCAGCCCCACGCCTACGGCCTCGCCGACCGGCACCCCCACCGCCACGCCGACCCCCGAGCCCACCGGCACCCCTGTCCCGCTGCCGACCGATACCCCCGTCCCGCCACCAACCGAGACCCCGACCCCGACGCCGACCCCCGGCGGACGGGCCACCCCTAAACCTTGATACACTAATAGGTGCCAGGCACTTTCAAAGTGCCTGGCACCTATTGTCCCAGCCTATTGCAAATCCTTGCCCTTTACGACCCCGATTTCAACAACTGGGTCTGCTCCTCGGCGTGGAACGAGCTGCGCACCAGG
The DNA here is from genome assembly GCA_016931695.1 of Anaerolineae bacterium. Taxonomy (GTDB): domain Bacteria; phylum Chloroflexota; class Anaerolineae; order B4-G1; family DUEL01; genus JAFGEI01. Next base: position 18,948 of record JAFGEI010000044.1, on the reverse strand, counting down.
GGGCCGCTCTCCACCCAGCGAAAACCCATCTCTTGCCCTTGCTGGCGAAACGCCGCGAACTCGTCGGGGGTATAGTAGCGGTCGATCGGAACGTGGCGCCGGCTCGGGCGCAGGTACTGCCCCACGGTGAGAATGTCGACTTCCACCGCCCGCAGGTCCTTCATCACGGCCAGCACCTCGGCCGTCGTCTCTCCCAGCCCGACCATCAGCCCGCTCTTGGTAGTCGCGCCGGGCCAGCTCTGCTTGGCGCGGCGCAAAACTGCCAGCGACCAGTCGTAGCGGTTGCGGGGCTGAATCTGCGCGAAAAGCCGCGGCACGGTCTCGACGTTGTGGTTGAGGATATCGGGCCGGGCCGCCATCACCAGCCGCAGCGGCTCTGGCTGGCCCTGAAAGTCGGGGACGAGCACCTCGACAGTGCAGCCGGGTTGGAGGGCCCGGATCTGCTCGATGACGGCGGCAAATGCCGCCGCGCCACCGTCGGGCAGGTCGTCGCGGGTGACGGAGGTGATCACGGCGTGGCGCAGCCCCATCGCCTGCACCGCCTCCGCTACCCGGCGCGGCTCGCCGGGGTCGAGCGGGCCGGGCCGGCCGCTCGACACGCCGCAAAAGCGGCAGGCGCGGGTGCAGACGTCGCCCAGGATCATAAAGGTCGCCGTGCGCCGGGCCCAGCAGTCGCCGATGTTGGGACAGTTGGCTGCCTCGCAAACGGTGTGCAGTTGTTTGGAACGCATCAGCCGCTTGAGCCAGCGATATTCCTCGCCGCTGCGCAGCGGCACCCGCAGCCACTCCGGCCGGCGCTGGGGGAAAGATGTTGGAGACATTATCCTTGCACCTGGTCGAGCGACACCCATCCCTTCAGCTGGCGCCGCGCAAAGGTCGCCAGCCGCTCGAACCCGGCTGCCCGCACCATCGCCAGGGCCCGCGCAAAGTCGGCGCCCACGTCGCCGGGCGCGTGGCTGTCAGAGCCGATGGTCACGATCTCGCCGCCCTCCTCGCGGAACCAGCGCAGCATCTGCACGGAAGGCCCCGGCTCCCCGCCGCCCTTGCGCCGGTAGGACGTGTTGACCTCGACGCCCTTGCCCCGCTCGGCGACCGTCCGCAGCGCCCGCCGCACCCGGTCCTCGTGCGGACGCAGGTCCAGCTCCCGCAGCCCGAAACAACGGGCCGCGGCGCGCCGGACGTAATCCGCGTGACCCAGGACGTCATACTCCCCCTCCGCCGCCAGGCGGCCCAGGTGGTCAAAGTAGAGATCGATCCCCTCGTCCAGCGTCAGGCCGTCGAAAAAATCCGCTCTGAAAACCGGGCGGCTGCCAGCCCAGTGCAGGGAGCCCAACACCACGTCGTACGCGTGCGCGGCCAGGAGCGGTGTCACCTGCGCTCGATAGAGGTGAGGCTCGCCGCACTCGACGCCAGCGCGGATGGTCAGCTGTCCAAAGATCTCCCGGCAGTGTTCGATCTCTTCCCAGTACAATTCGGGCCGGAAATAGCCGCGGCAGGCATCCAGCGGCTCAAAGTCGACGTGATCGGTGATGGCAATCTCGCGCATGCCGAGCTGCAGCGCCGCCCGGCACGTCGCTTCCATCGCCGCGTCGCTGTCGCAGGAGAAGCGGGTGTGCGTGTGATAGTCCGCCGGATAGCTCACAGCGCGTACTCGCTCTTTTCCCGGCCGGGGGAGACTCTATTCGCTTGAGGGGCAGGGGACGCTTCTACCGTTTTTGCAGGACGAACGTCCAGGTTTCGACTCCCTGCTCGGTTTGCTCGTGCTCTGCGTGGCAGATCTCGAGCCGGTGCTGGTCGATGATCGCCAGCATGTCGAGCAGCGTCCGCCGCTCCCCGGCCGGGTGGACCTTGAGCTCGCGGATCGACTGCTGCACCTGGTCCTTGACCTCGCTTTCCCCCAAGACCTCGATGCTGTACTTGAGGGAAGCCGGTGACGCGCCGGCCGCCACGTCGCGGGCCGACTGGCCGTGCAGCTTGTTACGCAGTATCAGTGTGTGCATAGGTTGTTGCTCCTTTCAAGATAGTTCCCCTTTCAAGTGTTGTTCCCAACGAATGGCGAAAATTAGCCGCGAATTCACACAAATTTACAAATTAAACCAGAATTCGCGTTAATTTGACAATGGCACATTTCAGTAGATTGCCCTGCCAAGCACGGGGAAGGGGGGAGAAGGGGGGTTTCGCAGGCGGCGAAGCCGCCTGCGAAACCCCCCTTCTCCCACTGCGGTAGAGCATCCAATTCTGAAGCTGATCCGTATGCCGTACCGCCCCTGTCCCCCAGCGATCCTGGCGAATCCACTTTTTCCATGTCAGCCGCTGCGCTTTGAGCAGCACCAGGTTCAGCAACAAAAAGGCAGCCAGCACAGCCGATACCAGCGGATAGGTGTTGAGAAAGGCAACGATGAACACCCACAGGTAGAATGCCCGCGTCAGGATGATGGGCGGAATGCGCAGGATCAAGGGGGTAGCTGGTTCCGACTTGTGCATGTGGCAATTATAGCGATGGAATGCATTTTGCGCAATTATCCCACCACTCGCGGAATCGCGAATGGTGGGATTATGGGACGTCAAAAACCATGATGCGGTGGTTCGCCGCGTCGCTGACATAGATGGCGCCGTCGGGGCCGACGGCGATGCCCATCGGCATGGCAAAAGAGCCCAGGTCGAAACCGAACTGGCCAAAGCTGTAGCGGTAGGCCCCCTCCGGGTCGAAAACCAGCACGCGGTAGTGGCCCGGGTCTGTCACATAGACCTGCCCCTCGGCATCGACGGCGACGTAGGGCTTTTCGTCGACGTTGGGATTGTTCCAACCGGCGATGGGCCAGCTCGACAGGGGGGTTCCGTCCGCGTCGAACGCCTGGAGGCGGAAATTCCACGCATCCGCCACATAGACCCGGCCGTCGGGGCCGACGTCGATGCCGACCGGCTCGTCCAATTGGCCGGGGGCTGCGCCGGCTCCGCCCCAATCGCGCAAAAAGAGTCCCGTCTGGTCAAAGACCTGCACGCGTTTGCCCCCGGTGTCGCTGACCAGGACCTCGCCCGCGGTGCTGACCACCACCGAGCGCGGCCCGTAGAAATAGCCCGGCCCGCGGCCGACGTCGTACTGCCCGAACTCGCCCCACTGGGCGATAAAGGTCCCGTCGGCGGTGAACTGCTGGATGCGGTGGGCCCAGGTATCGGCGACAAAGATGGTGCCGTCGGTGCCGACGGCAACGTCCCAGGGCTCGCAAAAGGTGGCTGGGGCGGGGATTGTCTCGCCGCAGTTGCCATAGCTGCCCCAGGCGGTCACGAACTGGCCGTCGGCGGTGAATTTTTGGACACGGTGGTTGTACGAATCGGCCACGTAGACAAAACCGTCGTCGTCGACGGCGATGCCGCGCGGCCAAAAAAGCTGGCCGGGCGCGCTGCCTTCTGCGCCCCAGACGCTGCGCGCGGTGAGGTTCCGCCAGCCATCGACGTAGGGGTCCGCTGTCACGACGTCCTCCTCCGTCACCGGCCCCACGCCCAGGTTCCACACCTGGGCGGCCACGTCTTTGCGCACGTAAAGGCGGAACTCGCGGTGGAGCGGCCAGTCGTCGAGGGTGTGGTTCTTGCCGGTGATCTCGTCGTAGAGGGTGTACTCGCGGTGATAAAAGATCTGCCACAGCGCGGCCCGTTTCTCGCCGTCGGTCATCCACTCCCAGAACTTGGTCCAGGTGAGCTCGCGGTAATCCTCCATCGGCCACCAGAGAAAGACGTAATCAAAGACGTAGTAATCGTCGCCCAGGTAAGGTTCGACGGCGTCCCACTGTGGCTGGCCGGCGATGATGGCGGTGGCGACGACCTGGTCGCGGCTGGGCTGCTCGCCGTAGAAGCGGGCGTTGGGATAGTTGCGCAGGTACCAGTAAAAGGGCCACGAGCCCTCGGGCCCATAAGTGACGTCGATCAGCTCCGGTCCGCCGCCGACGTAGAGCGAGAGCTCCTCCAGCTGCGCCATTGCCGTCCGCACGTCGCCTGACTCGTGGGCATAGACGAGGAACTCGGTGGGATAGTCGAAATTGACGAAGGAGAAGCGGTAGCCGATGCGGACCGTCAGCAGGGCCAGGGCGATCAGGCCGCTCAGGGCGGCCAGGAGGAGCCCGTTGCTCAGCCCGGCCCGCCGCCAGAGCCAGCCGATCAACGCGCCGAGGAGCAGGATGCCGGCCAATCCCCCCAGCAGGTTGCCGGTGACCAGGAGCTGCTCCAGCTCCACGCCCTGGAAAGGACTCTTGTCCAACGCGTCGAGGAAAGAAACCACGGCGGCGACCAGGGCCGGGAGCAGCAAGACGATCAGCAATCCCTGCCGCTTCCAGGCGCGCTGCCAGTCGATTGCGTCCAGCAGCTTGCTGACCAACCATCCGCTCAGCAGGATCATCGGCAGGGCGATGTGGACGGTCAGCCAGGGCATTTTTTCCCCGGCGTAGGAATAGCCGAGCCAGGTGAGGAGGGTCCAGGCGACGAGAAAGCCGATGAAGGGGGCCGGGCGGGAACCGTCGCTGTCCTCCGCGGCGGCGTTGTCGACCGGGCAGCGCCACTGGCGCTTGACCAGGCCGCGCACCAGCAGGTAGAGGGGGGCGATGAGGGCGCCCAGGAAGGGCAAAAAGTCGTAGAAAGGCAGGACGACCAGGTAGTAGAACCACGGCTGCCCGCCCCGTTCCACTTCCTGCTGTGCCAGCCAGTAGCCCACCGAGCCGATCCAGCCGCTGGCAACCCCGGCCCCGTTGGTAAAGACGGAGGTGAAAAAGACGAGAAAGATGACCAGGTAGATGGCCCCGGCGATGGACCAGCGGCGCCAGTCCCAGAGCAGGCCGATGGCCGTCGCCGCGGCAATGACGACGGCCAGGATGGCGCCGCTGTAATAGATGTGCGGCGCGTGGTAGTTGAGCATGTCGAGGTTGGCCAGGTTGGACCAAAAGGCGGGCAGTTGGGCAGGGTCCGCCGCGCCGGCGGCGATGGATTGGCCGACGGCGGCGAAAAGGTGAATGACGAGGGGGGCAGCAAAGGGAAGGCTGAGACTGCCGATGACGACGAGCAGGTCGAAGGAGCGCAGGGTGCGCAGTTGTTCCCCCATGCCGTAGAGCAGAAAACCGCCGGCAGCGACCAGCGCGGCCAGGGCCAGCCCGCCGCCGATCTTGCCCCAGGCCGGCAAGGTCGCTTCGACCGCCGCCGCCTCTCCTGCTGGCGCGACGGTCATTTCGATCACCGCTTCGGCCGGGGGCGGCTGGGCGCCGACCACTGCCCCGGCGGCCAGGATCACCAGCCCCACTGCGGCGACGATCAGGGCGGCGATGAAGAACGTTTCCATCTCGGGCCGGGCCCACGATTTTTGCAGCGCCTTGATCGTAAACAGGCCAAGGAGAAAGACGGCCAGGATCATGACATAGATCGCCGCCACTTCTTTGGTGGCATAGAGCAGCGAGAGCCCAGCCGCCAGGGTGTAGAGGTGACGGTCCTTGCCATGTTCCAGGTAGCGCAGGAGCGACCAGATGACGATCATCGCCCAGAGCAGCGAAGGGATGTCCATGCGGATGTAACGGGAGTAGTAGGTGATGGAGGGCGAGATCAGGATCAGGAAGGAGGCCGTCAAGGCCCCGCTCCGTCCCAGGTAGCGCCGCAGCAGGTAGGGAAAGGCGACCAGCAGCGTGCCCATGATGGCCACGGGCAGCCGGGCGCTGAAATCGTTGTCGCCAAAGAGCAGGTAGGACAGGGCGGTGGCGTGAAAGAGGAAGGGGCCGTGCATCATGGGGTTGTGCTGGTAGCCGTGACCGCGGTAGAGGTCCCACGAGAACTTGGTGTGCAGGCTCTCGTCGTGGCTCTGGACGCGGTAGCCAAGCATGGCCATGCGGGAGACCAGGCAGACGAGGATCAAGGCGATGTAGAGAGCCTGTTCCCAGTTGAGGGGGCTTCCCTTCACAATGGGACGGTCTAGCCAGGATTGGGTTTGGTTATTCTTTGTCATATCGATCGCCTCAGCCGGACGAACCGGAATCAAAGAGCGGCGGCGCTTGCCGGGCTGGTGCTATGGCTGCACGTCGTGGGCGGTGGTGCCCAGGTCGCGGTGAATGCCCAGGGTGATCCATTCGCTGACGATGGGGGCGCTCGCGGCCTCGCGGTAGAGAATCCAGCGCACTGTTTGCCACTGCTCCCACTGCGGGGTCCAGCTCCGCCGCAAGGGGAACGAGGTCGTGTAATACGCTTCTGTCAGCGCAGTACGGCCTGGTGCAACGACCAGTAACGGCGGGTCGTGCCGGTCGATCTGGTCGACGAGAAGCGGCTCCATGTTGCGCAGTGACCAGGCGACAGCAGGGTCGACGGGGCCGAGGAAAGCGACGGTCAAGTTGTCTGGCGCCCCGGCGCGGAGCCGCGACGTGTGCTGGACCACGTCCTCCAGCGCCCGCACCTCCAGCGCGACCGGGTTTTGCAGCGCCAGTTCGCGCGGGTCGGCGGGGCGCCGGTGGGCGATTCCCCAGCCGATCGAGAGGGTGAGGATGGACAGGACGATCCCCAACGACAACCCCCCGGCGCGTAGGGAGGTGGCGACGGCGGCGGCGAGCCAGGGGCTGGCGGTGCTATCTTCCGGGGCTGGCATGGTCATCGCAAAGCCAAAAGCGACGGTCAGCAAGACCTGGAGCAGCAGTGTCAGCAGGGAGAGGTAGAGCGCCGTCTGCTCGCCCAGGTAGGCGTAGCGGGCCAGGGCCAGCCCGCTGTGCGCCCAGAGGACGAGGGAGATGGGCAGGTGGATGCCCTCGCTCAACCAGTGACCGTGTGCGGCCAGGGATTGCGCCAGTTCTTCTACCGCCATGCCGCCCAGGCCAGCCAGCGGCAGCAGGACCCAGACCAGGTCGACGGGCTCGCGGCTGGGCATCAGCGCCAGTTGCAGGCCGTTCATCACCGTCCAGAGAATGAGCAGGATGCCCATGGCGTGCCGCCGGTGGATCGCCAGAACGATCCCGACGGCTCCGGTCAGCAGGAGCAGGGGCTCGTAGGCCAGCAGCAGCGTGATCGGGGAGGGCCCGGCGGTCTCGCCGGCGATGGCAAAACGGTAGAGCCAGGCGATGAGCTGTCCCCCGGCGTCGCCGATGCCGGCGGGGTTCAAGCCCAGCGCGGTGCTCATCGCCAGCAGCCCCAGGCCGGCGGCGATGGCTCCGCGGCGAAGGGCCGGGCGTATCATCGGCCAGGACCAGGATACTTGCTTCCACCAGGCCCCGGCCGCCCCGGCGAGGGTCAGCAGCAGGCCGGCCAGCAGCCCCCATCCGCCAGGCCCGGCGGCCAGTGCGCCGGCGAGGCCCAGCGCGCCGAGGTCGATCCAGCGAATTCGCCACGTGTCCAGGAAGCGTGCCGCCGCTCCGACCAGCAGCATCGTTCCCAACGCTGACACAATCGTTCCATCCACGCTGCGGGAGGCGAGGAGAAACGTCGGCGAGAGGGCCAGCAGCAGGCCGGTGCCCAGCGCGCCCCAGCGGCCCAGGTAGCGGCGCAAGAGGAGGGGGGTCAATACCAGGCTGACCCCGGCGAGGGTGGGGAGGAGGCGGGCCAGCCCGTCGCTGGCCCGAAAGAGGGAGAAGAGAAAGGTGTTGGCGTGAAAGAGGATGGGGGAGGGGGCTATTTGGGGAGCGGGGACGGTAAAGTGATCTCTGGCTGGAGCGCCGGCCGCCTCGTGTGCCGCGAGGGCCTGGATAGCCTCGGCGCTGTTCAGGGGGGCGGCACCCAGATCGGTCAGCCGCAGCACGGCGGCCGCCAGCAGGAGCAGCAGCCAGAGAACCGTGGTGATGGTCTGTTCTTGGCTTGCTCGGGGGCGGGTTGGATGGCTTGAATGGTTTGTCGTCATTTTCACTTCTGCGAACTGTTATGGTTTTGGATACAGCGTCAGGGCTGGAGTCAGCGTCGACGGGCTCTGCCTGCCGGATTGGCTCGGAGTTGGCGTCGCCGTGACGTGTCCCAGCTCATTGTCGGCGGTGACGATGGCGGGCAGGGGGATGGATAATGGCTTGGGCGGCAAGGCGCTGCTGGCATTGACGGGGGTGGGCAGCGACCAGGCGACGAGCAGGGAGCAGATGAGCATAGCGATGCCGGCGGCGGCAAAGAGCCGCCGCGTTGCTGCTGCGGGGCCTCGGCCGCCGTGCAGGCGCTCCCACAGGTCCCACCAGCGGGGACGAGGGAGGGGGATCGCTTTTGCCTCCGTCTTGAGGGCGGCCGTGATCTCGCCTTGCAGCCAGCGGTATTCGCCAACGGCGCGCTGGCATTCCCGGCAGCTCCGCAGGTGCTCGATCACCGGCGGGGACTCGGCATCTGCGATGTGGGCGAGGGCGAGTTCTGTCAGGTGTTTGTCCATACCTGTGACTGTCCTGAAAAACATCGGCCCGGTGGCACGGTAGGGTTATCCTGCCGCCCTGGCGGTTTCCACCGGGTGGCCCTGGGGGGCGCGTCGTTCTTCTCCCTCGTCGAGCAGGCGCCGCAGTTGCAGCTTGCCGTGGGCGACCCGCGCGCGGGCGGCCTCGGGCGAGCAGTCGAGGATGCGGGCGATGTCGGCGTAGGCAAGCCCTTCGTAGAAGCGGAGGATGATCGCCTCGCGCGCGCCCTCGCTGACCTGTTGGAGGGCCTGCCAGATGGCGCGGCGCGCCCCGCGGTTTTCCAGCGCACGGGCCGGGTCGTTGGCGGCGTTCGGATCGACCAGGAAGCGGCCCGTGGCTTCCATACCTTCCAGCGAGACGAGGGGGGGCTGTTGGCGGCGCCGCTTGTTGCGGCAGCGGCTGACCAGCGTCACCCGCAGCCAAGCCCAGAAGGTGCCCTTCTCGCCGTCGTAGCGGTCCAGGTTGCGCAAGAGGTAGACAAAGGCATCCTGGACGACCTCTTCGGCGTCGCCGGGGTTTTGGAGAAAGAGGTAGGCCAGGCGGAACGCGGCGGCATAGTGTGCTTCGTATAGTGCTCGCTGCGCGGCCGGGTCTCCCCGCTGGGCGTCGTGGATGATGCGTTCGTCAACCATTTGGCTCTACGGTATTATACACGGTCGGTGAGGGTTTTGTGAGATATGCGATTTACCTCGCCTCCGGATCGGGCAAGTACTGGTAGATCACCACGTCGCCGGCGCTGTAAACCGGGGTCAGGAAGGCGGCAAAATTTTCGATCCCGCTGATGGGATAGCGGGCGCGTTCCACCGGCCCGACGTAGACGTAGCGGATGTCGTACTGCTCCAGTAGCGCCAGCGTGGTCGGGATGTCGCTGCTGGCATAGATGGCCTCGATGTGCGGCTCGCGGCGAGCCGGTTCGGCATAATCGCCGCGCCATTGGTGCTGGTGCCCGGCCCAGCCCAACACGGTCGGCAGGCCGGTAAAGGCCGAGACCCGCCCTTCATAGCGGTAGGCGCCGCCGTGGTCGGCCGGCGCTTCCAGGATGACGGGAATCCCGGCGACGTTTTCGTTCAGCCACTCGATGGCGGCCATGTCGTCTGCATGGTGTTGGTAGAGGTAGGCTGCGCCGTCCAGCGTGGGCGAGGCGCCGTATTCCCGCGCCCGGGTGGGGATCGCCAGCGCTGGGTAGACCAGGCCGGCGATAACCAGCAGCAGGGCAATCCCACTGGCTGCGACGGCCCAGGGGCGGCGGATCGCCAACATGCGGTTCAACCCGTAGGCGGCGGCGATTCCCCACAGCACCCAGGCCTGGAAGTAGAATTTAAAGACAGTGTTCATGCGGGTGCCAAAGTTGTCGCGCACATAGACAAATTCGACGGTCAGGGTGAGGAGAGCGCCGGTGACGATCAGCAGCAGGACAAAGTCGGCTTCAGGGCGGCGGGTTTTGGACTGGGCGGCCGTGGGCCACGGCTTGAGTATCGAGAGGATGGACGTCGCCAGGAGCGCCGCCAGCGCCAGCGGCGTCCAGGGCGCCAGCAGCCGCTGGCGCAGCCGGGCGACGATCATCTCGGCGGCGTTGGGTACGTGGGCCAGGCCGGGGATGGGCTCGCCGTTGCGCCAGGCGTCGATGTACTGCCGCCCCTGGGGGCTGGCAAAGCCGGCGATGATGAGAAAGATCAGCAGCGCCAGTAACAGGCCGAGCGCCCACGTCGCAATGTCGAACCAGTTTACCCGCCGCTGGCAGGCCTCGCGTACCGCAATCACCACCGCGGGGAACAGGATCGGAGCGAACATGACCAGGAACTGGGGCAGGCGCGTGCCGTTGAACAGGTTGGCCGCAAGCCCCGATACCTGCGATTGGTAGCCCAGCCAGAAGGGGAGATAGAGCAAGACCCCACCCACGGCCAGGACGAGGGCGGTGACGAGCAGGGGAACCAGTGTGCGCCAGGTGAGTTGGGGTTGGACGCTGCGCGTGGCGATAAAGGCGGCCCCCATCACGACGAATAGGTAGACGACCAGGTCCGAACTGACGTCGAGGAAAGCCAGTCCGCCCAGGCAGAGGGCGTAGAAGAACAATTCCCAGGGGGAGAGGGGGAGAGAGAAATTCCATCGTTCCGGCCTCCAGGCCTCCGGTTTTTTCAGCAGCGCAAGGGCGAGGGCGAGGGCGAGAAGGACGAAGGGTAGGGACAAGAGGTGGGGGTGCATGTCGCCCAGCAGGAAGGAAAAGGCGGGGAATTCGTCGATGATTTCGATCTCGGCCGGGCTGGCGGCGGTGTGCCAGGGCCAATAATCGTGCAGCACCCGCGAGGCCTGCCACCACCAGATGAAGCGACTGGGCATCCACGAGCCCTGGGCCAGAGAGGGTGGGGGCCCGTTGATGGAGCGAATGTCGAGCCACTGCCAGAAAGCGGCGGAAAAGAGCCCGCGCGCGTGCAAAACTTCCAGCAGTCCCTCCAGGTTGCCGGTCAGGGCAATCGTGAGCGGGCCCAAGAGCCCGCCCCACAGCGCCTTGTGCCTGTCTTTGGCTGCCAGCAGGGCATAGACCAGGCCGTAGGCGCCGCTGCAGGTGAGGGCAAAGAGGCTGGCGATGCCCAGGTTAAAGCCGACGGTGGCGGGAACGGCGGACAGCTTGGCCAGCATCGCGGTCATCAGGTAGCCAAAGTAATAGTAGGAGATGGCAAAGCCAGAGAGCCAGGGGTCGTGGGGAGGAAAGCGCGGTGCGCGCAGGATGGCGTTGAGAAAAGCGATTTCCATCCATTTTTCCCCGCCGGCGGTCTCGATGCGCGGCATGTGGGCCCGCACTCCGCACCAGGCGGCAAAAGCGACGGCGAGGAGGATTTCGACGGCGAGGATGTGTCGCCAGGGTATGGCGAACTGCTTGCTGCCCGATTCGCCGTCGGCTGCTCGCAGGGGCGGGGATATCCACAGCACTGCGCCCAGGACAGCAAGAAGGACGAGGGCGGCGAGCACCGCCCCCGCCGAGTTGGGCAGCCAGCCCAGGATCAACAGCAGCCAAAAGAGCCATCCGCCGACCAGGAGCCCCAGCGGGCGGGCGAAGGCATACCCCCGGCCCGGCAGGTGGCGGAACAGGCGCAGCGTCAGCGGTAGCGCGGCCAATCCGAACAGTTGGAGAACCAGGTACCAGCGAATGGCGAGAGCGATTTCCATCGGCAGTTTTTTTGCTGCTCTAGCCCGGCTCGGGTGCCAGCTCTGACGTACAATGCGCACACCGTGTCGCCCCGATGGCGATCTCTGACAGGCAGTAGGGACATTGTTTGGTGCTGGGTGCTTCTGGTGCTTCTTCCTTCCTCATCCGGTTCACGCCGCGGATGACCAGGAACAGCGCGATCCCCACCAGCAGGAAACTGATCGCCGTGTTGACGAACAGGCCATAGTTAATCGTCACGGCCCCGGCTGCCTGCGCTTCTGTCAGCGACCTGTAGGGGCCGAGCGGATCTCCTGCTTTGAGCAACACGAACAGGTTGGCGAAATCGACTCTTCCCAGCAGCAACCCGATGGGCGGCATCAGCACGTCATTCACCAGCGAGGTGACGATCGCGCCAAAGGCCGCCCCAATGATCACGCCGACCGCCATGTCGACGACGCTGCCGCGCAGTATGAATTCTTTGAAATCTTTGAACATCCCTCTTCTATCCTTCCTGGTAACTGCTGCTCAGCCAGTCGCTCCCAAGTGCTCTCCCAAGGCCGTAGAGGGGAGAGTTGGGGGTGTCGCGAGCGGCGAAGCCGCCCGCGACACCCCCAAACCCCCTCTTTCCGTACTTGGGAGAGCATCCAGGCGACTATCCTGAATAGTACCCTTCCCGTATAAATGTGCGTCCTTTGCCATTGTACATCCTGCGCCCGGTCGAGGGGCTCAGGATGCCTTCGCTGTCACTGCTGCAGCACCTGTGCGGCGCGTTCCACCCGCGCCAGCACCTGATCTTTTCCCAGCACGCTCAGGGTTCCAAAGAGCGGCGGGGAGACGACTTGCCCGGTCGTGGCGTTGCGGATGATGCCGAACACGTCCCGCGTCTTGTAGCCCAGCTCGTCCACCAGCGCGCGCAGGGGGGGCTCGATGCCCTCCGGAGTGAAATCGTCGATTTGGGCCAGGGTGCGCCGCGCGGCCTGGAGGACCGCGGCGGCCTGTTCCTGGTCGAGTTTCATCTTGCCGGTGATGAGCGTGTCGGCAGTCGGTTCGACGTCGGTAAAAAAGAAAGCGGTCCAATCGACGACTTCGGGCAGCCGTTTCAGCCGCTCCTGGACCAGCGGCGCGATCCGCTGCAGCATGGGCCGCAGCTCTTGGGGGCAGGGGTGCGGCACGAGGCCCGCTTCCTGCCAGACCGGAATCAGATGCTCCGCCAGTTCCTCCACGGACAGGGCGCGGATATAGACCCCGTTCATCCAGTCCAGCTTGTCGTAGGAAAAGGCGGCCGGGGCGCGGTTGATGCGAAAGAGATCGAACCGCTCGACCAGTTCCTCGCGGCTGAAAATTTCCCGTTCCTCGCCCTCTCCCGGCGCCCATCCCACCAGGGCCAGAAAATTGAACAATGCCTCTGGCAGATAGCCCTGCCTGCGGAACTCGGTGATCGAGGTTGCGCCGTGTCGTTTACCCAGTTTCTTGCCGTCGGGGCCGTTGACCAGCGGGACGTGGCAGTAGATGGGCGGCTCCCAGCCCAGCGCCCGGTAGATGAGGATGCGCTTGGGCGTGCTCGATATCCAGTCGTCGCCGCGGGCGATGTGGGTGATGGCCATGTTGTGGTCGTCCACCACCACTGCCAGGTGGTAGGTGGGAAAGCCGTCGGACTTGAGTAGGATCTGGTCGTCCAGGCCGGCGTTGTCGAAAACGACCTCGCCCTTGATAATGTCCTGCACGACGGTCTGGCCGGTCAGGGGCACCTTGAGCCGGATGACGTGGGGTTCGGCAGGGCTGACCGCGCCGGGCGGCAGGTCGCGGCAGTGGCGGTCGTACATCACCGCTTGCTTGTTTGCCCGCTGCGCCGCCCGCACCGCGTCGAGCCGCTCCGCGCTGCAGTTGCAGCGGTAGGCCAGGCCCTGGTCGACCAGGGCCTCTGCCGCTTGGCGGTACATTTCGAGGCGCGCGGATTGGATGTAGGGCCCGCGCGGGCCGCCGACGGCGTACTGCTCGGCGTTCTCGACGCCTGACTGGCGCAGTTCTTCCAGGCTGGGCCCCTCGTCCCAATCGAGCCCCAGCCAGCGCAGCCCGTCCATAATCACGGGGATGGTTTGCGGCTGGTAACGGGTGCGGTCGGTGTCCTCGATGCGCAGGATGAACTGCCCGCCCATCTTGCGCGCAAAGAGCCAGTTAAAGACCACCGTGCGGACGTTGCCGATGTGCGGTTCGCCGGTGGGGCTGGGGGCAAAGCGGACGCGGACGGTCATCTCAGTCTCCTTGCTCCTCCTGTTCCATCGCCTGTTTGATCTTGGCCCAGGTATCGCGCAGGGCGACGGTGCGGTTAAAGATCGGCCGTGCGGCGGTCGAGTCGGGATCGGCGACAAAATAGCCCATGCGCATGAACTGGTAGTGGCTGCCGATCTCTGCCCCGGCAAGGTGGTGCTCGAGCTTGCAGCCGGTCAGCACCACCAGCGAATCGGGGTTGATGGCGGCGGTGAAATCTTGTTCCTCGGCGACGTTTTCCGGCTCCGGGAGGCGAAAGAGATGGTCGTAGAGGCGCACCTCGGCGTCGATGGCGTGATCGGCGGCGACCCAGTGCAGCGTGCCGCGCACCTTGCGCCCGTCAGGGGTCGCTCCGCCCCGCGTGTCGGGGTCGTAGGTACAGCGCAGTTCGACGACCGCGCCGTTCTCGTCCTTGACCACCTCGACGCAGCGGATGATGTAGGCGTACTTGAGCCGCACCTCGCGGCCGGGGGCGAGGCGAAAGTACTGTTTCGGCGGGTCCTCGTGGAAATCCTCCCGTTCGATGTAGAGGACGCGGGAGAAGGGCAGCATGCGCGTGCCCATGCTCTCGTCCCCCGGATGATTGTCGGCCTCGAATTCCTCCACCTGGTCCTCGGGGTAATTCTCAATCACCACGCGGAGGGGGTTCAGCACGGCCATCACCCGCGGCGCCTGCCTGTCCAGGTCCTGGCGGATGCAGTGCTCCAGCAGGGCGATGTCGACCACGCTGTCCGCTTTGGCCACGCCGATGCGCTCGCAAAAGTCTCGCACCGCCGCCGGCGTATAGCCCCGCCGCCGCAGGCCGGAGAGGGTCGGCATGCGCGGGTCGTCCCACCCGGCGACGTATCCCTCCTTGACCAGCCGCAGCAGCTTGCGCTTGCTCAGCACGGTGTGGGTGATGTTGAGGCGGGCGAACTCGATCTGGCGGGGATGAAAGACGCCCAACTGTTCCAGGAACCAGTCGTACAGCGGCCGGTGATCCTCGTAAAAGATGTCGCACAACGAGTGGGAGATTCGTTCGATCGAGTCCGATTGGCCGTGCGCCCAGTCGTACATGGGATAGATGCACCACTGATCGCCGGTGCGGTGATGCTCGGCGTGGAGGATGCGGTACATCACCGGGTCGCGCAGGTTGATGTTGGAGGCGGCCATGTCGATCTTGGCCCGCAGGGTGCACGCGCCCTCTGGAAACTCGCCGGCCCGCATGCGCTCGAGCAGGCCCAGGTTCTCTTCCACCGTGCGGTTGCGATAGGGGCTCTCCTGCCCCGGTTCGGTCAGCGTGCCGCGGTACGCGCGCACCTCGTCCGGGCTCAGGTCACAGACGTAGGCCTTGCCGGCCTGGACCAACTGTACGGCCCATTGGTAGAGCTGCTCGAAATAGTCCGAAGCGTAATAGAGACCCTCGCCCCAGTCATAGCCCAGCCAGCGGATGTCGTGCATGATCGCCTCGACGTATTCCGTCTCTTCCTTGATCGGGTTGGTGTCGTCGAAGCGGAGATTGCAGCGGCCGCCGTACTTTTCGGCGACGCCAAAGTCGATGCTGATGGCCTTGGCGTGGCCGATGTGCAGGTAGCCGTTGGGCTCTGGCGGGAACCGTGTCTGGACGCGGTCGAACCGCCTGCTTGCCAGGTCCGCTTCGACCGCTTCCTCGATAAAGTTGGATGGGCCTGTTACCTCTTGTGCCATTCTACACCTCCTGGCTGTTGCCGTTGGGCTATTCTAGCACATTTGTAACCGCTCAGCCAGTCGCGGGTTTCTTTCCATCGTCCCATACTTGACAACTGGATGGGGAAATGGTACAATCTGGCAACAATTTGACGACTCCACCAAAGACGATGAACAGGAGGAGTAAACCGGCTGGGTCCTGGCGAACAGGCCCCGACAGGCCTGGCAGAGAAGGGGGTCGCTGGCTGCAAGCCCCCTGCAGTACCACCGGTTGAAGGTCGCCTGGGAGTTGAGGAGCTGAACCAGCGTTGGACAGGCTCCTACGGGTTCGCCCGTTACAGCGGACGCTCTTGGTCGTTTGTCGAGCGAGGGCAGTTGAGTGCGCCGGCTGTGCCGGCGAATCAGGGTGGTACCGCGGAGCCCCCTCCGTCCCTGGATGGAGGGGGCTTTATATTTCAGGCTGTCGCCCAGAAGCTCTCCTGCGCTGGAGGAGAGGGAAAACCCTTTTCTGGGCTTGGTAGGGGCGACTGGCCGAGCAGTTACGAGGAGGACGTGATGAACAAGCTGGCAAAGGTCTATAATCCGAAAGAGATCGAACAGCTCTTGTACCGCTGGTGGGAGGAGCGGGGCTACTTTAAGCCCGAGAAACAAGTTGAACTCGGGCAGGCCGCAGCGGACGGGCCCCGCTGGTGCATCACCATGCCGCCTCCCAACGTCACGGGGGCGCTGCACCTGGGCCACGCGATGACCGCCGCCGTCGAAGACCTGATGACGCGCCATTACCGTATGCGCGGGTTCCAGACCCTCTTCCTGCCTGGCTCCGACCACGCCGGCATTGCAACTCAGAACGTGGTGGAGCGGGAACTGCGCAAGGAAGGGGTCACGCGGCACGAACTGGGCCGCGAACAGTTTGTGGATTACGTCTGGGAGTGGAAGGGACGCTACCACGCCCGCATCACCAACCAGCACAAGCGGCTCGGCGTTTCTTGTGATTGGGAGCGGGACCGCTTTACCCTCGACCCTGCCCTGTCCCATGCCGTGCGCACCGCCTTTGTCCACCTCTACCAGAAGGGGCTGATCTATCGCGGCACGTACCTGGTCAACTGGTGTCCCCGTTGCACCAGCGCCATCTCTGACCTGGAGGTGGTCCCGCAGGAACGCACGGACCACCTGTGGACGATCCGCTATCCGGTCGTCAACGACGAGTGGGCCGGCCCCCAGGACGATTGGGGCGGCGGGCAGTGGGCCGCCGGGGCGACCGAGTTCATCCACATGGCGACCACCCGCCCGGAGACGATCTTGGGCGACACCGCCGTTGCCGTACATCCCAGCGACGAGCGGTGGCAGCACCTGGTCGGCCAGGACGCTGTCCTGCCGGCCATTGGCCGCCGCATCCCGATCATCGCCGACGACGCGGTGCAGCCCGAGTTTGGCACCGGGGCGGTCAAGGTGACGCCGGCCCACGATCCCACCGACAACGAGATCGGCATCCGCCACGGCCTGGAGGCGGTGGACGTGATGACCGACACGGCTGAGATGAACGAGGCCGCCGGCCCCTACGCTGGCCTGGATCGCTTTGAATGCCGCGAGCGGATCGTCGCCGATTTCGAGCGCGAGGGACTGCTGGTCAGGATCGCGCCCTATTTCCACGCCGTGGGTACCTGCCAGCGCTGCGATACCGACATCGAGCCGCGCATCTCGACGCAGTGGTTCGTCGACGTGGCGCCGCTGGCTCAGGCCGCGGTCGACGCGGTGCGCCGGGGCGATACGGTCATCATCCCCGAACGGGAGGAGCGCCGCTTTTTCCACTGGATGGAAGACATCCGCCCCTGGTGCATCTCGCGCCAGCTGTGGTGGGGGCACCGCATCCCGGTCTGGTATTGCGACGACTGCGGCGAGCAGACCTGCGAGGTGGAGGACCCGGCCGCCTGCGCCCACTGCGGCAGCAGCAATCTGCGCCAGGACGAAGACGTGCTCGACACCTGGTTCTCTTCCGGCCTGTGGCCCTTTTCCACTCTCGGCTGGCCCGATACCGATGCCGCCGATTTTCGCCGCTACTATCCCACCGATATGCGCGAAACCGGCTATGACATCCTCTTTTTCTGGGTGGCGCGGGAGATGATGCTGGGACTCGAGATGACGGGCCATGTGCCTTACGAGACCGTCTATCTGCACGGCATGGTGCGTACCCGCGAGGGTAAAAAGGTGAGCAAGTCGATGGAGAACATTGACGAGTTCGATCCTCTGCACGTGATCGAGACCTACGGCTGCGACGCGCTCCGCTATACCCTGCTGACCAGTTCCACCCCCGGGCTGGACATGAATCTGGACCCCCGGCGGCTGGAGGGGGCGCGGAACTTTGGCAACAAGATCTGGCAGGCCACCCGCTTTGTCCTCTCGAACATCCCCGACCAAGCCCCAGCCCTAGAACTACAGGTTTTGGACTTGGAACTGGCCGACCGGTGGATCCTGTCCAAGCTCAACCGCCTGGTCCAGGACGTGTGCCGCCTTTTCGAGAGCTACCAGTACGGAGAGGCGGGGCGGCAGATCAATGATTTCCTCTGGAGCGAGTACTGCGACTGGTACATCGAGGCGGCCAAGGTGCGCCTGTACGACGATGCGGCGGACAAGGCAGCCCCGCGGGCGGTGCTGCTGCACGTGCTCGAGACCTCCCTGCGCCTGTTGCATCCCTTTATGCCCTTTGTCACCGAGGCGCTGTGGCAGGCGCTCCCCGCCGCGATGCGCCAGGGGGAGACGCTGATGATGCAGCGCTGGCCCGAGCCGGACCCGGCCCTGTTGGACGATGCGGCAGAAGCAGAGATGGAGCAGGTGATTGCCTTGATCCGCGCGATTCGCAATTTACGGGCGGAGTATAACGTGACGCCGGGCAAGCGGATTCCCGCTCGCGTCGTCGCTGGCGGCGCGCTCGCGATGCTCAGCGCGCAAAAACCGATCCTCTGTGCGTTGGCCAAGCTCGATCCGGGCCGCCTGGTCATCGAGGCTGCCCTCCCGCCTCCCAGCCAGGCGGCGACTGCGGTGGTGGGCGACGTGGTGGGCTACCTGCCGTTGGCCGACCTAGTCGACCTGGCGGCGGAGTGCGCGCGCTTGTCCCAGGAACTGGCGGACGTGGCGGCGCGCATCGCCCGCAGCGAGGAGCTCCTGGCGGGCGAGTTTGCTCACAAAGCCCCGCCCCACGTCGTCCAGCGCGAGCGGGACAAGCTGGACGATCTACAGGCGACCCGGCAGCAGCTGGAGGAACAGCTGGCCAAGCTGGCCTAGCTCGCCTGCTCCAGGCAACATGTGCACTCCCAAGATAGGATTCCGTAGCAATGTGTTGCAGGGGCGCACCCCCCGCAGCTGCGCCGCGGGCCGCGCCCCTGCAACTCTATGCGAAACATATTTGCTGGCGAATCCCTGAGCTGGACTTTATCCAAGTGTCATTTGCCCGTAATTTCAGCAAGCGACATTCGCTCTGCCTGGATTGTCAAACCCAGGCTCAGAATG
>JAFGEI010000043.1 GCA_016931695.1 Anaerolineae bacterium | reverse complement strand
GGCGACCGGTTGCAGGAACTGCCACCCCCGCGCGGCCTTGCAGGCGAGTTGCGCCCCTACCAGCTGCGCGGCTACTCGTGGCTGGCCTTTCTGCGCAAGTGGGGCATGGGCAGTTGCCTGGCCGACGATATGGGGCTGGGCAAAACGATCCAGGCCATCGCCTTGTTGCTGCGAGAGCGCGAGAGGGCCGGGGACGGGGTCCCTCCGGCGCTCGTCATCTGCCCCACTTCCGTCGTCGGCAACTGGAAGCGCGAGATCAACCGCTTTGCCCCGGGCTTGCGGGTGATGGTCCACCACGGCGGCGACCGGGCGCGCGGGGAGGATTTCGTCGCCACGGCGCAGGCGCACGACGTGGTCGTTTGCACCTATGGCCTGGCGCGGCGCGACGCGGACGACTTGAAGCAGATCTCGTGGAGTGACGTGATCCTCGACGAGGCGCAAAACATCAAGAACCCGCACGCCAGGCAGACGCAGGCGGTGCGCAGCCTGCAGGCAGCCAACCGCGTCGCGCTGACGGGCACCCCGGTCGAGAACAGGCTCTCCGAACTGTGGTCCATTATGCAGTTCCTCAATCCCGGCTTCCTGGGATCGCAGGCAGGGTTCCGCCAGGCGTTCGCGCTGCCCATCGAGCGCTACCAGGACAAGACCGCCACCGAGCGGCTGAAAGGGTTGGTGGGGCCGTTCATCCTGCGCCGCGTCAAGACCGATGCGACCATCATCCAGGATTTGCCGGACAAGCTCGAGATGAAGGTCTACTGCGACCTGACCGCCGAGCAAGCCACGCTGTACGAGGCGGTGGTCAAGGAATCGCTGGAGCGCATCGAGTCGGAAGAAGAGGGTATCCAGCGCCGCGGCGTGGTGCTGGGCGCGTTGATGCGGCTGAAGCAGGTGTGCAATCACCCGGCCCAGTTCTTGGGTGACGGGTCGGTGCTGGCGGGGCGATCGGGCAAGCTCGACCGCTTGGGCGAGATGCTGGAAGAGGCGCTCTCGGTCGGCGACCGGGCGCTGGTATTCACCCAGTTCGCCGAGATGGGCCACATGCTGCGGGCACACCTTCAATCGCTGTTCGGCGTTGAGGTACTTTTCCTGCACGGCGGTACGCCGCAGAAACAGCGCGATCGCATGGTGGCCCGTTTCCAGCAAGGGCACGACGCGCCGGTCTTTGTTCTCTCGCTCAAGGCCGGCGGCACCGGGCTGAACCTGACGGCGGCTAACCACGTCTTTCACTTTGACCGCTGGTGGAACCCGGCGGTCGAGAACCAGGCCACCGACCGCGCCTTTCGCATCGGGCAGACGCGCGACGTGCAGGCGCACAAGTTCATCTGCGCCGGCACGTTGGAGGAACGCATCGACGCGCTGATCGAGAGCAAAAAGGCGCTGGCCGAAAGCGTCGTTGGCGCGGGAGAGAATTGGCTGACCGAGCTAAGCACCGACGAATTGCGCGACGTGATGCAACTGCGGAGGGACTGATGGCGAAACGACGCCGGAGCTACTACAGTGACTACTGGCCGCGCTACGAGACAACGCGCCCTATCGACGTCGAGGATGGCATCAAGGCCAAGAGCAAGCGGGGCAAGTTCGTTGAGAACTGGTGGGCCGACCGCTGGATCGAGGCGCTGAAGCATTTGATGGACTCGGGGCGGTTGAGCCGGGGGCGCAGTTATGCGCGGCGCGGCCAGGTGATAGAGATCAACGTCAAGGGGAGCCACGTCTCGGCGCGCGTGCAGGGCTCTCGCCGCACGCCGTACAAGGTCAGCATCGATCTGAAACCGCTGACCGACAATCAGTGGGCTGAGGTGTTCGACGCGCTGGCGGAGCAGGCCATCTTTGCCGCTCAACTGCTCAACGGCGAGATGCCGGCCGAGATCGACCGGGTCTTTGCCACCGCCAAGGTGCCGCTCTTTCCCGCCGCGCGCGGCGATTTAGAGACCGACTGTTCCTGTCCCGATTGGGCCAACCCGTGCAAGCACATCGCCGCCGTGTACTACCTGCTGGGGGAGCGCTTCGACGAGGACCCGTTCCTGATGTTCGAACTGCGTGGGCGGAATAAGGACGAGATCGTCGCCGCCCTGCGCGAGCGGCGCGTTCAAGGCGTGGGAGCGGCAGACGAAATGGCCTATGCGCCCGAGACGGTCGAATCGGTCGAGGTGGCGGGGTTGGAAGACTGCCTGGACTGCTATTGGCAATTGGGTTCCGAGGCGGCAGAACTGACGTTGAGGATCGCCGCGCCGGAGGTCGATATGGCGCTGCTCAAACGGATGGGGGTGCCCCCGATTCAGGGAATCGAGACGCGGGGCTTTTGGGCGCAGATGGAACGGGTGTACGACGGCGTGACCGAACGCGCCCTGGAGCTGGCCTTTGAAGACGCGCTGGCTGCGGAGGAGGCGTCGGACAAATGAAAAAGATCAATTTGACCAGTCTCTACTCAGATTGTACCAGGATTGCCCGCAGTTTCTCCGCCAGCATCTCGTCCAGCGCATAGGCCGGTACGGTCAGGGCAAGCTGCTCCGCGTCGCTGTAGGGATGGTAGATTCTCCACTGCTCTGGCTGCAGCACCAGCATCTCATAGATTCAGTAGATCCAATTTGTCACCCTGAGCGACGCCCAGAGGGCGGAGCGAAGAGTCTCGTTCCTTGCAGAACGAGATTTCGCTTCTCCGGAACAGGATTCTTCGCTCGCTACGCTCCCCTCGGCTACGCCCGGGGCAGGCTGCTCAGAATGACATCTATGCAATTTCGACAACCAGATGTG
>JAFGEI010000226.1 GCA_016931695.1 Anaerolineae bacterium | reverse complement strand
TATGGCCTCTTTGTGGTCGATGCCTGGCCCGTCTATAGTGTACCGCGAACTGCCCCTTCCCACATAATGCATGATACTAGGAGGAGAGGATGAGTGAAAAAACCGGCCGGGTCTTTTCCGGCGCCCGGCCCACGGGCCGCCAGCACCTCGGCAATTACCTGGGGGCAGTCCGCAACTATGTCGACCTGCAGGACGATTATGACTGCATCTATTGTATCGTCGACATCCACGCCCTGACGACCCTCTCGGAAACCGGCAAATTGCGGGAATGGACGTACGAGATGGCCCTCGACTGGCTGGCCGCCGGGATAGACCCTGAGCGGGGCACCATCCTCTTTGTCCAGTCCCACGTACCCCAGGTGACAGAGCTGCACACGATTCTCTCCATGGCGACGCCGCTGGGTTGGCTGACTCGCCTGCCGACCTTTAAGGAAAAGGTGCGCCAGCAGCCGGACAATGTTAACTATGGGCTGGTGGGCTATCCCGTGTTGATGGCGGCCGACATCACGCTCTACAAGGCGACCGTGGTGCCGGTGGGCGTGGACCAGGCTGCCCATCTCGAGTTCACCCGCGAGATCGTGCGCCGCTTTAACAATCACTTTGGCGAGGTGCTGATCGAGCCGCAGGCCAAGCATACCGACTTTCCCAAGGTCCTGGGCATCGACGGCGAGCAAAAGATGAGCAAGTCCCTCGACAACCACATCGAGATCGCCGCCACGCCGGAAGAAATCCAGCAGCGGGTGATGCAGATGGTCACCGACCCCCAGCGCCAGTACCGCTCTGACCCCGGGCGGCCCGAGGTCTGCAACGTCTTTAGCCTGCAAAAGTTCTTTTCCGCGGACCAGGCCGAGCGGATCGAGCAGGAGTGCCGTGCGGCCGACATCGGCTGCGTCGACTGCAAGCGGCTCTTTGCCCGCAACCTGGCCGACTATTTCGCTCCCTTCCGCGAGCGCCGGGCGGCGCTGGCAGCCGAACCCGACCGGGTGTGGGAGATCCTGGCCGATGGCGCGCAGCGAGCCACGGCGATCGCCACGGCGGTGATGGCCGAGGTCCGGGAAGCGGTCGGTCTACCCCCGCGGCGATGAGCGACGACGCCGTCGCCTTGGCGTGCAACGAACGCCGCTTTCCCCCCAAGACCTGGCAGGGCCGGACCAGGGGGGTTGGCGCCCCTGGGAAGCGTTCAACCGCCTAGCCCAGGTTTCGACGCGGGAGGTGCCAGATATGAATCCGATGCTCGTCCAGTTCATGCGCCAGCGCCGCGGGTTGTTGGCCCGGGCGAGCTTTTGGCTGGCCTTTGGGATCGGCGTTGTCCCTCTGCATCTCCTTGCCGGCTGGCTGATGAACTGGTGGGTCGCAGACCTGGGGGTGGGTATGACCGCCCTGGCCGTGCGCTGGGCGTAATCGTCAGCGGAGCGAACGATGCGGGTTTTGGTGCAGCGGGTGAGTGAGGCGTCGGTGAGCGTCGACGGCGCGGTGGTCGGCGCGATTGGGCGCGGCGTGGTCCTGCTGGTCGGCGTCACCCACGACGACACCGCGGCTCAGGCCGAATGGCTGGCGCGGAAGGTGGTGGGGCTACGCATCTTTGAGGACGCCGCGGGCAAGATGAACGCCGGCCTCCTCGACGCGGACGGTGCGGCGCTGGTGATCTCCCAGTTCACCCTCTACGCCGACGCCCGCAAGGGGCGCCGGCCTTCTTTCACCGACGCCGCCCCGCCCGAGGTAGCGGAGCTGCTGGTCGATCACTTTGCTCAGGCCCTGGCCCAAACCGGCGTAGGTGTGCAGAGCGGCCGCTTTGGCGCCCACATGCTGGTCGAGATCCACAACGACGGGCCGGTGACGATTCTATTGGAGAGGTAACTATTACTCAGGCTGGCGCCTGAGCCGGGTTCCCGCCCGCGAAAAAGGGAGAAATGGGGGTGTCGAGAGCGGCAAAGCTGCTCTCAACACCCCCTCTTTCCCTCCCTTCGCGGGCGCGGAAGGCGGCTACGAGGCGTAGCTGGGTAGTTACTTGGAGAGATAAATAGAGGCGCCCGGCACTTTTCAAGGGCCGGGCACCTGGCTGGTTACCCAACCGGGATGTACCCCTTCTCCTCCAGGTAGGCGAGCACTTTTGCCACGCTTTCCTCGATTGTCTCCTCCGCTGTGTGCACGACGATCTCGGGATTCTCCGGCTCCTCGTAGGGGTCGGAAACGCCGGTAAAGTTTTTGATCTCTCCGGCGATGGCTTTGGCGTACAGTCCCTTGACGTCCCGCTCGACCAGGGTTTCCAGCGGGCACTCGACAAAAACCTCGATGAACTCGCCAATCTCCTCGCGGCTCTTGGCCCGCCGCGCCCGGTAGGGGGAGATGAAGGAACAGAGGACCGCTACGCCGTTGCGGGTGAGCAGCTTGGCGACAAAGGTGACCCGCTCGATGTTCATGTCGCGATCCTCTTTGCTGAAACCCAGGTCCCGGGTCAGGCTCTGGCGGACAATGTCGCCGTCGAGCCGCTCGACGCGCAGGTTTCGATCGCGCAGTTCTTGTTCGACGACCTTGGCAATGGCGGTTTTACCCGACCCCGAAAGGCCGGTGAACCAGAGGGTGAATCCACGTTGTTCGGACAAGATGCATCTCCTTTAGCTTTTGTAGTTTGACAATGGCACA
Source organism: Anaerolineae bacterium (assembly GCA_016931695.1). Classification (GTDB taxonomy): domain Bacteria; phylum Chloroflexota; class Anaerolineae; order B4-G1; family DUEL01; genus JAFGEI01. The sequence continues at coordinate 130 of JAFGEI010000226.1, read as the reverse complement.
TTTCAGTAGATTGCTCTGCCAAGCACGGGGAAGGGGGAAAAGGGGGGGTTTCGCAGGCGGCTTCGCCGCCTGCGAAACCCCCTTTTCCCCTTCTCCCACTGCGGTAGAGCATCCAATGTTGAAATGTGCC
>JAFGEI010000042.1 GCA_016931695.1 Anaerolineae bacterium | reverse complement strand
CCCCTTCCAGTCGATGCGCACCGGCCCCAGGTCCATGTCGGCCATGTGCCCGATCTGCGTCGACATATAGTCGGCGATGAGCTGGCGATCCACGTCAGGCGCGCTCTGCCCGGCGTTGTCCAGGGTGACGGGCGGCCGGAACAGCGCCAGTTGCCGCCGTCGCTGGTTGTAGAGCGCGCCGGCGTCGTCGGGCATGCCGAATTCGCCGCTGCGCCCCTCGAGATCGAGGATGGTGATCGCGGCCGCCGTGCGCGAAGGCGCTGGTGCCGAGCTGGGCACTGCCAGTTGCATCCCCTCCTGGTCCGGTTCCTGATCCGTAGCGCGGCCATCGCCGCCTTCGTCGTTGCTGCCAAACAGTCGTTTCAGCCAATTCCCCATGTCGAAAAACCTCCTTTTCAATCTGGTGCTCCCTACCGCTTCCCCTGCCTCTGGCTCGCCGCGACCCGGCGCCCAGGGCACGAAGGACGGCAGAGGCGGGTCATTTGGGGTTGACCTTCCTTTGCCAACCGGTGAGTTCCTGCAGGATCGGGCAGTCCCGTCGACTCATTCTCGCCGGCACACGATTTCACGCTGTAGTTCTGTTTCCCCCAACACCTCCTTTCGCCGGACCGCGCCGGACCCCGTCGGTCCCGCCGGCCCATCGGACCGCTTTTCATCCTCTCGGGGCATCCCCGGTTGTGGACAGGGCCCGCAGCACCTCGGTCACCTGCCTGCTCACGCCGACCTGCGCCGGTGTGAGCCAGCCCCGGCGCTCCCAGGCGCGGGCCAGCCGTTTCAGGCGATTGCGCGAGATGCGGCCCTCGAACCTGCCGGCCAGGCGGTCGATGTTGAACGCGCCGTCCAGTTCCTCCACGGCCTGGATCACCAGGTCCCGCTCCAGGCCCGTGAGCGGCGAGTACTCCCGCTCGGCGAGGCCGGCAGTGACCGCCTTGACCGCCTCGTCGTCGAGGTAGTACCCCTGCAACTCCACCGGTTCGCGGCTCTGCCCTTCTACCAGGGCAAGCATGCGGCCCGGCACGTCGGCGAGCTGCTCGGCCCCAGTTCGCCCCAGGATCGTCTTGCTCATGTTCGGCTCAGGGACGGGGAAGGCGATCCGCGTCCGAAAGTTGCCCCGCGCCAGCGTGTCGAACACGTCGCTCTTGGGATTCTGGGTGGCCACCACCAGCACGATGCCGGCGGCACGACCCTTGCTGACGAGCCGGATCAGCTTCCGCTGGAGTGCTGCCGCCTGCCGGCCCGCTTCCAACATCAGGTCGGTGACCTCGTCCACGACCACGAGCAGCAAGGGCAGGGGCTCGGGCGCGACGGCGTTGAAGGCATCCAGCGAGCGCACGCCCAGCCGGGCGAATTGCTCGCCCCGGTCCTCCATCTCGGCCACCAGGTCAGCCAGCAATGCAGCGGCCGCGTCGGCATCCGTCGCACGCTCGGCCCAGAGGTGCGGAATGCCGTCAAAGAGCACGAAATCGAACCCCTTCGGGTCCACGATGGCCATCTGCAGCTCACCCGGGCCGTGCCGGACCAGCAGGCTCACCAACAGGCTGAACAGGAACGTTGTCTTGCCAAAGCCCCGCACGCCGCCGACCAGGATGCAGTCCAACTCGCCCAGGGGCCGCCACACCGGGCCATCGAAGCCCACGCCCAGGGGCAGCATGAAGGCCCCTTCGGGAACAGTGCTCAGGTCCAGGCTCACCTGGTTGGGCAGCGTCCGCCGGGCCTGCGGCTCTTTCAACGGCGGCAGGTCCATGGCCACCACCCAGGCAATCCCCCGGTGGTTGGTGATCTGCACCCGCCGGCCGCCCAGCGTCGTGCTCACCTGGTGGAGCACCCGCTCGTCGGTCAGCTTTTCGATCGAGACCGGCAGCCGGGCGGTATCCAGGACGAACACGTACGCCCGCTCGTCGAACCACGGCGCCCAGCCCAGCCACTCGACCTCGCGAATGGTGCCGTCCTTGCGCGGCTGGTACAGCCCCCGGTTGAGCAGCGTCTGGCGCACCAGGCGAAAGGTCCGCTGGGCCTGGCGCATGGTCAGGGTATTCAGTTCGCCCATCTGTTCCATCGTAGCTTCACTCATCTCTCTGCCCCCTGTGGTGTCTCGCATATTGCCTGACCCAGACTCAATTAACTGGCAAGGCATCGACCGTCTCGTCATCCAGTCCCTGCCGCCATTCCCGCCGCGCGGCGTCCAGCAGCAACTGCACCTCGCGGGGGGCCGCTTCCTCGACCAGCAACGGCGGCAGGTTCTGCGCCTGTCTCGCCGGCGGGGCCAGCACCTGCGCAGCCAGTGCCGCCCGTTGGGGATCCCCGCCACGGCTGGCCGCGGCCAGCGCCTGGCCCACCTGGGCCTGGGTGGTCACCTGCATCTGCTCCGGCGAGGTGGTCGGCGGGGCAAGCAGGACGGCCGGATGCTCAGTCAACTCCGGCACCTCCCTGTGAAGCACGTGCCGGAAAAAGAGGACCAGCAGCAGTGCCGTCCTGCCCCCGACTACGCCGGTCATGGCCTTGCCGTCGGGCAGGCGGTTCAGATCCACCACGGCCTCTCCCCGGCGTACCTTCACCGCCGGAAACTGGCCGGTCTGTTGGTCGGGGCGGATCAGCCGCGATTGGGTGTCGAGCCAGCGGGCGGCGGCGCGCAGCGCGGACAGCAGCCCCAGAACCAGGAGCCCGCCGGCGGCGATGGCCACCGCTCGCAGGGCGATGCCCAGGGCAATGGTCCACGGCTGCAGCGCTTCCGCACGTTCCACTGCCAACCGGGAGCGGGCGAGCTGCTCGGCCGAAGGCTCCCGGATGAGCAGTCCACCGATTATGACAATCAGGATCAGGACGCCGGCCGTGAT
>JAFGEI010000225.1 GCA_016931695.1 Anaerolineae bacterium | reverse complement strand
GGTGGCCGGCGGCATAGTCGTCGGCGGAGCGGACGCTGATGATGTAGGGGTCGTTGTCGGCGTCGCCGTCGTTGAGGTTCTCGTACAAGTCGGCGGCGGCGATGGTGCGAGGGCCGTCGCTAAAGTAGGCCTCTGCAGCCTCTTGTAGCGCACTCTGGGCGTGGAGATTCTGCCCGTTAAAAAGTACTCCTGCAGCCAGGGCCAGAATCGCAGCGATAAGGACGATTCTCTTTTGCATAGTTGAAAACTACTCCTTCTCGAGTTTGCGGATATTGATATGCATGGTCATTCCGTTTTTGCATCTCATCAAGATTGGCAACAGGACAACCCAATCCCACCGGATGCTCCCAATCCGATCAAGTGGGAGAATCGGGGATTTGCAAGCAGTGCTCGTTGGACGGGCATCCAGGATGACGGCGCAAGCTGTTGCCCTCGAGATTCCTGATACCAGAAAGCAAGTACGAGGCCTTATTATATGCAGTCTTGCAAGGGAAGCAATGAAAAAAAGGCCGTTTTGAAACTTTTATTAGCTATATTTGCTTATGGCCACTGATAGTTTCTATTTATAGCAGCGATTTATCCTCTGCCGGGGCCGGATGCATCCTGTTGAGTGTTGGTCTAACCGAGCGGCAGAAAATCGGCCACGAATTCACGCGAATTGAGGCAAAATTAGCGTCAATTCGTGTGAGGGCGCATTTATTAGTTGGGGGAGCCCTAGATGATCTCGGAATTTCTGCCACGAATTTCACGAATTTTCTGCCTTTTTTCGTGTAATTCGTGGCTGATTTTTAACGCTCCCCCAAGTTTTGCATACGCCCATTCGTGTGAATTCGTGGCCGAAAATTGCCAACAACACCCAATCGGAGCACTACCGAACGATCTGTTTTTGCAATTTGCAGGTGTTGGCAATTGGGTTGTTCTCCCCTTGGGTATCGATATCGATGCTGCTTGCTCACCCCGCCGGGCGCCAAACCGCCCGGCTTAGCCAGCCAAGCCCCCTGCGGGCTACAATTAGCCCCCGCAAGGGCTGAGCCCGGACGTGAACGTCCGGGCGAGATTGGGTAGAACAACGCGCTACGGGGGGACAACGCAACACGATGCGCCAACTCTCTACCAGATCGTTCGTGCGCCCAATTGGCCTCTTGGGGTTGCGCCGGCGGGGAAATCGGTGTACTATGGTTGAGCTTTCAGACCTCAGAGTGCTTGGCGGCTTCTGAGGCCTCCTACAGTGAGAATCCCGGAGTGGATGATTATGAAGGTGACGTTTTGGGGCACTCGCGGTTCGATCCCGGCTCCCCTCAAACCCAAAGAGGTGCAAGATAAAATCGTCCGTGCCATTGCCGAGATACCGGATGTTTATACCGGCGATGCCGAATCAGTACGTGATCACCTCAAGGAACTCTCTCCTTTGCTCTTTGGTACGGCGGGGGGAAATACCCCGTGTGTCGCGGTCCAGGCCGGTGAAGAGATCATTGTCATCGATGCCGGCACCGGCCTGCACGAATTGGGGCTGGAGATGGTGAACGGGCCTTGTGGGCAGGGAGAGGGCCTCTTGCATCTCTTGATCAGCCATTTGCATTGGGACCACATCCAGGGTTTTCCCATGTTCCGGCCTGCTTTTGTGCCTGGAAACCAGATCGTGATCTATGGCATTCACGACGTAGAGGCCGCTTTCGTCGATCAACAGCAGCTGCCGACCTGGCCTGTCTCGTTGCACGACATGGGCGCCGACATCCAGTTCGTCCGCTTGCAGGAGGGCCAGGAGTTTGGCATCGGCGACGTTCGGATCACGACGATCTGCAACACCCACCGCAGCGATTCCTACAGCTATCGTCTGGAGCACCAGGGGGCCGTCCTTGTCTATGCCAGCGACGCTGAATACAAGCAGCTGGACGACGCCAGCGTCCATCCGCACATCGAGTTTTTCCGCAATGCCGACGCATTGATCTTTGATGCTCAATACACCCTGCAGGACGGGTGGGATCGGGAGGACTGGGGGCACAGTTCGGCCATGATCGGCATCGACCTGGCGCGGGCGGCGGGCGTCAAGCGGCTGCTCCTCTTTCACCACGATCCCACCTACCCGGACGACAAGCTGCAGAAAATCTGGGAGACTGCAGTGGCCTATCAGGCAGCGGATACCAGCCGCCCGACGTGCGAGGTCATCATGGCTTGTGAGGGGCTCACGCTCAACCTGGTCCCGCCGAGTGCTGTCGATCTGCGGCTCACTGCCCGCGCAGAAGCCGCGATCCTGACCCCCAGCTACGTTTTCGACGAGTTTGGCGTACAGCAGATCGCCCAGCGGCTCGCCGAACTGGACGCATCCAACCCCAGCTCGGTCATCGATCTCTCCTCCGTCGAGACGCTGACCACCGCCAGTCTCAAGGCGCTGGTCACGCTGAGCCAGGAACGGGATGGCGCCCCCATCGTCCTGGCCGCTCCGTCGGACAGCGTGCGGCAGGTCATCCGCCTGGGAGGATACGTCAATCACTTTGCAATCTATCCCTCGGTGGAAGCGGCGTTATCCGCCGTCTGGGCCCGCGAAGCGCTCAACCTGCCGGGACAGGTGCTGAAGGAGCGTTACCAGATCGAAGGCAAGATGGGAGAAGGCCGGCTGGGTGCCGTTCTCAAAGCGGTCGACATCCAGACCAACCAACCGGTCGTCCTCAAGGTCTTTTCTGCTGCCGTCAGTCCTGAACTCGTCGCCCGCTGTGCGCGGCAGATTCAACAGATCGTTGGCTGGGAGCATCCGAATATTGTCCGGGTCATCGATTGGGATGCGGAGGGTTTTCGGGCCGAGAGTTTCGTGGCCGGCAAGACGCTGCGCCAGCACCTGGCCGACGTCCCGCTGCCCCTGGCCAACGATCCGGCGCTCGAGATCATCCGCGGCATTGCCAGCGCTCTGGACTATGCCCACCGCCGCGGGGTTATCCACAGCAACTTGCGGCCGGCTAACGTCCTGCTCACGGAAGAGGGGGTCAAGTTGTGTGACTTTGGCCTGGGGTGCCTGGAGGAAGGGCGCAACTTTTTTCACGTTCCCATCCTTTTTCTAACCGCTTCCTACCTGGCTCCGGAACAGATTGTCGGCCAGCCCCTGGATGCCCGTACGGACCTCTATTCGATGGGTGTGATCCTGTATCAACTTCTCACCGGTCGCCTGCCTTTTGAGGGTGACGAGCAGGCAATTCTCCACGCGCAGGTGCACGATTCGCCGCCGCCGCCGCGGGAATTGAATCCCGAGATTTCGCTCTCCCTGGAGCACCTGGTGCTCAAGCTGCTGGCCAAAAACCCCAACGACCGCTATGCCAGCGCCCAACAAGTACACGGCATCTTGGATGGCCTGAGCGGGCCGATGGGGGACGCGGCAGACCCGCAGCGGCAGCATGTTGCGGCGGAGCGCCAGGAGCAGTTACAGGCCCTGGCAGATTGCTGGCAAAAAGCCCGGGCGGGGCAAGGGCGGCTCGTTTTTATCACTGGCGAGTCGGGCATCGGCAAGACGACCCTGGCCCAACAGGCCGCCTTGTGGAGCCAGGCGCCGGTGCAGTTGACGGGGGTGTGCCAGGAGATCCAGGGAGCGCCGCCGTACCACCTCTTTAGCCAGATCATCAAGGGCTACCTGGCCACGGTGCCGCCCGAGCTGTCCGACGAACAGAATTGCCGGCTGCTCAGTCATTTTATGTCCCTCGTGCCCGAGATCCGCCACATGCTACCCCATCTCGCCGACCCCCCGCCGCTGGATCCAGAACAAGAACAACTGCGCTTGATGGCCAGCTTGACCCAATTCATTGGACGGGCGACGAAAGAACGACCCTGGTTCCTCATTCTCGACGATTTGCAGTGGGCTGATCCCAACAGCCTGGAGCTGTTGCGCTACCTGGGCCGGCACCTGCCCTCCATGGCCCTGCTCGTGGTGGGCACGTATCGTGATACCGAACTGGGACGCGATCATCCGTTGCGGGAGACGTTGCGCGATTTGAGCAACCATCCCACCTATCGGCACCTGCCCCTTGGGCGCCTGGGTCAAGAGAGCGTAAGGTCGATCTTGTCCAATATCTGGCAGCCGGACGTGCCGGGCAGTTTGATCGAAAGCATCTATCACCACACCGGGGGCAATCCCCTTTACGTGAAAGAAGTCGCCCGCGGGTTGATGGATGACGGCCTGGTCAAGATGGATCGGGGCGGGTGGCGTTTCCCGGACCTGGCCGAGATTCGCCTGCCCGCCAGCGTGCGTGAGGCGGTGTGGCATCGCATCGGCCATCTGAGCCCTGACACGCAGACTTTGCTGAGCCAGGCCGCGGTTTTGGGGCAGACCTTTTCCTTCGCCGCCCTGCAAGAGATGAGCGGCCTGTCTGAATGGCAGGTGTTGGAACACCTGGATGTGATGATGGAGCGTCAGCTGGTGCAAGAAGTGCCCGGCGACGCAATGCTCTGTTTCCGCCACACCGAGATCCAGCAAGTGCTCTATGCCGACCTGGGCCCCTTGCGCCGGCGGATCCTGCACCAGCAGGCCGGCATGGCCCTGGAGCGATATGCGGCCCTGGAACCCGAGCGTATCGCCGAGCAGTTGGCTTACCATTTTTCCCAGGCGGGAGAGGTGGAGCGAGCCGTGGTCTATGGGCTGGAGGCTGCCCGCCAGGCCCAGGCTGCTTATGCCAACGAGGTCGCTCTTTCTCGCTATCGCCAGACCCTGGAGCTGTTCCATCAGCTCAAGCCAGCGCAGGCCCCGGCGTTCCAGTTTCATCGCATGGTGGCCCACCAATCGCTGGGCGAGGTGCTGCTCCTGGTTGGTCGGTACGCCGAAGCGCTGGAGCATTTCGCTGCCGCCCGCGCGCTGTTCGAAACCCCGCCGCCGTCGACCGACGCGGCGCGCCGCCTGGCCGATCTTTGCCGGCTGACCGCCCAGGCGTACGAGGGGCGCAGCGAATACGAACGTGCCTTCGAGTGGTTGGAAAAGGGAATGAGCTATCTCGACGCGGAGAAACCGACGGCGGAGCTGATGCGTCTCTACAACCGGGCCGGGTGGACGCGCCTGCGGCAGGATGACTTTGCGGCAGCTCAAACCTGGCTCAAGCGGGCGATGGACCTGGCCCACGCCGCCGGTTTCCAGCAGGTCGAAGCAAACAGCATGCGCGCCCTGGGCATTGTCTCCTGGCGCCAGGGCAACTATGTCCAGGCGATCGAGTACTGCGAGGAGGGCCTGCGCATCTACCGTGAAACCGGCGACCGGCAGGGCGAGGCGGCCTCGCTCAATAACCTGGGGGTCGTCTACGTCGAGTGGGGCCACTTTTCCCAGGCCTTGGACTATTACCAACAGGCGATCGAGATCAACCGCGAAATTGGCGACCGGCTGCGACTGGCTAGCGGATTCAACAACATGGGCGTGATTTCCTGGCTGATGGGCGACAACGCGGCAGCGCTCGATTACCACGAACAAGCCCGGCAGCTCTTTCGCGAGATCGGTCATCGGGAAGGGGAGGCGGGGCTGGGGCTGAACAACCTGGGCGTGGTGCTGCAAAGTACCGGGAACTATGTTCAAGCCCGTGAATACACCTGCCAGGCTCTGGAGACCTGCCGCGAGATTGGCTACCGCCGCGGTGAAGGGATGGCCCTCCACAACCTCGGCGTCATCTCCCGCCACCTGGGTGACTATGCCAGCGCCCGAGAATATCACCAGCAGGCCCTTTGCCTCTGGCGCGAGGTGGGTGACCGGCCCTCTGAAAGCGAGTCGCTGGGCCACCTGGGGCTGCTCGATCACTTGTCGAACGACCACCGGGCTGCGCGCGAGCGCATCCAACAATCGCTGCAGCTGGCTCAAGAGCTGGGGGGCATGCCCAAGCAGGCCCAGGCGCTCACCTTTTTGGGCCACGCCTGGGCGGGATTGGCGGCCTGGGAGGAGGCGCTTGCCGCCTATCAGCAGGCCCTCGACTTGCGCCGCGAGCTGGGGCAGCCGCACGCAGCGACCGAGCCCCTGGCCGGATTGGCTGCCGTCTTGCTGGCTCGCGGCGACCTGTCCTCGGCCCGCTCCCACGTCGAAGAGATCCTCTGTCACCTGGAGCATGGCAGCCTGGAGGGCACCGAGGAACCTTTCCGCACCTATCTGGCCTGCTACCGGGTCCTCGATGCCGCGCAGGACCCCCGCGCTGCGGAACTGTTGGCCACCGCTCATTCCTTGTTGCAAGAGTGGGCAGGCAGAATTCAAGACCAGGAAATCCGCCGCTCATTTCTGGACAATGTGGCGGTGCACCGCGCGATTGTGCGCGCGTTTGAGAGATCCCATCAGCACCCATGATTTGCCAAATCATTGTCGCCGTGTTAGAATGGCGTTGTCAATAGTAAAATTCAATAAAATGAGGAGTGGTTTTGATGAGAGACCCACGTGTCGAAAAACTGGCCTCAGTTCTCGTCCATTATTCAACCCACATCGAACCAGGAGACAAGGTGTTCATCCGCGGCATGCCGGCGGCGGAACCCCTGCTCCTGGCCGTGTACGAAAAAGTGCTCCAGGCCGGGGGCCATCCCCAGCTCATCGTCGGTTTGCCAGGAGCGGACGAAGCGCTTTTCCGCCTGGCTTCCGATGAACAGCTCGAGTTCATCCCGCCTGCGTTCCAGTTGTTTATCGAGACCTATGATGCTTCCATTGCCATCCGCTCCGACACCAACACCCGCGCGCTCAGTGCGATCGATCCTGCCCGGCAGGCGCAGCGCAGCCGGGCGATGATGCCGGTGATGCGGACTTATATGCGGCGCGGCGCGTCCAAGGAGCTCAAGTGGGTGGGCACGCAGTACCCCACTGACGCCTATGCCCAGGAAGCGGACATGAGCTTGCGGGAGTATGAGGATTTTGTCTATGCCGCCTGTTACTGTGACCAGGATGACCCCATCGCCTGCTGGCAAGAAATGCACGAGCGGCAGCAGCGCCTGGTCGACTGGCTCAAGGGCAAGCACGGCGTTCGGGTCATCGGGCCCAACGCCGACGTGACCCTCTCTATTGACGGGCGCACGTTCATCAACTCGGACGGCCACAACAACATGCCCAGCGGCGAGATATTTACCGGGCCAGTGGAAGACAGCGTCGAGGGTTGGGTGCGGTTCACCTACCCGGCAATCACCGACGGGCGCGAGGTGGAGGGGGTCGAGCTGTGGTTCGAAGGGGGCAAGGTTGTCAAGGCGACGGCCAAGAAGGGGCAAGAGTTCTTGCTCCAGATGCTCGATACCGACGCTGGCTCCCGCTACCTGGGCGAGTTTGCCGTCGGCACCAACGACGGCATCCAGCGCTTTACCAAGAACATTCTCTTTGACGAAAAGATCGGCGGTTCCTTCCACATGGCGGTCGGGGCCAGCTATCCCGAGACCGGTGGTCAGAACGAGTCGGCCATCCACTGGGACATGATCTGCGATATGCGGGATGGCGGTGAAATCTATGTCGATGACGAGCTCTTTTACCGCAGCGGCGAGTTCATGATCTAGTGCATCTCGGTAGAAATTGATCCCAGTTTTGCGCTCGGCCGGGATCGCCAGATCCCGGCTTGGTGCACCAAACCGGTCTTTTTCCAGGCGGGCGATTTGCCGCCGCCTACGCCCCCTGATCGCGTGCGGAGAGTGTGGGGCGTTCTTCGATTGTCGCCGACGGCGGGCGGTAGCCGATCTCCTGGTGGCGAAAGTAGGTGTTGTACAGCTCGGCATAATGGCCGCCCTGGGCCATCAACGCCTCGTGCGTCCCTTCCTCAATGATCCGCCCTTCCTTGATGACGACGATCCGGTCTGCGTTCTTGACCGTGGATAGGCGGTGGGCGATGACGATTGCCGTCCGGTCGCGCATCACCGCCTCCAGGCCTTCCTGAATCTGCGCTTCGGTAAAGGGGTCGACGCTTGCCGTCGCCTCGTCGAGGATAAAGATCGCCGGGTCCTTGAGCAGCACCCGCGCCAGGGCTACCAACTGCCGTTGGCCCATGGAGAGGTCCGCCCCTCGCTCACCGACGTCGGTATCGAGCCCATCGGCCAGGCTGGCCAGCCAATCTCCCTGCCCGATGTGCATCGCTGCCTCCTGCACCTGCTCATCCGTTGCCTCGGGGCGACCGTAGCGGATGTTGTCGCGTGTGCTGCCGGAAAAGAGGAGCGGCTCCTGGGGCACCAGGCCGATCTGCCGCCGGTACTGTTGCAAATCGAGGCGGCGGACATCCTGCCCATCGACCAGCAGCTCCCCATCCTGAAATTCGTAGAAACGGGCGATCAGCCGCGCCAGGCTGCTCTTGCCGGCACCGGTGTGGCCGACAAAGGCGACCGTTTCGCGCGGCTGGATCTCGAGGGAGAAATCGGGCAGCACAACCTCGTCCGCGTTGTAGGCAAAGGCCAGGTGGCGAAAGAGGATGTGGCCGGTCAATCGCTCCACCGGCTCCGCGGCAACCTGGACCACCCGCGGCTCGGCGTCGATCAGGGCAAAAGCCCGCTCGGCTGCCGACAACCCGTCCTGGAACTGGCTCCAGAAGGAGGCGATGTTGATCAACGGCCACCAGTAGAATCCCACCGCCTGCATAAAGAGGTACCAGTTGCCGGGGCTCACCGCTCCGCTGCGGTTCGCCATGCCGCCGGCATAGATCAACAGCGCCACCCCCAGGCCGGAGGAAAAGCCCATGATCGGAAAGATCGTGTTCAGGGTCAGGCCGCGTCGCAGCCCGACCTGGTAGGACTGGCGGTTGGTGGCCGCGAAATCGGCATAGATGGCGTGTTCCTGGCGAAAGCTCTTGGCGACCACGATGCCGCTGATCGATTCCTGGATCTGGGCGTTGATCTTGGCCGTCACCCGCCGCGCCCGTTGGGTCACGGTGCGCGCGACGCGGCGAAAGCTGAGCGCGATGGTGACGGCGACGGGCGTCATTGCCAGGAGGGCGAGCGTCAGCCAGACGTTGATGTTCAACAGCCAGACTGAGAGCAAGAGCACCAGCAATACCTGGCTGATGAGGTTCATGGTCAGGTTGGCGACCTCGGAAAAATCCTGCGTATCGGAAGTGACGCGGCTGACGATCTTGCCCGACGGGTGCTCGTCGTAGAACGACAGGTCGTGTCTCACCGTGGCGTCAAAGACGTCTTTGCGCAGCTTGAGCACCACGTCGCCTACCACGCGGGCCGAAAAGAGCTGGCGCACGTAATTCGTGCCCCAGCCAAAGATTCCCAGCAGCAGCACGCCAGCCGACAGGAGCAGCATCGCCCCGACAGAAGGGCGCTCGAGCAAGACGTCGATGGCGCGGGAGATGAGGATCGGCCCGCCGCTTCCGGCGGCCGAATTGAGCATCAGCATCACGCCGACGGTGATCATCTCGCGGCGGTGGGGAGCAAAGTAGCCCGCGATCCGCCGCAATAGTTCTCGGTCGCTGTAATGGCGGTCGTATGTTTCTGTATCCAGGCCGTCCAGTACAAAGCCCATTACACGACAAACTGCCCGTTCTGGTAGAACAACTCGCCGTCGACGAGGATCTCGCCCTGCGCCATATTGCACAGCATGTCCCAGTGCAGGCCGGAATCGGTATCGCCGCCCGCCTCGGGGAAACCGGCGCCGAGGGCCAGGTGGATCGTCCCGCCGATCTTTTCGTCAAAGAGCATGTTCTTGACAAAGCGCTGGATGTTATAGTTGGTCCCGATCCCCAACTCGCCCAGGTAGCGGGAGCGTTCGTCGGTGTCGAGCAGTGCGCTGAGCAGGTCCTGCCCCTTGCTGGCCCGCTCTTTGACGGCGCGGCCGTCCTCGAACCAGAGCTCGATATCCTGCACCTCGCGCCCGCCATAGATCGCAGGGTAAGAGAAGCGCACCCAGCCGTTGACCGAATCTCTGACAGGCGAGGTAAAGATCTCGCCGCTGGGGAAATTGACCCTGCCCGCTGACTCGATGAACTTGCGCCCCTCGATCGACATCGAGATGTCCACGTTGTCGCCGCGGATGACCACTTCTTTTTTCCCCGCCAGCCAGGCAATGAGACGACGCTGCCGCTCGGCCTCTTCTTGCCACGCTGCCACCGGGTCCTCCCGGTCCAGCATGCCCGCCCCGTAGACGAAATCCTCGTACTCGCTCAGGCTCATGTCCGCTTCCTGGGCCGAGGCGTGGGTCGGGAAGACGGTCAGGCACCAGCGCAGTTCCTTGCGCGCGGCGCGCCCGTAAAAGAGCTTGGACAACTCGGCGCGCGCCTTTTGCGCCCGGCTCTGGCGGGCCGGATCGACCCCCGACAGCTCGCGGGTGTTGTGCTCGGCGTCGATGTAGAGCACGGCGCTGAACCGCTCGGCGACCAGCCAGCGGATCGGCGAGACATAGTCGATCTGCTCGTCGTTGGCATACTTGAAGAAAATCTCACTCGTTCCCGGGATGCTGCACGACGTCATGACGTGGGCGCCAGAAAGCAGCGCTTCCTTGTAGACCGCCAGGTTCAGCTCCGCCGCCAGGGGGCTGGTGTCAAGCAAAAACTCGTCGCCGGGCCCCAGTTGCAGCGAATACTGGACCAGCACCTGGGCCAGCTTGGTGATTCTTGGATCAGCCATCTATTCCTCCTGAATGGGATGACAAGGAGGAATAGATTTTTCTCTCCTTCTCTTGTCATCATACCTCACTCGTACCGAGAGAAAATGCGCCGGTAGTCGGCGCTCCGTTCCATCAACTCTTCGTGCGAGCCCTGGTCGACCAGCTCGCCCTGCCGCAGCACCAGGATGCGGTCGGCCCAGCGGATCTGGCTCAGGCGATGGGTGATGAGAAAGGTGGTCCGCTCGCTGCTGATCCGCTCCATCGCCTGCTGGATGCGGTCCTCGGTGGCGCTGTCGATGGCGCTGGTGCTGTCGTCCAGGATCAGGATGCGTGGGTTGACCAGAAAGGCGCGGGCGATGGCGATGCGCTGCCGCTGCCCGCCGGAGAGGGTCACCCCGCGCTCGCCCACTTCGGTCTCGTAACCGGAGCCAAAGCCAGTGATGAACTCGTGCGCCTGGGCCTCGCGGGCGGCCCGCTCGATCGCTGCCTGCGTTGCGTCGCCGCAGCCAAAGGCAATGTTCTCCGCCAGCGTGCGCGAAAAGAGAAAGACGTCCTGTTCGATGGTCGAGACCTGGGAGCGCAGCGATTCCAGGTTCCATTCCCGCACGTCGACCCCGTCGACCAGCACCCGCCCGCTGTCGGCGTCAAAGATGCGGTTGATCAACCGCGTCAGCGTCGTCTTGCCGGAACCGGTCTGCCCGACGATGGCGACGGTCTCGCCTGGGCAGGCGGTAAAGCTGATATCCTTCAGCACCGGCGTCCCATTGTAGCTAAAGTTGACCCGGTCGAACTCGACCTGTCCCTGGATCGGCCGGGCGACGCCGGCCTTGTTCTCGTCCAGGTCGGTCTCGGTGTTGATCAGCGCCAGGATGCGCTCGGCGCTGGCAATGCCCAGTTGGACCAGGTTGAAGGAAAAGATCGAGATGAAAGTGGGAAAGCGAAAGGTTCCCATCAGCCCCATGAAAGCGACCACTTCGCCCAGGCTGACAATGTCTGCCCGCCACAGCAAGAGCGAGTGCAGGAACGCCGCTGCCCAGGCAAAGCTAAAGACGAGCATCGGCAGGTAAAAGGCCTGGATCTCGCCCTGGCGGACAAAGAGGTCGCGGTAGGTACGGGCGTTGTGGGTGAAGCGCAGCCACTCGCGCCGCTCCTGGGCGTTCGCCTTGACCACCTCGATGCCGGCGATGGTTTCGGCCAGCCCGGCGTTCATCGTCCCGAACTGCTCCCGCAGCTCGATGCTGACCGGCTTGAGCCGCCGGTTATAGTCGATGACGGTGAGCGCCAGCAGGAGCATGAACACCAGCGGGACGAGCAGCAGCTGCCACTGCAGCGCAGCGATCATAAATGCGGGAACGACGAGGGCCATCAGCGAGTCGATGATCAGCATCATGCCGGGGCTGAACATCAAGTTCAACATGCGCACGTCGTTGGTGGCGCGGGCCATAATGTCGCCGATGCGCTGTCGCCCGTGAAAGGTCTGGCTCTTGCCCAGCAGACTGACGTACAGCTCGTCGCGGGTGTCCCGCTCGATGGCCTGGGCCAGGAATTCGGTGGTATAGTTGCGCGCCAGGCCGGTCGTACTCTGGCCGATGGCCGTGCCCATCACCCCCAGGGCGATCAGGCCCAACTCCTCCAGGCGCCAACCGGGGGTGGTGATCAGCTCGAATCCGCGCCCGATGAGCACCTGTACAAAGCCGTAGAACCAGTTGTTGAACACCGCAGCCACGATGGTCAGCAGGGGGAAAAATGCGTGGCGCAGCAGGTGGGAAAGGATCCAGCGCACCGGCCCGGAACGGTTGTACTTGTATTCTTTTTCCGGACGGAATTCTCGTTTGCTCAACGTAGTTAATACCTACTCGGTCGGGGAAAGGTTCAAACAGTCTCTGTGTTTTCTTTACCGTTCAAACTCCCTCAACACCCAAGGGACGAAAACGCGCCGATCCCCCTCCACGATCGTCAGCAGCGCCGGGTTGTTGCCGCCGATAGTCGCGTTATCCGCCCCCGACAGGGTCAGGACGACCGTCTCCGGCCCCTCCGGCAACCGGTCGTCGACGAGGGTGACGGCAAAGGACTGGGCCGTCACTCCGGGCGCAAAGGTCAGCGTACCGCTGAGCGGCAAATAGTCCTCCCCGGCCTGGGCCGTGCCGTCGCTGGCGGCGTAATCGACCGTGACCGTCAGCGCGGACGGCAGGCTGAGCACGACCGTGACCGTCACCGCACCGGACTCTTCCAGCGCGGTATAGTCCGCGCGATCGTAATCGACCGTCGGCGGCGGGTCGTCGTCGGTGATGGTCAGGGTAATCGGGTTGTTGCCCCCGACCTCGGCGTTGCAGGCGTCCGCGAGAGCCAGCCGGACTGTCTCGTCCAGCTCGTCCAGCGCATCGTCGAGCAGGGGGACGACAAAGGCCTGCTGGGTGACGCCCGGGGCAAAGGTCAGCGTCCCGCTGACCGGGACGTAGTCGCTGCCGCCTCGCGCCGTGCCGTCGCTGGCGGCATAGTCGACCGTGACCGTCAGGCCGGAGGCTGTTTCCAGGCTGACCGTGACCGTCGCCGCGCTTGCCCCCTCGTCCACCTGGCAGGCCGGGGCCGCAAAGTGGAGCAGCGGCAGCGGGTCGTCGTCGACGATGGTCAGCTCCGCCGGGCTGTTCGCGCCCACGTCGGCGTTGACCGCATCCGACAGGATCAGCGCCAGCGTCTCGTCCGCCTCGTCCAGCGCGTCGCTGATGACCGAGACGGCAAAGAGCTGCAAAGTCACGCCGGGGGTAAAGGTAAGCAGGCCGGCAGCGGCGAGGTAGTCATCCCCGGCGCGCGCTGTGCCGTCCGCCGTGGCATAGTGTACCGCGACCGGGCGGGGCGAGGCGGCGCTGAGCCGGACGTCGATCGCCGCGCTCCCATCTCCCTCGCCCACGGCGTAGGCCGGGCGTTCGAAATCGACCAGCAGCGGGGCGGCGATGCAGACCTCGGCCCCGTCGCTGTCCTGGCTCTCATAGACCGTGTAGATAAAGGGCACGTCGGCATCCTCTCCCTGGGGCTGCCCGAACCCCCGCGGCGTCTGCGCCGTCCAGGTGGCGGTGATCGGGAAACATTCGCCCGCCGCGCCCCCCAGATCCCAATCCTGCTGGAAAGCATAGCTCTCGCCCGGCCCCAGCGTGACGGTGCCGCTAAAGAGGTCGCCCCCCAACGCCGGGACGTGCAGCAGGTGTTGGGTCACCGTCACCGGCGCCTCGTTCCGCACCGCGAAGCAAAAGGTCACTTCTTGGGCGTTCTCTGGCACTTCCAGGCTGTCGCTGCCCGGACAGGCCCCGTCGACCGCCACCGTCTGGGTCACGACGATTGCCGGCAGGGGGCATGGCTGGCTGACGTCAAGCGGGGCCGCGTTGGCGGTCGCGCCGACCAGGTCGCCCAGCGCGACTCCCACCAGGCCGGCGCGCGTGTCCGAATACCACGCGGTCACCCCGACATAGTTCGAGCCGGGGCAGAGATATTCGGGGTCCCGGCTGACCACGAAATCGACTGCAAAGTCGAACGTCGTCGCCTGCAGCCGTTGCCGCTCGACGTAGACGTCGTCGAGGTACCACTCGTCGGAATAATCGCCTTCGTAGACAAAGGCGAGGTGGACGTTCTTGCCGCTGTAATGGCTCAGGCCGATCCGCACCTCTTCCCAGGCATCCTCCTGGCCCGGCCCCAGTTCAGCCATCTCCCAGTAATCGCCGTCGTCGGGGTCCGGGCTGCCGGAAGAGATCCAGACGCCGTGGTACGAGTACCAGTCGCCGTAATTCTGGTTCTGCCAAAAGACCAGCGCGTCGCCTGCCTGGACCGCGTGCTGCGGCATGACGAACCAGGTCTCGATGGGGTCCCAGAACCAGGGATCGTCGTCGTCGTGGTAGGCGCTGTAAGAGCCGCTGTGGGCGCGGCTGCTGGTCTGTTGGAACCCGTGGTTGTCGCTGCCGCCGCCCGGTTTATAGATCGTCCAGCCGGCGGGGGGAAAACTGCCCTCGAAACTCTCCACCGCCGTGGCGGCGTACGGTTCCCAGCGCGCCCAGGGCCCGTTGAAGGAACCGCTGGCGGGACGGTTGAGCAGCCCCAGCTCGCACGCGCTGTCCAGCGGGGCCAGGAAGGGATCGTCGATGCCCCAGTAGGCTAGGGCGGTATCGTCGCAGCCCACGGCGACGACGTCCCGTCCCCAGCCGCCCAGGTCCGCGTAGGGCGGCGCACTCTGTGTCTGGACGTCCCAGCCGTTCGGCCCGTCGAAAAAGTAGTGATCGAACCACTCACGGTAGTTCCCTTCTTCCAGCATTTGTAGCTGGCAGGTGACGGCGACGCTGTCGCCGGGCACGTAAGGGCCGCCGTGGTCGATGGTGCATTCGTGGGGCGAGAGGTGCATGTCCGGGGCGATGGGCCCGGCAGCGGGCAGCGTCCCGGCCGCGCTGCGGGAGACGGGAGCCGTCGCGGTATCCGAGTCCATGTCGAACTCGCCTGTCACCTGGAAGGCGGCGGCGCGATAGGCCAGGCCGCCGGGTGGCGCGTCGACCACCTCGACCATCACCTGCCACTCCCCCGGCATGGCGTCGCGGAGCAGGTAGAGGGCGGCGCGGCTGTCGCCCTTGTAGCGGACTTGATCGGGATGCCCGGCAGCGTACGCCGGGTCGATGGTGCGGCCGTCGGGGGCGACCAACGACGCGCGCAGCGTTCCTTCCTGCGCTTGCAGCGGCGCATAGGCCAGCAGCATCGCCGGGCCGCCCGGCAGGCCGACGGCATGCACGGCCCGCTGGCCGGGGGCCAGGACTTGTTCGCCAACCGGCAGCCGCTGGCGGAGCGGCGGCTGGAGCGGGGTGGGGGGCGCGACCGTCAGCTCGCTGGCCACGCCGCAGACGTGGTCCGGCAGCCGGTTGTTCAACGTCGGCTCCAGGCAGCCGTAGAAAGAAGAACTGCGGAACAGCTCGTCCTCATAGACCGACAGGTCCCAGTCCATGCAGTAGCGGTCCCGGTCGTGATAGTTGTAGTGATGGTCGCAGGTCAGGGGGACCGAGGGGTCGTCGCAGAACGAGTCGATGTGGGCCGCATAGACCTCCAGCCGGTCGATCACGCCGGAGAGCGGCCCCAGGTTGCCCGTCGCCGACGAGACGCCCATGGCGCTGGGCAGCGGGACGATGCCGTCGTTGGGGCCGGGGATCAACTGGTACAGCAGCTCGGCGATCCAGGCGCGGTGGTCGAAGCCGATGTCGCCGCCGATCATGTGGTAATAGACCCCCGCGGCGCGCGTGTTGTGGACGTCGTTAAAGGTCTCGATGCCGGTAAAACCGGGCGGATTGGCCGATTCGTCGTCAGAGAATTGGCAGACGACGGGTTGGGCGACGCAGTATTCTTCCAGCGTGATGGCGCCAAAGGTAATGATCTCGACCAGCTCGGCCAGAACGTCCACCGGCACGCCGACGTGGGGGCTACCCAGGGTATAGATCGCCACCACGTCGTCGCGGTAGAGGTTGCTCTCCAGGTAGGCGCGGCTGACCAGGCCGCCCATGCTGTGGGCGATGAGGATCACCTTCTCCGCGCCGGTGCTCGCCCGCGCCAGGTCGATCGCCTCGGCCACGTAGGGCGCATTCTCCTCGGCGACGGGGGTGCAGTTTGGCTCGTCGAAGCTGGAGCCGGAGCGGAGGCGGGCGAACTCGACGTGAAAGCCGAGGGCCTCGAGTTCTTCGTCCAGGTGGTCCCAGTTTTCGTCTGCCCAGGCGACGCTGCCCCGCTCGCAGTCGGGCTTGTCGAAATTGACCCCCTGCCAGCCGTGCACCAGGACGATCGGCGGCCGGTCGTGGGCGTCGAGGTAAGGGGCGAGGGCCGCAAAGAGATCGTCGGCCGCGGCGTTTGCCGGGCCTGCGGTGGTGAGGCTGGCCTCCTCCGCTTCGACGAGGCGCCTGGCCGGGGATGCTGCGGAGCGGACGGGGATCACCGTGCTGAGTATCACGACGATGACGACTAACATGCTGCTTTTTTTCATCTTTCCGTGCTCCTGCTGTGGGGGAGAGCCCGGCAGCGACTGCACAGGGCCTCGACAGCCTGATTCCGGCGCGGTCTGCTGAATCATCGGGCCCGCCGGGGGCTTGCGCGGCTGGCTTGGCGGATGTGCCCGGGTTGGATGCCTCAGTATAGTGAAAATCGGCGGAAAGTCAATAATGGTGCACCCACAGCCCGACGCCGCCGTGCCAGAACGGCCATTGAATGTTATAATAGAGGCTATGGGGCGGGATTTCTTTGAGCAGTTTGTCGCTGAGGCGTTGGACGCGCTGCCGGAACAATTCCAGCAAGCGCTCGAAAACGTCGACGTGGTGGTGGAAGACTGGCCTGACGCAGAAACGCTGCGCCGTGTCGGACTCAGGCACCGCTCGCAGCTCCTCGGCCTCTACCACGGCATCCCGCTGACGCAGCGGAACCAGGGCTACAACCTCGTCCTGCCGGACAAGATCAGCATCTACCGCCAGCCGATCATGATGCGCTGCCGCAATTGGGAGGAAGTGCTCGCGATGGTGCATCGAGTTCTCCGTCACGAGGTTGGGCACTATTTCGGCCTAAGCGACGAGCGACTGTTGGAGATTGGGGCCTATTAGGCGAGGTGTATGCGATGAACCTGCTTGCGCCGACCGCCCTCGTCTTTGCCGCGTTGGGCATCCCCATCATCTTGCTCTACATGCTCAAGCTGCGGCGGCGCGACGTGCTGGTCTCGAGCACCTTTCTCTGGCAGCGGCTGCTGCGCGACCGGGAGGCCAACGCCCCCTGGCAGCGGCTGCGCTCCAACCTGCTGCTCCTGCTCCAACTGCTCGTCCTGCTCCTGCTCACCGTCGCCCTGGCCCGCCCTTTCCTTTTCACCCCCGTCGTCATCCAGGGCGACGTCGTCATCCTGCTCGATCGCTCGGCCAGCATGCAGGCCACCGACGTCCAGCCCTCGCGGTTCGAGGCCGCCCGGCAGGCAGCAGAGGGTATCGTCGACGACCTGGGGAGCGGCGACGCGGCCAGCCTCATCGCCGTGGGGCCGCGTCCGGCAATCCTGGCCGCCGCTACGAGCGACCGGGCCGTCCTGCGCCGCGCCCTGGACGGCGTCGCCCCCAGCAATGGCGCCGCCGACTGGGAAACGGCCTTTGCCCTGGTCGCCGCCGCGGCGTCCGGAGCGGGTGAGACGCAAATCGTCATCATCTCCGACGGCGCCATGCCCGAGTCGCTGCCTCCTCTGCCCGGCGAGGTCCACTTTGTACAGGTGGGAGCCGGGAGCGAGAACCTGGGGATCACCGTCCTGGCGGCCCGCGAAGGCAGCAGCGGCCTCCAGGCTTTTTTGCAGGTCGCGAACTGGGACGATGCCCCGGCCGACGTCGCGGTCGAATTGTGGGCCGACGGCGTTCTCTTTGACGTGCGCCGTCTCGACATCCCGGCCCACGGCGACAGCAGCATCGCCCTGGACGATTTGCCCTACGACCTGTCGCTGCTGGAGGCGCGCCTGGCGAATGGCGACTCCCTGGCCCTCGACGACGTTGCCTGGACGGTGCGCAGCACCGCCAGCACCCGCCGCGTCCTCCTCGTCACCCCTGGCAATCTTTTCCTGGAACGAGCGCTAGAGATGCTGCCGGGGATCGAGCTGACCCGCCTTTCTCCCAACCAGCCGCTCCCCAGCGAGCCCTACGACCTCGTCGTTTGCGACGGTCCCATTACTGCCACCCTGCCGCCGGGAAACCTGTGGGCCATCGGCCCTTCAGCCGACGCGACCGGTTTTTTCACCGACACCGTGCTCAGCCGCGTCGCCAGCGACCATCCCCTGATGCGCTACGTCGACCTGGGCGCCGTCCACGTCCTCCGCGCCTGGGCCGTCGAGCCGCCGCCCGGCGCAAGGGTGCTGGCAGAGGCGGCGGGGGGCCCGCTGCTCCTTGTCGCCGAGCGGCCCGAAGGGCGGTGGGCCGCGCTGACGTTCAGCCTGCACGAAAGCGACCTCCCTTTGCAGGTTGCTTTCCCAATCCTGGTTTCCAACCTGACCAACTGGCTGCTTCCCCAGGGCGGCGTGGTGGAAACGACCGCTCTTCACCCCGGTCAGCCGATCGCCATGCAGCCCGACCCCGAAGCGACGCGGATTCTCGTCACCGCGCCGGACGGCGCCGCGCACGTCTTGGCGGTCGGCGAAGCGCCGCCGCTCTTTGCCGCCACCGACCTGCCGGGCGTCTACCACGTCGCCCAGTTCGGCGCCGGTGACGAGCTGCTCCGTTCCGACCGCTTTGCCGTCAACTTGTTCGACGCGGCTGAATCGGACATTGCGCCGCAGGAAACGATATGGATCGGCCAGGCTGCAGTTGGCGCGGCAGTCGAAGCGGAGCAAGGTCAGCGCGAGTTCTGGCCCTGGCTGGCAGTGATCGCGCTGGGGGTGATGGGGGTGGAATGGTGGGCGTATTACCGGGGATTGGGAAGACAAAATAAAAGAATGATAAGATGATAAGGAGACCAGGTGAAAGCCGCTCCATTTTTCCTTGTCTCCTTGCCCCCTTGTCCAGATTGACATGGCTTTTACACGACCACTTCTGCTACTGCTGATGGCGCTCGTCGCCTACTTTGCCTGGCTGGGCCGACCGACGGGGCGCTATGGCCGCCGCCGGAACTGGACGGCGCTGGTGCTGCGCTGCCTGATCGCCCTGCTCGTCGTCCTGGGACTGGCGGGGCTGCAATCCGTCCGCGGCGGCGACGAGCTTGCCGTCGTCTTTTTGGTCGACGTGTCGGACAGCATCTCGGATGCCGAGCAGGAGCGCGCGCTCGCCTTTGTCCGGGAGGCGCTGGCTGCAATGGGACCGACCGATCAGGCTGCCGTCGTCCTCTTTGGCGCCGACGCCCTGGTGGAACGGCCGATGAGCTCCAATCAGCAGTTGGGCGCCGTCGCGTCTGTCCCGCAGACGCACCAGACCGACCTGGAAGAAGCGCTGCAGTTGGGCGTCGCCCTCTTTCCCGGCGGCGCAGCCCGCCGCATGGTTCTCCTGACTGATGGACGGGCCACTGTCGGAGATGTCGAGACCACGGCGCAGCTCGCCCAGGCCCAGGGCATTGTGTTGGACGTGGTCAGCCTGGATCACCCTGTGGCCGCCGAGGCCTGGCTGACCGGGCTCGACCTTCCGACTCGCCTCTACCAGGGCGAGAGCTTTACCCTGCTCGCCGTCGTCGAGAGCACAGTTCAGGAAGAAGCCGTGTTGACCGTCCTTTCCGGCGATCGAGTCGTCGCCCAGGAAATTGTTCGGCTCAGCCCCGGCCTCAACCGCTTTGCCGTGCCGCTGGTGTCGGGGGAGCCGGGCTTTGTTTCCTACCGCGCGCTCCTCTCCCCGGCCGCCGACACCTACCTGCAGAACAACAGCCTGTCCGCCTTTACCCTGGTCGAAGGTCCCCCCCGCATCCTGCTGGCAGCCAGCGAGCCCCAAGAGGCTCGCTACCTGCTCCAGGCCCTGCGCGCCGCCGGGCTGCCCGTCGACGAGTCCAGCCCTGGCGCGCTGCCCTCCGATCCCGCCTCGCTGGCCGAGTATGCTGCCGTGGTGCTGGTCGACATCCCTGCCCAATCCCTCTCCCCGCGGGCGATGACGGCCCTCCAGTCCTTTGTCCGCGACGCGGGCGGCGGGTTGGTCGCCGTCGGCGGTCCGCACGCCTACGGGGTCGGTGGCTGGTACGACACCCCGCTGGAGGAAACCCTGCCGGTCGAGATGACGGTTCACGACCCGGAGCGTTTCCCGCCCATGTCCATCGTCGTCGTCATCGACAAGTCGGGCAGCATGATGGTGGAGGAAAACGGCGTGGCCAAGATCCGCCTGGCGGGCGAGGCGGCCGCCCGCGTCGCCGAGCTGATCAACGACATGGACGAGATCACCGTCATCGCCTTCGACGACCGCCCTGCCGACGTCATCGGCCCCCTGCCGGGCAGCCAGCGGGAGGCGGTGATCGAGCAGGTGATCCGCCTCCAGGCCGGCGGCGGCGGCATCTATGTCCGCGAATCACTGGAGGCGGCGCTGGGTTTTCTGGGCGATTCGGACAACCCGGTGCGCCACATCATCCTCCTCGCTGACGGCGCGGATTCCGAGCACCAGGAGGGCGTCACCGCGCTGATCGAGCGGCAGATGGTCGAGCAAAACATTACCCTCAGTACCGTCGCCATCGGCGAGGGCCAGGACCTGCAATTCCTGCAGCAAATTGCCCAACTTGGCGGCGGCCGCTACTATTTTACCGACCAGGCCAGCAACCTGCCGCTGATTTTTGCCCAAGAGACCCAGTTGGCGATGCGCTCTTACATCGTCGAAGAGCCATTCTTCCCTCGACAGGCTGCCTCCAGCCCGATCCTGCAGGGAATCCCGGCAGCGCCGCAACTGCTTGGCTACGTTGCCACCACCATCAAGCCTGCCGCCCAGGCGATCCTGCTCACTCACCAGGAGGACCCCCTCCTGGCTGTCTGGCAGTACGGCCTGGGCCGCTCTATTGCCTGGGCCTCCGACGCGACCGGCCGCTGGGCCCGCCAATGGGTCAGTTGGGACGATTTCAGCCAGTTTTGGGCCCAGGTCGTGCGCTGGACCGTCGCCCAGCAGTCGGACATCCCGATCGAGATGGATGTCGCGCTGGAGGAGGAGACGGCGCACGTCACGGTGAATGCCCTGGACGACGACGGCAGGTTTATCAACAGCATGGCTGCCACCATCCGCCTGCTGGCTCCCGGGATGGCGGCGGAGACGATCGAGCTGCACCAGACGGCCCCCGGCCAATACGAAGGGACGTTCACGCCGCAGGAGGAGGGGGCCTATCTGCTGCAGCTGCGCGGCACGGCCGGAGCGGAATCGGTCGCCCTGACCGGGGGTTGGGTGCTGGGCTATTCGCCCGAGTATGCCGCCTTGGGGGTGGAGCCAGCTTACCTGGCCCACCTGGCTGAACTCGGCGGCGGCCGGGTGCTGCAAGAACCTGCGGCCGCTTTCGAGCACAACCTGCGGGGCAGCGGGACGGCGCGCGACTTGTGGCCCTACCTGCTGGGGGCCGCGCTGCTCCTGTTCCCCTTCGACGTCGGCGTGCGCCGGCTGGCGCTGACCCGCCGCGATTGGGCCCGCGCCGAAGCCTGGCTGCGGGAGCGGCTGCCGTCCCCCCGTCCCCGCCCTGCCGTCGAGACCCCTTCCCCGGTCAGCCGCCTGTTTGAGGCCAAGGAACGGGCCGAGTCGTCCCGCCGCCCGGCTCCTGCGCCGCCGGAGACCATTTCCCCTCCGCCAGCGTCCATCTCTCCTCCCCCGCCGCCAGCAGCAGCGCCTTCCCCGCCGCCGCCCCCTCCGGAGGGGAGCCTGGCCGCCCGACTTCTCCAGCGCAAAAAGGAGCGTGGTCAAGGTGATGAACCATGATCGAACGTCCGGTATCGTCATTCCTGCCTTATTATCGATTTTGCTGGCTTTTCAAGCCCTCACCTCATCCCCCGACCCCCTCCCCTCTCCCGCACGAGGGAGAGGGGAGGGGGTGTCCGAGCGAAGCGAGGACAGGGGAGGGGTGAGGGCCACATCCCACTGCCCGGCCCTCCCACCCCCTACCGGTAGCATTGTCACCGTCTCTACCGAGTCCGCGCTGCGCCAGCAGGCCTACGAGGCCACCCCTGGCACGACGATCCTCGTCGAGGCCGGCACCTACCATATGCAGGACTTGGTCCACATTGTCAACGACGCCATTACCTTGCGCGGCGCGACCGGCAGCCGCGGCGACGTCGTCCTTGATTTCGGCGGCATGGTCGGCGGTCACTTTGGCGTCATGGTCGATGGCGACGACGTGACCATCGCCGACCTGACCATCCGCAACGCCAACGACCACGGCGTGTCGATCCAGGGCGCGGACCGCCCCGTTCTCTACAACCTGCACATTTACGACATCGGCGACCAGCTGGTCAAAGTCAATCCCATCGGCGACGGCAGCGAGGATGGCCTGCTCGCCTGCTCGCGGCTGGAATACACCACCAGCGCCCCGGACGAGTACACCAACGGCATCAGCGCTCACCTGGCCCACCGCTGGGTGGTGCGGGATAACGAGTGGTACCGCATCCGCACGCCAGGAAACGACCCTGTCCCGACCATCCTTTTCTGGTCTGCCTCCACCGACACGGTCGTGGAGCGCAACCTGCTGGTCGACTGTTACCAGGGCATCGCTTTTGGCAACGCCAGCCACGGCGAGGGCGACCACGTTGGCGGTGTCGTGCGCAATAACATGATCTATGCCAGCATGCGCCACGACGTGGTGATCGAGATGGTCCACGCCAGCGGCTGGCTGGTGGCCAATAACACTGCCCTGCTGCTGGACCCCGACGGCGGGCTGACCTGGGGCATGGAGGCCCGCTACCCGGACTCCCAGGGCACTTTTGCCTACAACCTGACCAACATGGCCATCTGGGAGGACCGCGATGGCGGCCAGGGGGTTTTGGTCGGCAACGTCACCGGCGCCGGGGCGGACTGGTTCGTCGATGCCGCCGCGGGCGACCTGCACCTTGTCTCAACGGCGACCGGCGCCATCGACCAGGCCGCCTCTATGCCCGAGGTGGCCGACGATTACGACGGGCAGGGCCGCCCTTTTGGCCCCGCCCCCGACGTCGGCGCGGATGAGTATGTGCACTGGAATCGGCAGGTATACATCCCGATCGTGCTGCGAGAGAGCGAGGCGTGTCGCTCGCCAGGGCCGTACTGCCAGCCCGCGCACACGACGTTGCCGAGGGGCGCATTTATTAGTTGGGGGAGCCCTAGCAGCCTGTCGGAGAGAACTGTCATTCTGAGGAGCGAAGGCGGCAAAGCCGCCGAAGCGACGAAGAATCTCGATATTGGAGCGCGTTTCACAGCCGAAAACGAGATTCTTCGGCCCCTTCGGGGCCTCAGAATGACAAAACGAGCATTG
>JAFGEI010000224.1 GCA_016931695.1 Anaerolineae bacterium | reverse complement strand
CAGGCGGCGAAGCCGCCTGCGAAACCCCCCTTTTCCCCCTTCCCCGTGCTTGGCAGAGCAATCTACTGAAATGTGCCATTGTCAAAGTATAGTATACCGCCGGACCTTGTCAACGACTAACTACAGCAAAGTGCAAATTCGCTCCTTGTTTAAGTGAAAGACTGAGGTATACTTGGGCCGGGAGGTGAAAAATGCGCGGTCCAAGGCCCAAGTATGCCATCGATGTAACAGCTGGTGGTCTCCCTCTCGAGTGTTGCTCGAGCTCGACTACCCTGCCGGGCGCTAAACCGCCCGGCTCAATCAGCCAAGCCCTCTGCGGGGGCTGATTTTAGCCCGCAGGGCTTGGCTTCCTGAGCCCGGACGTTCACGTCCGGGCGATACTGGGCAGAACAACACGCTACAGGGAGACTACCGATATCTCGTCTCTCTTCTAGCGGAAGGCGCTGCGGCTGTCGTAAGGTTTGCATTATTTTCCCGTCCTATTATGTAGGGCAGGTCCACCTCATTGCAGAGGACAGAGAGGCAAATCGTGACCGCTCAGGCTGCTCGTATTTGATTCGTTGGCGCAGGTATTGGCGCGGATGCTCTCCCGCGACCGGAAAGGGGCAGAGCATCCAGGCGGGCGGCCTGAATAGTTGCCAGGAGATTCGTATCGTGTGACAAGTGAGCAAGCATTACTGGAGCGTGCACAGGCGTACGATGAACAAGCTTTGGGGGAACTTTACGATCGATATGCCCCGCGCATCTATGCTTACCTGTACCGCCGCGTTCACGATGCGCAACTGGCGGAGGACCTGACCAGCGAGGTCTTTGTGCGCATGCTGCGGGCAATCCAGTCCGAGTGGTTTTGGCACACTTCCTTTCGGGCCTGGCTGTACCGCATTGCGCACAACCTGGCCGTCGATCATTATCGCCGGCAAGGGCAGGCGCAGGTTTTCGATCTGGAGGAACAAAGAATCGCCGCGCCGGACAATCCGGACAGCACGTTGATGGAAAAGCTGTCTGGCCAGCGCCTGCGCGCCGCCATTCTGAATCTGACGGTAGACCAGCAGCAGGTCCTGGCACTCCGTTTTGGCGAACAGCTTACCGCGCGCGAAACCGCCGCGGTGATGGGCAAAACGACGGGGGCGGTCGAGGCGCTGCAACATCGGGCCCTGGTTGCGCTGCGCCAGATGCTGAAAGAAGAGTAGGTCGAGATGAACAAACTCCCTTTTTCGGAACACTTGTTAGAACAATGTCTAGAAGAAGCGATGCGCGCGGGCAACGTCGAGGCCGTCCTGCGTCGACACCCACAATACGCGGATGAACTGGCCCCCCTCCTGGCCATTGCGCTGTGCAGCAGGGAGCAGTATGCAACTGTCCCTTCTCCTCCCAGCGGGCTGGCGGCCGGCCGCGCGTGGCTCTTGGCCGCGGCGGCGCAGGAACGGGCCCGCGCCCGCGAGCGGGCGCTCGCTCCGGCGCCCAAGCCGCGGGGATACCGGTTGGTCTGGGCGGCGAAATTGGCCAGCATCCTTTTGGTCATTGTCGTGGGCGTCGCCATTGCCAGCGGCGGCGTCGTCCGTGCGGCAAACGACAGCCTGCCGCGGGACGTGCTCTACCCGGTCAAGCTGTCGATCGAAGATGTGCGACTGGCGCTGGCGATGACGCCAGCAGCCCGCATTGAACTGGCGCTTCGCTTTGCCAACGAACGCTCGGCCGAGATCCGTTCGCTGGCGGTCGTGGGACTCCCCGCCTCTTCCGAGACTGTCGACCGCATGGACGATCACGTGCAGTATGCGCTGGCTATCGCCCTCCAGGCCCAGGAAGAGGAAAACTCTTGTTTCTTGCTCGAGCTGCTGGTAAAGCAGACCGAAGCGGAGGTGGCGGCGCTGGAGGCGGTTCAGGAAGAGGTCCCAGTCTGGTCGCGGCACGGGGTGGAGCAGGCCTTGGAAATCTATCGCTATGCCTACAACAGTGCTGTGGCGGCGCTGGACGAGGCCGGACCGTTCGACAGGTTCCTGGTGATCGCCTGGCCGGCGCCTGGGCCGTAGGGCGCCGGGCGTCCCGACGCTGCCAGCGCCGATAAAGAGATCGGCCACAGTTGTGACGGTTGGACGCGAGTCCCTGGATGGGCGGGAGTTTAGCTCCCGCCCATCCAGTTGGCGAGTACCCCGCTCGCCCAGATGCCGTGCGTGACCTCTGTAGTTGAAATTCGCGGCTCCTGCGACTCTACGCTCAGGGGTATCCAGGTTCAGTCAGCAGCAGGGGAATGTAGACGTACACCAGTTGGAGTGGTTTGAACAGTGACACCGTGATCACCTCGGCGTGGGTGAGGTTCGAGATGCCCCACGTCACGGTGACCGTGCCGCTGTACGCCCCTGCCGCCAGCATGGACGCGTCCGCGTAGAGGGTCGCGGCGGACGGGGCCGTGCCCGAGACCGGGCTGGCGCTCAGCCAGGGTTGATCCCACGCCAGCGCCCAATTCACCCCGTCGTCCCCGGTCTGGTCGACGGATATCGTGTCGGAGAGGATCGCCGGGCCATCGGGATCGACCAGGAAGGAGAAGGACGCTGGTTCGACCTGCACCGTCACCCAACTGATCCCCCAGTCCAGAATGGCCGGGGTGACGTCGGCCACGGTCGTCGTCAGCCGGCCTTGCAGCTTGAGGGTGGGACAAGCCGCGACGTCGATGCCGTCCAGCGCCTGCCCGTCGCTGACGTCGGCCAGCACCAGCGTGCCGTCCTGCGCCAGCAGGTCGATCTGTACGTCGCTGCCGGCCGGCGCGTCGACGGTAAAGTGAACTGTCCCCCAGCCCATGTCGGCCGTATAGCCCGGGTCGTAGGAAAGGATGTGGCCCTCGGCGTAGCCGGTGCCGGCGTAGAGCAGGCCGCCTCTCGTCGCCAGGCAGTTGACCTGGTCCTCGCCGGCGAGCAGCAGGCCGACGACGCGGCTGCTGCCGCTCGCCGTGTCGTAGGCAAAGAGGTGGGTCTGCATGCGGCCATAGACGTAGCGGTTGGCCGCGCCATAGAGCTGGTCGCCGCTGGCGGCCAGGCCGACGATCTCTTCCGCCCCACTGACCGGCTGGCCCAGGTCGCTCACGCCGCCGGCGGGGTCATAGACCATCAGGTGCCCGTCTTCCCCCAGCCCGAAATAGACCCGGCCGTCGCCGCCGGCGGCGACGGAGAGGACGGCGCCGTCGACCGGGTTGCTCCAGACGACTGCGGGCGGCCAGACGTCGGCGACGGGATCGTAGGCAAGGAGGTAGCCGTTCCAGCCGGTGGCGATATAGACCTTGCCGTCGCTGCCGGCGGCGATGCCGGCCACGAACTCTTCCGCATCGTTAACCCGCCCTTTTTGGCTGATGGTGCCGGTGATGGGATCGTAGGAGAAAAAGCGCCCGCTGATGTCCATGCTGTCGCCCTGCGTCCCGCCATAGATCATCCCGTCCGGGCCGGTCGCCAGGGCGGAGACGGCGTCCTCGGTCCAGGTCGTCGGCACGCCCAGGTTGGTGAACTGGCCGGTGAGCGGATCGTAGCTGAAGAGACGGCCGGCGCTGCCGAGCCACGAGTAGGTGCCGACGTAGATGCGCCCGTTCTGCCCGGTGGTGAGGGACTCGACGTAGTGATCGGTGAACACCAGGCCCAGGTCGCTGATGGTGCCGTTGGCGGGATCGTAAGCGTAGAGATGGCCGCCGTACCCTCCGCCGGCATAGACCCGCCCGTCCAGCCCGACCGTCAGCGCATAGAGGTCCGAATCGAGGGGCGTCGTGCCCAGGTCGAGCACGCCGGGGATGACGTCGGCCGAGACCGCCGTGCCCGGCGGGTGGTAGGATGGGGGGATCTGGTAGAAAAAGAGCTGTTCTCCGGCGCCATAGATGTTGCCGCTGCCGTCGGTCGTCATCGCCTCGACGCTGTTGACGCCCCAGGCGGCCCGGCCCATGTCGGTCAAGGTACCGCTATCCGGATCGTAGGAGAAAAAGCGCCCTTGTTTGTAGGCGGAGCCGCCGTAGAGCAGCCCGTCGGCGCCAAAAGCGAGGGCATGGATGTAGCGCTCGGTTGGAATCGGCTGGCCCAGGTTCGAGAACCCACCGCCAGAGGGGTTGTAGGAAAAGAGATAACCGAGATACGTGCCGCCATAGACCGTGTCGTCGGGGGCGACGGCGAGGGAATAGATGCTCCTGCTGCTGGGCGGTGGGCCCAGGTCGACAAAGCCGGGGCTGGCGGTGTCATAGTAAAAGAGGTGGCCGTACCACCCCGTCCCGCCGTAAATCCTGCCGCCGCTGTCTGCCGCCAGGCAGTTGATGTAATCCTCTCCGGTCACGGCAATCCCCAGGTCGACGGGGTTGACGCCGGGGTTGAACGGCTGCGTCGGGTCATAGGCAAAGAGACGCCCATCTGCGTTATAGACCCCGGTACCGCCATAGATCAGGCCGTCGTGCACGGTGAGGGAGCGGATGCTGTCCATATTGACGATCGCCTCGCCCAGGTCCGTGCTCGTGCCCGTCGCCGGATCGTACGAAAAAAGGTGCCCGATATTGCCAGTGCTGCCGTATACTTTGTCACCCACGGTGACGAGGGCTGTGATCCCACTCCCTCAGCCAAAGCATTCGCCGGGCACCGGTGCGCCCAGGCTGCTGACGACGCCGGTTGCCGGGTCGTAGACGTTCAGGTAGGCGCCGTCGGTCCCCAGGTAGACCTTGCCGTCCGGCCCGACGGTGAGCGCCAGGACGTCGCCGCCTTCGACCGATTCGCCGAGACCGCGGAGTTGGCTCAACACCACCTGGCCGTCCATGACGCCGCTGCGGTCCATCCAACTGAGGCCCAGGTCGTCGGCAAAGGTGTCGGACCAGCTGTTGGGGGTCAGCGAGGGGCCGCCGTTCGTCCCCAGCCCTTGCGCGCCGACTGCCGAGACCATCGCGGCGACGACCGCCGCGCCGACGAGGGTGTACAAAAACTTGCGGATCATTATTCGTATCTCCTCTTGTTATCAATCGACGTGCTCTTACTCCACCGTCAGGGTCGCCGTAATCGAGCCGCTCTGGGAGGGATCGCCCTGGGAGACCACGCCCAGCGTGGCGCGGCCCGACTGGCCCGGCGGGGCATCGCCGGCCGACTCGAGCTTGATTTCGACGATCCCTGTCCCGCCGGCGCCGACGGTGATGGGGTGGGTGCCGCCGGTGTAACACTCGTCGCCGATGCAAAACATCCCCCGCCAGCCGCCGGGCAGCGCCTTGCTCATCGAGACGTCGTACGTGTCCTGCACGTTGCCCGTGTTCAGCACCTCGACGAAAAAGACGACCATCTGGCCTGGTGGCGCGGTCAGAGAACAGTCGCCGCAGCGCAGGGCGAGCCCATAAACTGGGGGGACCGGCGTCGGCGTCGGGGAGGGATAGAGCCACTGGATGCGGCGGGCCGCGCTTTCCGCGCTGAGCTGTTCCAACATCTCGCCCTCCGCGCCGCGGATGACGGCGACCGCCCAGTAATAGGCCACCCCCGGGTCGCCCGCCACAGCATAGTAGGGCTCCTGGGTCCAGGCGATGCCGTTGTGGGCGGCCCCCTCGCGCCAGAAGCGGAGGTCAAAGTATTCGTCCGCCGCCAATTCGCCCTCCCAGGCCCAGCGCAGTTCGGCGTAGGTGCCGGCGGGCAAAAAGATGCCGTCGTTGGGAGCGGTGAGCAGCGGCGCCGGGAAGCGGCGCGGGGTCGGGGTGGGAGTGGGGGTGTCCAGCGCTGTCGTTGGGGCGGGGGTTGCCGTCGCGGTCGGCGTCGGGGCAGGGGGGACGGTCGCCGTCGGCGGCGCCGGGCTGGGAGGCGGTGTGCCTGGCATGGCTGCCTCTGTGGGCGGCAGGGCGGGGGCGGGGCTCTCCTGGGGCCCCGTGTCCACCACCAGGGCTGGCAGCAGGGGGCTGATCTCGGCCAGCAGGGTCGCTTCGTCGTGGACGGGCCCCAGCCGAAAGTTGCGCAGCACGCCTGCCTGGTCGATCAGCAGCGTCGAGGGTAGGGTGTCGATTCCGTACGTCCGCTCCATCGTGCCGTCGCTGTCGACCAGGGAGACAAAGGTGTAGCCGTGGCCATCGACGTACTCGGCCACCTCGCCCGGCTCGTCGCCCAAAGCGATCAGCACGACGACAAAGTCGTCTCCTCCATAGCTCTCGTACAGCGACTGGAAGATGGGCATCTCTGCCTTGCACGGTTCGCACCACGTCGCCCAAAAGTTGAGCAGCACCACCCGCCCCTGCAGGTCTGAGAGCGCGATTTCCTGCCCTGCGGCGTCCGGGAGGCAAAAATCGGGCGCCGGCTGGCCGATCTCGAGGGGTGGGGTCGCTGCGCCGCAGGCGGTGACGAGGCCGGCCGCCATGGCAGTCAGAAGCAGGCCCAGCGTGAAACAGCTTGTGCAGTTCTTCATTCTCTCTTCAACCCGTTGTTCTTTTGTTGCCACCGGCGATGGCCCGTGCCAATGCCAGTGCCTCCTCCTTATTTTGAACCTCCCCCGCTGCCTGGGCCTCGCGGATTTTTTCCAGCAGCCGGCCCAGTTCAGGCCCGGCGGCCAGCCCCAGTTGCGCGATCAAGTCGTGTCCGCTGAGGAGGGCCGGTGGATCAATGGTATCTTCCTGGCGCTCAAAGTAGTGGCACAGCAGCCGCTCCGCCACCTCCAGCCGCCGCTCCCAGCGGCCGGGCTGGAGGTGCGGCCCCCACGTGGCCAGGTGATCCGCCAGGGACAGCAGCACGACCCCAACCCCCGCCGCGCCGGTGGCGCGAAAGAAGCGGTAGATGGCGCGCCGGGTCACCGCTCCCTTCACGCGGGCCAGGTGGGCCGGGCGCAGGTGGGCCAGCACGACCCGTTCCACCCACTCTGTCTCCGGGTGGCTAAAGCGCAGCGCCTGGAGCCGGGCGGCGACGATCTCGGCTCCTACCTGGTCGTGGCTGTAGAAATGCAGCCGCCCTTCTCGATCCTGGGAACAGGTGAGCGGCTTGCCCAGGTCGTGGCCGAGGGCGGCCAGGTGTAGCAGGGTGTGAGCGGTGCGGCCGCCCTTTAATCGCGCCTGCAGGCGCTCCCCGATGGGCGTGGCGAACCGGCCCAGCCGGGCGGCGACGTCGTCCCAGGCAACGGGCGGGGGATCGGCATAGTCCGGTTGGGGAGTATGCCCTTCCAGCGCTGCCAGGACTGCTGCGACCCCATCGACGACCTGGAGCGAGTGCCACCAGACGTCGAAGCGGTGGGGGGGGGATTGCTCCTGCCCTTTGAGCGGCGCGATCTCGGGAATGACTTGCTCCAGCAGCCCCAGTTCGTCCAGCATGTGCAGGTGCCCGGCCGGGTCGGGTGCCGCCAGGGTGCGCGCAATCTCGTCCCGGATTCGCTCTGGAGCGGCGCGGTGCAGGGTGTGTGCCCGCTGGATGATCCAGGCGGCCGTTTTGGCCTCCAGTTTTAGCGGCAGCTCCGCCACCAGGCGGACGGCGCGGAGCATCCGCAGCGGGTCGTCGTCGAACGCCGTCTCGTCCGGGGCGCGGACCAGGCGGGCCTGCAGGTCAGCCCACCCGCCCGTCGGGTCTACCAGCTGCCCATCTGCCGTGACGGCCATAGCGTTGATCGTAAAATCCCGCCCCCGCAGGTCCGCCTCCAGGTTCGGCCCGCGCAGGGCGGCAAAGTCGAGCTCCATCCGCGGTTCCGGCGGACGGTCGAGCACCACCCGCCCGGCGTCCCGCTCCACGTCGAGGGGATAGAACGCGCCGCCGAGGGCATCGGCGACGGCGCGGGCCAGCCCGATGGCGTCGCCTTCGACCGCCACGTCCCAATCGTGGATGGGTCGGTCGAGCAGCGCGTCGCGCACTGCTCCGCCCACCGGCCAGACCTCGACGCCGTGCTCCTCGGCCAGGGCGCGAACCTGGCGCAGCGGAGAGTCGGGAAAAAGGATCTGCTTGTGCATGTCAGAGGTCGCGGAGGAGCGAACCCAGCAGCAGCAAGCCCCCGGCCAGCGCCAGCAGGCCGATCGACAGTTCGGCGCTGAAAGAAAACCAGAGGTAACCGAACAGTCCGCTGATGTAGAGGATCGAGGCGATAATGATCGTGCCCCGGCGCGGGGCGCGGGTTTCCAAGATTTTGCGGCTCGTCCGTCGGGTCGTGCGGCGCGTGGTATAGCTGCGCCGGGTGGTATATCCGCTTCTCCGTGTCGGCTGTCTCCGCTGTGTCATCGCTCAACCCCTCCAGACCTGCCAGGCAAAGATCAGGATCATCAGCACGCTGACCAGCAGCTGGACGGCGCCGGAGAGGAGGCAGCCCGCCATCCAGCCCGCTCCCGCCCGTATCGTCTCCCGCCAGTCCTGTCGATAGTGGTATTCGACCAGGACGATGCCGAGAATGGCGCCGGTGATTCCGAGCGGCGCGGCCCAGGCGATCCCTAGCAGCAGCCCGACGAGAACCCCCACCAGCCCCAGGCCGATCGAGGCCAGGAGGGCTTTCCACGACGCGCCGGCGAGCTTGCCCCCCGCCTGGCTCATCCACAAATCCGACGTGACCCCCACGGCGGCAAGCACGGTCAGCACGATAAAGGTCAGGGGATCGATGGCGGTAAATCCTTCCGCGATGGCATAGATCAGGGCGACGATCCAGATCAGGCCGACGCCCGGCACGCCGGGCAGGACGACTCCGGCCAGTCCGATGCACATTGCAACCAGCGCGACCCAGAAGCCGACGGGGAGTTCAGACATTTTTCCCTCTAGTTGAACGACCAAGGGGCAAGGTGACAAGGAGAAATAGTGATGGGTTGTGGGGACTATTCTCAATCATCTCGTCCTCTCGTCTTTATAGTATAGACCTCGGAGATCACAGGGGACCTCCGAGGTTTCAGCGGTGTGGGCCGTGCAGGATTCGAACCTGCGGCCAAAGGCTTAAAAGGCCCCTGCTCTACCAAGCTGAGCTAACGGCCCGTGGGAAGGAGTATAACACGCTGTGCGATGGTTGTCAAACTTTCCGGGCAACGGGCTTTCAGGACGTGACCGAAATGCAGTGCGTGGGGCAGACCCGGGCGCACGCCAGGCAGCGGATGCATGCGCCCGAGTTGGGGTCGTCGTAAACGCGGATGTCGACCGGGCAGACTTCCTGGCAGCGATTGCACTGGGTGCAGCGCTCCACGTCCACTGCCAGGCGCAGCGAGCTGATCGGGTTCAGCGGCGACCAGAGCGCGCCCAGCGGGCAGACCCAGCGGCAGAAAGGGCGGCGGGTGACGCTCATCCAGGCGAGAAAGAGCACCAGGATGCCAACCTTGAGCCAGTACAGGCTGCCTACCAGCGCCCGGATGTCGGCCGAGACGAGCACCATCGGGATGCCCGCTTCCAGCGTGCCGGCCGGGCAGAGCTTGCAGAACCAGGGCGATCGCGTGATCAGGGGGACGATACCCACCAGCCCGATCAGCACCACGTAGCGGGTCCAATTGAACCGGTTCGGCAGGCGCAGCTTGGGGACGGGAAGCTTGTAGGCCAGTTCCTGGAACCAGCCAAAGGGGCAGAACCAGCCGCAACTGGCGCGCCCGATCAGGGCCCCTACCAGTCCGACCACCCCCAGGACGTAGAGCGGGGCCTTGTGCCGGCCGATCAAGTGCTGCAGACTGCCGATGGGGCAGGCAAAGGCCGCCGCCGGGCAGGCGTAGCAGTTCAGAGAGGGGCAGGGCAGCCCCTTGGTGAAGCGCTCTGTAAAGTAGGAATTGGTGAGCAGCGCGGCCAGCAACTGGACGATCCCGCGCCGTCGGGCCAGGCGAAGCCAGAATTTTTGCATATCTTTTCGTTGCGGCCTACCCGAGGCCGATGCATTCCAGTCAGAGCAAGATCGCGTTGCGCAGCACGATATTCCACTGGTCGAAGGAGAGCCCGGCCAGGATCGCCGCGACGGCGAGGATGATCAGGCCGCGGTTGACGATCCGGCGCGTGTTCGATCGATTCATCAGCTCCTCCTGTTTCTACAGCGGGCGGGTAAAGACCTGCCCGATAAAGACCGCGGCCATAAAGAGTATGGCCAACAAGAGCACTGGGAGCAGCGAAGAAAAGGCGCCGGGGTCGTTGGAAGCGGAAGGGGAAGCCGGTGTTGACGTCGGCGCGGCAGTGGGAAGCGGGGATGGCGTGGCCGCAGCGGTGGGGGCTGGCCTGGGGGTAGAGGTCGGCGCCGGCGTGGGGGCGGGGATCGGGGGAGGGGTGGGGATGGGGCTGGGGGTGCTGCTTGGCCAGGTGGTGGGTTCGGGTAAGGGCGCGGCGGTGGCGGGGGGCGTCGGCGACAGGAGCGGCTCGGCGGTGGGCTCTGTTGTCGTCGGCGGGGCGGTCGGTTGGGGGAGGGGGGTCGGCGGCGGGTTGCCGGCGGCGACCAGCCAGGCGCCGCCGGGGTCGCCGCGGCCAGTCTCGATCAGCAGCATGGTCGTTCCGCCGATGATGCAGCCGGCGTACTCGTCGGCGCAGCGCGCGCCGGGCAGCGACAGCTGGTAGTAGGGGGTCGCGCCGCCGACCGGCTGCACGGCCTGGCTCTCCCCGCTCTGCGTCACCCACAGCGCCTCGCCGGCCTGGGCCGGTACGGCGACCGTCACCGGCGTCGCGGTGCGCGCCCACAGCACGTGGAGCACCTGGTCGGGGCGGTTGAGGGTGACGTGGTAAAAGAGGGGCTGGCGCCGTTCGCGCACTCCCCAGGCGCCGGCATAGTACGTCGTGATGAGGCGATAGGCGTCGTAGGCCGGGCGCCGGCTGTGGTCCGGGCGGAGGACGCCGAAGGGTTCGCCGCCGGGCGGCAGGCCAGCATCCATCCATTTATAGACCGCAACCCGTTCCACGCCGCTCGCCAGCGCCAGTGAAAAGGCCTGCAGCAGGAAACCGGCCTGCTCTTCCAGGTTCACCCGCCAGCGCGGGCGCTCCAGGGGCCACAGCGGGTCGGAGTCGGGCGAGGCGTTGGTCTCGTTGATCCAAATCGGCTTCTGAATGCCATAGGCGGCCAGGGCGGCGCGGGTCTCGTTGACGATGTACGGCACCGTCTCGGTTTGGAAGTAGATGTGCAGAGAGACGACGTCGAAATAGTAGCCATGCTCGGGGCCGGTTGGGTCCTGCACGGCAACCGCCATCAAGTCCCGCATATAGTCGCGGTCGTGCCAAAAGGTCGTCCCGGCGAGGTGGATCACCGCGTCGGGGTTGGCCTGGTGCGCTGCCAGGTAAGCGACCTGGAGCAGGCGGTAGTATTCCTCGGTCGAGCCGCACCACTCGGCGCCGTACGTCTCCACGGCAATGTCCGGCTCGTTCCAGACGATCCAGTGGTTGATCCGCCCGTCGTAGAGCGCCACTGTGCGCCGGACAAAGGTCGCCCAGAGGTTGCCGGGGTCGTCGACCGGTAGTTCCAGGCCGCGCGGGACGCCGCAGCCGTAGTGGCCGTCGGTCGCCCAGGCCGGGGTATGCTTGAGCAGTCCCACCACCTCCCGCCCCGCGGCGGCGGCCGAAGCCAGCCAGTCTTCGGGCACGTGATGGCTGTTCCACTCGTCGGGGCCGTTGGGCTGCAGTTCCGACCAGTAAAAGAGGATGCGCTCCCATCCGACCCCCGCCTCTGCAGCGGCGCCGGGGTCCCAGAACGCCTCGACCGCGCCAAAGCGGGCATCGGGTGGGGGAACCTGGGCCCGAGCCGTCGACCGATGACCGCTCAAAAGCGAAAGCAGGGTGATTATGGTAATAATGGGGAGCAAATGCCGGTTTTGCATAGAGTTGGCGAAACAACAGCGATCACAGGCTTTATGCTTTGACAATGGCACATTTCAGTAGATTGCTCTGCCAAGCACGGGGAAGGGGGAAAAGGGGGGTTTCGCAGGCGGCTTCGCCGCCTG
>JAFGEI010000223.1 GCA_016931695.1 Anaerolineae bacterium | reverse complement strand
GTGAGCATTGGACATCCTCATGGTTGATAGATGACCTAGCTTACCCTGCTCTTTCGTTATTTGCAAATGGACAAAGTCCAGCTCAGGGAGCATGCAGCGAGTCAGGCCTCAAAAACGATGCGACCCTCTTGAACGTCCACGCGAATTGTATCCCCCTCGGCGAACTCGCCGCGCAAAATCGCCGTCGCCAGCGGGTCCTGTACCTGGCGCTGGATGACCCGTTTCAGCGGCCTGGCGCCGTAGACAGGGTCGTAGCCGATCTCTGCCAGGTGTTCTTGTGCTGCCGCGGACCAGCTCAGGCCGATCTGGTGCTCCGCCAGCAGCTTTTGCAGCCAGCCCAGTTGGATGTCGACGATCTGGGCCAGGTCCTCCCGGGTCAGGCTGCGGAAGAGGATGGTCTCGTCGATGCGGTTGAGAAACTCGGGGCGAAATGTGTGGTCCAATTCTTCCATCACCCGCTCGCGGGCCGCGTCGATGCCCAATTCCTTGATCCAGCGGCTGCCGGTGTTGCTGGTCATGATGACGATCGTGTTGCAAAAGTCGACCGTCCGGCCGTGGCCGTCCGTCAGCCGCCCCTCGTCGAGCAGCTGCAGCAGGATGTTAAAGACCTCCGGGTGAGCTTTTTCGATCTCGTCAAAGAGAACCACGCTGTAGGGCCGGCGGCGGACCGCTTCGGTGAGTTGGCCGCCCTCTTCGTAGCCTACGTAGCCCGGCGGGGCGCCGACCAGCCGCGAGACGGTGTGCCGCTCCTGGTACTCGCTCATGTCGATGCGGACGATCGCTTCTTCGGTGTCAAAGAGAAACTCGGCCAGGGCCCGTGCCAGCTCTGTCTTGCCCACGCCCGTCGGCCCGAGAAAGATAAAGGTGCCGATGGGCCGGTCGGCGGCCTGGAGGCCGGCGCGGGCCCGGCGGACGGCGTTCGAGACGGCCTGTACCGCTTCCTCCTGCCCGACGACGCGCCGGTGGAGGGCCTGTTCCATACGCAGCAGCTTTTCCACCTCGCCTTCCAGCAGCCTGGCAATGGGGATGCCGGTCCACTCTGCCACCACGCCGGCGACGTCCTGTGCTTCGACCTCTTCCTTGAGCAGTGGCCGGTCCGACTGCAGCTGTCGCAGGTAGCTTTCCTGTTCCTGGAGCCGCCGTTCCAGCTCGGCCAGCGCGCCGTACTGCAGCTCTGAGGCGCGGGCATAGTCCATCGCCCGCTGCGCTTCTTCGATGCGGTGGCGGGTCTGCTCGATCTGCTCCTTTGTCTCGCGCAGGGCCTGGATAGCCGTTTTTTCCTGTTCCCACCGGGCGCGCAGGGCGGTGCTCGATTCTTGCAGGTCGGCCAGTTCCTTTTCCAGCCGCTCGAGCCGTTCCTTGCTGGCCTTGTCCTTTTCCTTTTTGAGTGCTTCCCGCTCGATCTCGAGCTGCATGATCCGTCGATCGACCTCGTCCAGCTCGGCCGGCTTGGAGTCGATTTCCAGCCGCAGGCGGGAGGCGGCCTCGTCGATCAGGTCGATGGCCTTGTCGGGCAGGTGGCGGTCGGCGATGTAGCGGTGGCTGAGGGTCGCCGCCGAGATGACGGCGCCGTCGGTGATGCGCACGCCGTGGTGGACCTCGTACCGTTCCTTCAGCCCGCGCAGGATGCTGACGGTCTCTTCCACTGACGGTTCGTCGACATAGACCGGCTGGAAGCGGCGTTCCAGGGCGGCGTCTTTTTCGATGTGCTTGCGGTACTCGTCGAGGGTCGTCGCGCCGATGGCGTGCAGCTCGCCGCGGGCCAGCATCGGCTTGAGCATGTTGCTGGCGTCCATCGCTCCCTCCGCGGCCCCGGCCCCGACGACGGTGTGCAGTTCGTCGATGAACAGGATCACTTCGCCCGCGGCGTCGGTGACCTCTTTCAGCACCGCCTTGAGCCGCTCCTCGAACTCGCCGCGGTACTTGGCCCCGGCGATCAATGCCCCCAGGTCGAGCCCGACGATGCGCTTGTTCTTGAGTCCCTCGGGGACGTCGCCGCGGACGATGCGCTGCGCCAGCCCCTCGGCGATGGCGGTCTTGCCCACGCCAGCGTCGCCGACGAGGACCGGGTTGTTCTTGGTGCGCCGGCTGAGGATGCGCATCACGCGCCGGATCTCGTCGTCGCGGCCAATGACCGGGTCCAGTTTCCCCTGCCGTGCCAGCTCGGTCAGGTCCCGCCCGTACCGCTCCAGCGCCTGGTAGGTCGATTCGGGATGCGCGCTGGTGACGCGCTGGCTGCCGCGGATGGCGGTCAGTGCGCGCAGGACGGCGTCCTTGCTGACGCCGTGGCCGGCCAGGATGCGTGCTGCCGCTGCGCCGTGGGCGC
This sequence comes from Anaerolineae bacterium, assembly GCA_016931695.1. Taxonomy (GTDB): domain Bacteria; phylum Chloroflexota; class Anaerolineae; order B4-G1; family DUEL01; genus JAFGEI01. The sequence goes on along the minus strand of JAFGEI010000223.1, from coordinate 482 downwards.
CCAGCAACGCCAGCAGCAGGTGCTCGGTGCTGGTATATTCGTCCCGCATCTGCGCGGCGACTTTTTGTGCCTCTTGGAGGACGCCGGCGGCGTCCCGCGAGAGGCCGGCCTGGGTCACGCCGCCATAGACCTGGGGCTTGTCTTTTAGCCCTTGTTCGACCTCGGCAGTGAGTGCGGCGACGTGGATGCCCAGTTGTTGAATGACCTGCGGCGCGACGCCGTCTGGCTGGCTCAGTACAGCCATGAGCAGGTGTTCGGGTTCGATCTGGCTGTGGTTGTGCTCGCCAGCCAGTTGTTGCGCCGCCAGGATTGCCTGTTGTGCTTTTTCAGTAAACCGATTCAAGTCCATCTGTATATAATCTCCATAGCTGTTCGTAACTGCTTAGCGGGCCGCCGTTTGACAATGGCACATTTCAGTAGATTGCCCTGCCAAGCACGGGGAAGGGGGAAAAGGGGGGTTTCGCAGGCGGCTTCGCCGCCTG
>JAFGEI010000222.1 GCA_016931695.1 Anaerolineae bacterium | reverse complement strand
GCCGACGTCACCGAGCGGCTGCGCTGGATGGAACAGGTGCTCTACCCGACGCTGCGGGCGGCGATCGAGTCGATCGAGGGCGGGATCGACCTGCAGGCGCTGCTCAGCCAGGCGCTGCACATGGGCGACGAGGGCCACAACCGCAACCGCGCCGGGACGTCGCTTTTCCTGCGCGCCATCACCCCGGCGATCCTGCGCACCTGCCCGGAGCGCGAGCGGGCGGCGCAGGTGTTCGAGTTCGTCGAGCGCAACGACCACTTTTTCCTCAACCTGTCGATGCCGGCGGGCAAGGCGATGCTCGAGCCGGCCGAGGGTATCCCCGGCTCTACGATTCTCACCGTGATGGCCCGCAACGGCACCGACTTTGGCATCCGCATGGCCGGAGATCCAGCGCGCTGGTTCACCGCCCCAGCGGGCATCGTCGAGGGGCTGTACCTGCCTGGCTTTAGCGCCGCCGACGCCAACCCCGACATCGGCGACAGCACGGTCACCGAGACGGCCGGCTTTGGCGCTTTTGCCATGGCCGGCGCGCCGGCGATTGCCCGCTTCGTCGGCGGCACGCCGGAGGACGCACTGCAGACGACGCTGGAGATGTACGAGATTTGCTTTGCCGAGCACGCGCATTTCACCATCCCGGCGCTCGGCTTTCGCGGCACGCCGCTGGGCATCGACGTGCGCCTGGTGGCCGAGAGCGGCATCCTGCCGCGGCTCAACACCGGCATCGCCCACAAGGAGCCGGGCATCGGCATGGTCGGAGCCGGCGTGCTGCGCGCGCCGGGCAAGTGCTTCGCTGCGGCGTTTGCCGCCGCGCAGGAGTGGTAAAATGGCCGAACGCGAGCAATTGGAGCAGGCGATCGCCGCGTTGGAAGCCCAGCGGGCCATTCTGGGCGATGCTGCTGTGGATGCGGCCCTGGCTGGCCTGCGTGCCCGCCTGGTCGCTTTGGAAGCCGCCGCGCCCAAGATGGCTGGCGAGCGGCGAATGGTTACGGTCATGTTTGCCGATCTCTCCGGCTTTACGGCCCTGGCGGAAAGGATGGACCCCGAGGCGGTCCGCGACCTGGTCAATGCCTGTTTCGAGCACCTCGTGCCCGTCATCCGCAAGTACGAGGGAACGGTGGACAAGTTCATCGGCGACGAGATCATGGCCCTCTTTGGCGCGCCGGTCGCCCACGAGAACGACCCCGAGCGGGCGCTGCGCGCGGCGCTAGAGATGCAGGAGGAGCTGACCGCCTTTAACGCCGGGCACGGGATCGACCTGGGCATCCACTTTGGCATCAACACCGGTTTGGTCATTGCCGGGGACATTGGCACCCAGCAGCAGCAAGAGTATTCGGTCATGGGCGACGCGGTCAACGTGGCGGCGCGCCTGGAGGACCTCTCCGCACGCGGGCAGATTCTCGTCGGCCCGGACACGGTCCGCCTGACGGCGCCGCTCTTTGAATTCGCCGAACGAGAGCCGGTCCGGGTAAAGGGCAAGGAGGAACCGATCCTGGTTTACCAGTTGCTGCGGGCCAAGGCGGCTCCCGGCTCGCTGCGCGGCATCCCTGGCCTTTCCGCCCCGCTGGTGGGCCGCGAGGGCGAGTTTCGCGCGCTCCAAGAGGCTGTGGCGCGCCTGCGGGATGGCCTGGGCGGAGTCGTCACCCTGGTTGGCGAGGCCGGGCTGGGCAAGTCGCGCCTGGTGGCCGAGCTGCGGCACACTGGAGGGGCGAGGCACGCCTCGCCTCTCCAGTGGTTGGAAGGCCGCTGTCTCTCCTACGGCGGCTCGATTGCCTACCTGTTGTGGGCGGACATGCTGCGCGCGCTACTCGGCAGCAAGCCGGACGCGCCGCTGGAGGAGGTGCGCCAGGCGCTGCGCGCGCGGGTGCAGGCCGTCGCCGCGGACGATTTTGCCGCGGTTTACCCGTTTCTAGGCCGCCTGCTTGGCCTGCCGCTGGAGGGCGAGTTCGAAGAGGACTTGCAGGGCCTCGACGGCGAGCAGGTCAAGGCGGGCATCTTTGGCGCAGCCGAGACGCTGATCGGGGCAGCGGCCCGCACCGCGCCGCTGGTTCTCGTCTGCGAGGATCTGCACTGGGCCGATCCGTCCTCGCTCGAACTGTTGGAGCACCTGCTGCCGCTGACCGCGTCGGCGCCGCTGCTGCTGTTGTGTGTCTTGCGCCCGGAGCGCGACCACCGCTGCATGCGCCTGCGCCAGCAGGCGGCCGAGCGCTGCGCAGAGCGCCACACGGACCTGTGGCTTCACCCGCTCGCCGCCGCCGACAGCGCGGCCCTGGTCGGCCACCTGCTGCGGGTCGAGGAGCTGCCCGTTGCCCTGCGCGAGCGCATCCTCGGCCGCGCCGAAGGCAATCCCTTCTACCTGGAAGAGATCATCCGCGCGCTGATCACCGCTGGAGACATTGTGCGGGACGAGGCCAGCGGCCGCTGGCGCGCCACCCGCGACGTAGCTGATATTGCTATCCCCGATACCCTGCACGGCGTGCTCATGGCCCGCATCGACCGCCTGCAAGAGGAGACCAAGCGCATCTTGCAGCTGGCGGCCGTCGTCGGGCGTATCTTTCTCTACCGCGTGCTGGCCGAGATTGCCGCGGAAGAGCGCGGCCTGGAGCAGCACCTGGGGACGCTGCAGCGCGAGGACCTGATCCGCGAGCGGGCCCGCCAGCCGGAGCTGGAGTACATTTTCAAGCACCACCTGACCCAGGAGGCCGCCTACAGCGGGCTGCTGCTCAAGGAGCGGCGCGCCTTTCACCGGCAGGTGGCCGAGGCGTTGGAGCGCCTCTTTGCCGGCCATCTGGACGAACAATTGGGCCTGCTGGCGTACCATTGGGAGCAGGCTGCGGAGGGGAGCCAGGCGGCTGGCTATTTGCTGCGCGCCGGCGACCAGGCTCGCCTGGCCTACGCCCACCTCGAAGCAGCCGATTATTACCAGCGCGCGCTGGTCTTTATGCGCCAGCAGGGCGCGGACGAGCAGGCCGCGCGCACGTTGATGAAGCTGGGCCTGACCTGCCACAACGCCTTCGAGTTTGCCCGTTCGCGCCAGGCCTACGAGGAGGGCTTTGCCCTCTGGCAGCGTGCGGCCGGGCGACGGGCCGACGAGTCGTTGCCGCCGGCCCCGCACGCCCTGCGCCTGCCCTGGCTCAACGTCACCAGCCTGGACTGGACGCAGGTCGGCGATGTCCATGCTGGCAACATTATCTGCCAGCTCTTTAGCGGCCTGCTCGAGATGACTGCCGAGATGGACGTCGTGCCCGACGTGGCCCACAGTTGGGAGATCGAGGACGGGGGGCGGCGCTATGTCTTTCACCTGCGCGACGACGTGCGCTGGAGCGATGGCCGGCCGGTCACGGCGGCGGATTTCTGTTTCACCTGGCGGCGGATGCTGCTGCCGGCGACCGCCTCACCGGCAGCCAGCTACCTGTACGTCTTCAAAGGAGCGCGGGACCTGCACCAGGGGCGGACAACCGACCCGGAGAGCGTCGGCCTGCGCTGCCCCGACCCATTCACTCTGGTCGTCGACTTGGAGGGGCCGGTCAGCTATTCCCTGCTCTTGATCGCTTCGGGCGGCCTGCCTGTGCCGCAGCACGCCGTAGAGGCACACGGCCAGGCCTGGACCGAGCCGGGCAGGATTGTCACCAACGGCCCGTTCCGGCTGGAATCCTGGGAACGCGGGCGGTCGCTGACCATGGCGCGCAACCCGACCTACCACGGCCAGTTCCGCGGCAATCTCGAGCGGGTCGAGTTTTCCCTTGGGGATGATTTTTCTGCTGCGCTGGTGGAGTATGAAGCCAATCGGCTGGACCTCTGCGAACTCAGAGGCGGCCCGGTGGCAGCGTGGCAGCGCGCCCGCGAGCGGCACGCCGCCGAGTACGTCACAGCGCCGCAGATGAGCACCCATTGGCTGGGACTCAACCGCACGCGTCCGCCGCTGGACGATGTGCGCGTGCGGCGCGCCCTGGCAATGGCGATCGATCGTGAGATGCTGACCAACGTGACCCTTGGCGGCCAGGTCTTTCCAGCCCTTGGCGGCTACCTGCCGCCGGGGATGCCGGGGCACTCGCCGGGGATTGCCCTGCCTTACGACCCACAGCAGGCCCGCCGCCTCCTGGCCGAGGCTGGCTATCCGGGTGGTCGTGGCTTTCCTGCCCTCGACCTGCTGTTGCCGCAGGAGAGAGAGGTGACGGCCCAGTTCTTGCAGGCCCAATGGCGCGAAACCCTGAGCGTCCGGTGCGATTGGCAGACGCTGGAATGGACGGCGTTCCTGCGCCGGCTGGCGCAAGAGCCGCCGCGCCTCTTTACCATGGGGTCAGCGGCTACCTATCCCGACCCGGATGACTTTATGCGCAATGCCTTGCTCGTTGTGTTAGGATTCCCGTGGTACGACGAAACCTATGACCGCCTGGTGGAACAGGCGCAGTCCGTCGCTAACGTGGGCGAGCGTATGCGGATGTACCAGCAGGCGGACCGCATTCTGGTTCAAGACGCCTGCGTCTTGCCGTTGTACTATGCGCGCCACCATTTTCTGCTCAAGCCCTGGGTGAGCCGTTTCTCGCTGCCCCTGGCTGGTCCGTTCTTGCTCAGGGACGTGGTTTTGCTCCCGCACGGCTGAGAGGAGAAACGCAGCTCTCCAGAGCCGGCATAAAAAGGGGGGCGCGGAATCCCGCGCCCCCCAGAGGTTTTTATCTCCGCCGCCGGCTCAGCCACCATCCGCCGGCGATGGCGCCAGCCGCCAGCAGCAGCGCCCCGGCCGCCACGGCGACCGTCTGGGGCTCCATTCCCGGCAGCACCGCGCCGCCCATTCCCGCCTCGCGCCCATAGTCGGCGAACAACCGCCCCCACTTGGTGTTGAGCGCCGCTTTTACCCGCTCCCGTCCCACAAACGGGTACCAGTAGACGTTGTGGTAAAAGTTGGAAGCGAAATATGACCACGGAACCAGCGGCGTTCGCAGCAGCAAATTCTCAAACGGCTTGAGCGGGCCGTGGTAGATCAGCTTTTGCCCTCGGCTGGCGAACGTGTCCTCTTGGACAAAGCCCCAGTCCTGGGCGGCGACCCACTCCGCATCCTCGCCGACGATCTCGATCTGCCGCGGGTCCCCGATGCCCAGCCCCATTTCGTGCGCCATGCGGATGAAGGGGATCGACATGGGATCAAAGCCCTGCAGGTGGGCGGAGATGGCGTCGATGGCGACCTGGTCGGCCGAGGCCAGGATGACGTCCTTTTCGTGCCAGCGCATTGCCCGCGGGCCCGGTCCATCCCCGGCAAACGTGCCGTCCATGACCGCAAAGAGGCCGGGGTGAATGTCCTGTTGGATCATCAGCAAGTCGACCAGCGTCTCGTGGATGCGGCCGTGGGTCCAGTGCCGCCTGGTGCCCAGCAGCCCGCCAAAGGCGTTCTTCATCGCCCCGGTGATGGTCGTAAAGACGTGGGTCTTGACGAGTGGCAACTGGATGATATTTCGCCCGATAAGGATCTCTGGGATATACACCCCCTCGGGATAGATGTCGTCCAGGGCCAGGAAGGGCTGCGGCGGCTCGTAGCGCACCCAGCGGTAGTTCGGTTCGTAGAGGTGGACGTTGCGCAGGCCATACTTTTCCGTCACGTAGAGATGCTTGTTGTTCTGCTCGCCTACGTAAGCATCGACGACGACAGTGTTGTTGTGAGCGGCGATCAGGTGGCGGTAATTGGCCGCCAACAAGGCGCGGATGACGCCCTCCAGTTGCCAGGGGGCAGTGGAACAGGCGGGATACCACGTCTGCCAGGAGATGTTGACCTTGAGGATGGTCTCCTTGTCCTGTGGCAGTGCCTGGCGCAAGCCCGCCAGGTCGAGGAGCCGGGCATAGTCTTCGAGCACCGTCTCCGGCTGTGTACGCAATACGGCCACGCGGCCCTTTCCGGGAAAATCTTGACTCATTTTACACCTCCCAACGTACTCTCAGTATACCTCATGCCGATTTTGTAGGCAACTCTCTCTTGTGCTATAATCAGTCTGGTGGGAGCTGGGCTTGTGGGGCCTGGAAAAGCATTTACTGAGCAGAGAACACGCCAGGGCAGCAGCGGACTGCATTCGGTGAGGAGGTTGTGGAATGGACGTTCAGGAGACAATGAATCTGCGCAGCCGGGTTGTCGGCGTCCTGCTGCAGGACGCCCGCATCCAGGCGGGGCGGAGCAAGCGGGAGTGTTCGGAAATCATTGGCGTTTCGGTTTCGACGATTACCGCGTACGAGGAAGGTCGCAAGGCGATTTCCCTGCCCGAGCTGGAGGGACTGGCGCATTTTCTGAACGTGCCGGTCGCGCGTTTCTGGGACGAACAAGCCGACCTGTTGGCGGACGACGAGCCGCTGCCGATGGACAAGATTCTCGCCCTGCGCCACCGCATCGTGGGCGTGCTGCTGCGACAGGCGCGAGAGGAGGCAGGTCTCAGCCAGAAAGAGCTGGCAGCCGCGCTGGGCTGCTCGGCCAGCCGCATCTCTTCTTTCGAGTACGGGAAGCGGCCCATCCCCCTCGCCGAGTTGGAAATCGTCGCCGAGGTCTTGGGGCAGCCGGTAGAGTATTTCCTGGACGCCGGCAGCAATCCCCTGGGCCGGGCCGCTGGCGGCGAGGAGATCGACCTGGAAGATTTCCAACTCTCGGCCGAGGTCCTCGATTTTGTCTCCAAGCCGATCAACCAGAAATATGTCGAAGTGGCGATGAGACTGGCGGGCATGTCGGCCGAGGAATTGCGGAACATTGCCGAGGTTCTGCTCGACATTACCTACTGACGTTGTTGAAAAAATATCGGGTGACTGGCCTGTAGGGGAGCCACCGACTAAGCCGAAACAAAGCGAGGACATTGCTATGGCAGAAAACAAGAGCGGCGAAACGCTCAAGGCAGAGGGATTGCGCTTTTTTGAAGAGGGCTTGTACGAGGAAGCGATCGAGCGCTTTGGGCAGGCCCAGGAATTGTACGTTGCAGAGGGAAAAGAAGCCGATGCGGCCGAGATGTTGAACAACCTGGGCGTCGTCTACCGCTTGCTGCGTCGCTGGGACGATGCCCAGGCCGCCCTGGAGGAAGCCAAAGCGGCCTTTGCCCGCCTTGGGGATCGCAACCGCGAGGCCCAGGCGTTGGGAAACCTGGGGGGGCTTTTGGCCAGCAAGGGCGAGCGCGTGCGGGCGCAAGAGTACCTTCAGCAAGCAGCCGATATTTTCCACGAGATCGACCAGGAGCAAAAGTACGGCGAAACCCTGGTGGCGTTGGGCTCCCAGATGTGGAAGGCGGGCGATCGGCGGGGCGGGATGGCGACCTACGAATCGGGCGTCATGCTGCTGGAGAAACCGACCGTGCAGCAAAAGGCGATCCGCAGCTTGCTCAAGCTGCGCAACCGGCTGCTCGGCGGCGGTGGGGGAGGCCAAGCGGAACTGCCGGAGGAAGAGGAAGCGGGGGAGGAGTAGGTTCCCGATTTTGAAGGTAGGTCACGCTTATAGTGTGATCTTTTACCCATAAAGTTAATATAGGGGCGCGGCATGCCGCGCCCCTACATTCATTTGGTCAAACAACGTTTGGTAAGGGGACCTGCCGGTCACCCTGCCGGGGATGGGGCAGAGTTTAACTCTGCCCCATCCCCGGTGCCAGGCACTTTTAAAGTGCCTGGCACCTTTTTTGCAGGCGCACCTTCAGCCCCGAGTGGCGCTCGCGCACCCGGTTATTGCGCACGGCAATGGCGATAGCCCGCCGCGTGCCCACCAGCACGACCAATTGGCGGGCGCGAGTGATGGCCGTATAGATCAAGTTGCGCTGCAGCATGATATAATGATGGGATAGCACCGGTATGACAATTGCCGGGTACTCGCTGCCCTGGCTCTTGTGCACGGATACGGCAAAGGCGTGGACCAGCTCGTCGGTCTCGCCCCAATCATAGACCACGCGCCGCCCGTCAATCGTCACCGTCATCGTCTGGTTGATCCCATCGATCCCCACCACGCGACCGATGTCGCCGTTATAGACCTCCTTGGTCGGCGCATAGTTGTTAATCACCTGCATCACCCGGTCGCCGACCCGAAAGGTCCGCCCGCCCATTCTCCGTTCGGGGCGGTTTGCTGCCGGCGGGTTGAGAGCCTCCTGCAAGCAGTGGTTGAGGTTGTGCACGCCGCACGCCCCCCGGTACATGGGCGCCAGCACCTGGATGTCCTCAAGGGGGTCCAGGCCGAATTTCTCCGGAACGCGCTGCAGCACAATGTCGACCAAGAGATCCGCCGCCTCTTTTGGATCATCTTGGGAAAAGAAATAAAAGTCGTCGAACTCGTTGAGGATAGGGAATTCCCCGCGGTTGATCCGGTGGGCGTTGACGACGATCCCGCTCTCCGCCGCCTGACGAAAGATGTACGTCAGCCGCACCACCTCCGCCCGGCCGGAGCCGATGACGTCCCGCAGCACGTCCCCCGCCCCCACCGAGGGCAGTTGGTCGGCGTCGCCCACCAGCAGCAGGTGCGCCGCCGGGTCGACCGCCTTGAGCAGGTGGTGGGTCAGCAGCAGGTCGAGCATTGACGCCTCGTCGACGATCAGCAGGTCGACCGGCAGCGGGTTCTGCTCGTTGCGGCGAAAGCCCTCCAGCGGCGAATACTCCAGCAGCCGGTGGACGGTCTGGGCCGGTCGGCCGGTCGCTTCGGCGAGCCGCTTGGCTGCCCGGCCAGTCGGGGCGCAGAGAGCGTAGCGACCCCCCATCGCCTCCAACGCGGCGATCACCGTGCGTACACTAACGGTTTTTCCGGTGCCGGGGCCGCCGGTCAGCACGGTGACCTTGTTCGTCAGAGCGGCCCGTATTGCTTCCCGCTGTTCCATTGAGAGCTGGATCTCGGACTGGCCGGTAACCTGGGCCAATAAAGCTTCCCGGTCGACGCGCTGGAGGCGGCCCAGCCGGGTGGCCGGGCTGTCGATCAGCGCCTGCAGCCGGCCCGCCGCGCCGACCTCGCCGTAGTAGAAGGGGGCCAGGTAGACTGCCCGCTCCTCCCGTATCGCCGGAGTGGAATCCCCGACCTGTTCGGAGCTGCCCCCTGTCGGGTAGACGAGCTGTTCTCGGTGCACCACCTCCTCAGCGTCCAGCGTCTCGATGGCGGGGGGGACCAGGGCGGCGTCGACGGCCAGGAGCCGGGTCGCTTCCTCGACCAGCTTTTCCTCCGGCGCATAGACGTGACCCTCGTCCGCCATCTGGCTCAGGGCGTAGGCGACGCCGGCCTGGATGCGCGAGGGGGCATCTGGGGACAGCCCCAGGGCGCAGGCGATCTTGTCCGCAGTTCTGAACCCAACCCCCCAGATGTCGCGCGCCAGCCGGTAGGGATCTTGCTGCACGACAGCCAGCGCCTCGTCGCCGTACGTCTTGTAGATTTTGACCGCCAGCCCGGTCGCGACACCGTGGCTCTGGAGAAAGAGCATCACCTGGCGAATCTGCTGCTGTTCCTTCCACGCCTGGACGATGGCGGCGCACCGCATGGGCCCGACTCCGGGCACGCTTTCCATCCGCTCGGGCGCCTGGTCCAATACGTCCAGCGTCTCGGCCCCAAAGTGGTCGACGATCCGTTCCGCGGTCACCGGCCCCACGCCGCGGATCAGCCCCGATCCCAGGTAGCGGCGGATGCCCTCGGCGGTGGCGGGGAGCACCTGTTCGCACATCTCGACCTTGAACTGCTGCCCGTAGCGCGGGTGCGTGCTCCAGGCCCCCTCCAGCCGCAGCCGCTCGCCCGGTTGGACCTCGGGGAGGTTTCCCACCGCGGTCACCAGACCGGGCCGGCCGGAAACGGCCAGGCGCAAAACGGTGTAGCCGTTTTCCGCGTTGTAGAACGTGATGCGCTCGACGTTCCCTTCTAGCTGCTCCATCATGGGATTGTGTCGTATGCTGTCCGCCAGGAGGGTGGACGACGGGGCGCGGGGCTCAGTTCCCGGCCAGCACCCGTTTCGCGTCTGCGTAACCGAGGTCGATCAGGCGGCGGCTGACAGCAGGCTCGTAGCGGATGATGCGGCTGAGGTCTGTTTCTTCGCTGGGCACGATGACCTGGCATCGGATTTGGCGGTGTTTTTCGTCGATCTTGGCTGCCACGAGCCGGTTGACGTTCTCCAGCTGCTTGACGTCGTTCTCGAAAGTGGCAATGAGGGCCAGGTCGAGCACGACCGTCAGCGCCTCCCAGGGGCGGCGGGGCAACCGGATGCGCCGTTCGCCAAAGGGGGAAAGCAGCACGACGACGATCTCGTCCGCCCCGGCGTCGATGGCGGCGGCAAGGGGGGTGTTGGCCATGACCGCGCCGTCCCAATAGTGATAGCCTCCCACCTGGGTCCAGGGATAGACGAGCGGGATGGAGCAGCTGGCCAGGATGTGGGCCGGGGTCAGGCCGGTCTCTTGGTTATCAAAGATGCGCAGGCTGCCGGTCTCGACCTCGGTAGCGGTGACGATCACATGCTTGTCCGTCTCGGCCAGGCCGTTAAAGTCGATAAAGCGGCGCAGGGTGCGGTACCACGGCTTGGTGTCATAGATCGACCGCCAGGGGCGCAGGCGCCAAAAGCGCTGGATGTCGCGGGTGCGGGTGTTGAGCCACGCCTCCTCCATCTCGGCGGCGCTTTTGCCCGAGGCAATGGCGGCCGCACTGATGGCGCCGATGGAAGTGCCGACCAGGATGTCGGGCGTCAAGCCCTCTTTTTCCAGGTACTTGTACACGCCGCAGGCATAAGCCCCGCGGCCGCCGCCGCCGGACAGCACCAGGGCACGCTTGGGTTCATCGCTCATCTTTTTCCTCCTCAATTCTTGGCGTTCTCCGCTTCCCGGTTCTTGAGCCGCTCCCGCTCCTCCCCCCGCAGGAGCCCCGGGCGGGCGGAGACGAGGGTATAAACCTCTTCCAGGTCCTGTCGCGTCAGCAGGCCCTGGAAGGCGGCCCCTTCGACGACGGGGATGGCCTCCAGCCCGGCCTGGCTCATCCGTTGTTGAACCTCGAACAGGTCGTCGTCCGGGCTGGCGACGGGATAGCTCTGGCGCATGACGCGGTGAATTGCCGCCGTGGGGCCGTGCTCCTTCAGCCCCAGCAAGATGTCGGCCCGCGTCAGCATGCCGACCAGCTTTTCGCCATCGCAGACGGGAAAATCGGATTGGAAGCCTTCCAGGGTGAGGTCGACGGCGTGGGCCAGTGAATCGTTGGGGCCGACCGGGAGAGCGCGGCGGGAAAACGCCCGTCCCACTTTCAGGCCGGCCAGGGCCAGCTTGACCTGGGTCATGCGCCCCTCCTGGGTCGCACCGATGTAGACAAAGAGGGCGACCAGCATCACCAAGACGTCCCGCCGCAAGAGCCCGACCAGGCCCATCAGCCAGGCCAGCCCCTGGCCGATGGAGACAGCGATGGCGGTGGCCCGCCCGTAGGGCATCATCGCCGCCAGCAGCGCCCGCAGCACCCGCCCGCCGTCCATCGGAAAAGCGGGGATCAGGTTGAAGGCAGCCAAAAAAATGTTGACAAAGGCCAGGTAGGGCAGCAGGTGGGTCCACTGCGGCCTGCCCTCGGCAATGGCGGGCAAGAATTCCCACCATATCTCGTCGGGCAGCGTCAGGCGGGTGATGGCGCCCAGCGTCGCCCCGATCACAGCGCTGGCGACCGGCCCGGCCACGGCCATCAACAGCTCTTGCGAGGGGCGTTCGGGCAGGTTTTCCATGCGCGCCACGCCGCCCAGCGGCAGCAGCACGATTTCCCGCACCTTGGTGCCAAAGCCCATCGCCACCAGGCTGTGGGCCAGCTCGTGCAGCACCACCCCGACAAAAAGCAGCAGCGTGACGATCACGCCAAAGACGGCCCCGCGGACCCAGTCGGCACCCGCCAGCCCGAACTGGAAGGCGGCCAGAACGAGGATCAGGGGGAAGGTGATGTGCATGCGGATGGGAATGCCGCGAATTGTCAGCAGCTTGATCGAACCCATCGCTACTCCTCCTTCGCCAGTCCGCCTGGGTCGGCGGCCAGCAAACAGTCGCCGCCTGGTCGGTCTCGAGATCAGTCCAGGCTGGCAGTTTGAAAACAGCGCGGGTGAACTATAGCACGCTCCCTTGCGGCTGTCAAACCTGCTTCTCGCGCGCGACGGCATGATTCCTTGACTTCCCCCTTGACTATGGCATAATACTGTCGTAGGGGTGACTTGTGCAACAAATTGACAGCAACGACATTCAAGCCCGCACGGCATTGGCAGCGGGCAACTGGCGCCGGGCCGTGCAGCTGATCCAGGCGCTCCGTCCCCCGGACCGGGCCGACCTCTTTGGCAAGCCGTCCCCGGCGGTGCCGGAGCAGCTCCTGCCACGCCTAGAGACCGGCGGCCTGGCCTGCACCCTGGACGAGACGGCCGGGGTGCCGGTTTCCGGCTCTTTTAACGGCGCGCTGGCCGCCTTTTTCCCCGTTGGCCACCCAATCCACATGGGCCTGGCAACCTTGCTCCCGGGAAGCCTGGTATGAGCCACCGGCCAGAACCAACAATCGTCACGACGCCCAAGGGCCTGGCGGCGTTGCTGCCAGACCTGTTCGCCCAACCGGCCGTCGCCGTGGATACCGAGTCCAACTCCCTGTATGCCTACAACGAGCGAATCTGCCTGATCCAGTTCTCGACCCCTGATTTTGACGCCATCGTCGATCCCCTGGCGCGGTTGGACGTGACGCCGCTGGGCGAACTGTTTGCCGACCCGGCGGTGCAAAAGGTCTTTCACGCCGCCGAGCAGGATGTGGCAGGTCTCAGGCGGGACATCGGCTGCCAGTTCGCCAACCTCTTTGACACGATGTGGGCAGCCCGCATCCTGGGCTGGTCGCGGGTGGGGCTGGCGGACGTGTTGCAAGAGACCTTTGGCATCCACACCGACAAGCGCTACCAGCGGTATAACTGGGGCAAACGCCCTCTCGACGCCCAGGCATTGGCCTACGCCCGGCGCGACACGCGCTACCTTCTCCCTCTGCGCGAGATGCAAGTGGAGGCCCTGGCGCGGATGGGACGGGACGAGGAGGCGGCCGAGGTATTTGCACAGTTGGCGCAGACCGCGCCCGCCGGCCCGACGTTTGGCCCGGACGCCTTCTGGCGCATGAAGGGGATTCACGACGTCGAGGGCCGGGAGCTGGCCGTGCTGTGGGAGCTTTACATGTGGCGCGACCAAGAGGCCGCGCGGCGGAATCGCCCACCCTTCAAGGTCGTCAGCAATCGCGTGCTGCTGGCCCTGGCCAGCCTGCGGCCGCGCAAGACGGGGCAGATGGAGGGAATTCGCGGGCTGACGCCGTACCTGATCCGCCGCTATGGACGCCCGCTCCTGGAAGCGGTGGCGCGCGGGGAGACGGGGCCCATTCCCACCCCCCCACCGCAGCCGCCCCGCCCGGATCGCGCCGTCTTGGCGCGCTACCAGGCCCTGCGCGATTGGCGCCGCGGGGTGGCTGCCCGCCGCCAGGTGGATACCGACGTCGTCCTTTCCAACGCCACGCTGTGGGCACTCGCCGAGCGGAACCCGTCGACGGTGGCCGATCTGCAGGGGATCGAGGGGTTGGGCCCCTGGAAGCGCCAAGAGTACGGCGCCAAGATTCTGCGCGTGTTAGCAAAAAGGTAGGCCAAGCGATGGAGATTCAGTTTTACGGTGCGGCCCAGACGGTCACGGGCTCGCAGTATCTCGTCACGGTGAACGGCCAGCGCATCCTGCTGGAGTGCGGCCTCTTCCAGGGCAAGCGACGCGAGAGCTATGAGCGCAATCGCAACCTGCCCTTCGATGTTGCCGCCGTCGATGTCATGCTGCTGTCCCACGCCCACATCGACCACTCGGGCAACATCCCCAACCTGGTCCGCAGCGGATTCCGCGGCCCAATTTACTGCACCGCTGCCACCCGCGATCTCTGTGCGGCCATGCTGCAGGATTCGGCCTACATCATGGAGCAGGACGTGGCCTACCTCAACGAGCGGCGGGAGCGCCGGAACGAGCCGCTCATCGAGCCGATCTATACCCACGCCGACGCCGTCGCCAGCATGGAGCACTTTATCGGCGTCGGATACAATCGGACCGTGGCGGTCGCTCCGGGGGTCCAGTGCACCTTTTTCGACGCCGGCCACATCCTGGGCTCGGCAATCGTCTTTCTGGACATCGAAGAGCGGGGAGGGCGGCGCGCTCGCCTGCTCTTTACCGGCGACTTGGGGCGCGAGAACCTGCCGATTTTGCGCGATCCCACCCCGGCACCGGAGGCGGACGTCCTGATCACCGAGTCGACCTACGGGGACCGGCTGCACCCCCCGCCGCCGCAGGCAGAGATGCAGTTGCGGGACCTGGTGGTCGATGTCTGCTCCAACGGCGGCGGCAAGGTGGTCATTCCCGCCTTTGCCGTGGGCCGCACGCAAGAGATCGTCTACAGCCTGCACCGCCTCAGCCTGGCGGGAGAGATTCCCGCCGTGCCGATCTTTGTCGACAGCCCCCTGGCGGTCAACGTCACCGACATCTTTCGCCTGCACCCCGAATGCTACGACGAGGAACTGCGCGCCTTTATCGCCCGCGATCGGCATCCGGACCCCTTTGGCTTTGAGCGGCTGCAGTACGTGCGGAACGTGGAGGATTCCAAAGCGATCAACGAGATGGAAGGGGCGGCGGTGATTATCAGCGCCTCGGGCATGTGCGAGGCCGGCCGCATCCTGCACCACCTCAAGCACACCGTTTGGAACCCGCGCAATGCGGTGTTGATCGTCGGCTGGCAGGCCCCGCACACGCTGGGGCGCCGGCTGGTGGAGAAGCAGAAGCGGGTGCGCATCTTTGGCGAGGAGCACCCGCTGCGCGCGCGGGTCGAGGTGATCAACGGCTTTAGCGCCCACGCCGACCGGGACGAGCTCCTGTCGTGGGCGCGCCCCATTCTCCCCCGGCTGCAGCACGTCTTTATCGTCCACGGCGACCCGCCCGCCGCCTCCGCCCTGGCCGAGGGCTTGGGCCGGCTGGGCGCGCGGCAGGTGACGGTACCCGCGCGCGGAGAACGGTTCGAGATAACGTAACGGGGCTTGACGCCAGCCTGGGCCGGGTGTATAGTTTGGCTGCAACTGCCCCAACTGCCCGCCCGGATGCTCTCCCAGGCGCGAAAAATGGATGAGGGCGGGCGGCCCGAGTCGTTGCCATACCAGGAGGAGCGGCAATGCCGACGACAAACTTGTGGAAGGAACTGCCACCGGGCCCGGACGTGCCAAAAGTGATCTATGTCGTGGTCGAGATCCCCAAGCGGTCCCGCAACAAGTACGAGTACGACGAACAGGGCGGGTTCATCAAGCTCGACCGCGTGCTCTATTCCTCCCTCCACTATCCGGGCGATTACGGCTTTATCCCCCGCACGCTGCACGACGACGGCGACCCGCTGGACGTGCTGGTGATGACCAACGAGCCGACTTTTGCCGGCTGCGTCATCGAGGCGCGGCCGTTGGGCATCTTTCACCTCATGGACCGCGGCAAGCTGGACGACAAGATCCTGGCCGTTCCCAACACGGACCCTCTCTTTGACAGCTACTGCTGCCTGGACGACGTGCCGCCTCATTTTCTCAAGGAAGTGACTCATTTCTTCAACGTCTACAAGGACCTGGAAGCGGCCGAGGTCGAGGGGAAGGGCTGGGAAGGCCTGGAACGCGCCCACGAAGAGATCGAACGGGCGATCGCCATGTTCGTCCACATGCTGCGGACGGCGCGCTAGCCATGCGATACCCCCGGCGCTACCGGCGGACGATCGGGCGGCTGCTGCTCATCAGCGTGGGAGCCAACGTCTGTGGCGGGGCCCTGATCATGTTCCACTTTTACAACCTGTACAGCGTTGCGCCGCAGCAGACGGCGGCCGGCTCACCGCTGGCCCTCGGCGCGGCTGTGATGGTGGCCTTGTTGCTGCTGGGCAACATGTTGACGGACCGCTGGCTCTCCCCGCTGTGGAAGTGGTACCGCCAGGCAGCGGCGGGCGAGGCGGAACAGGCGCCGCTGCCGGTCTGCCGCCTGGCGTTGAACTGGACTGCGATCTCGGCGGCCACGACGTTCGGCATGTGGATGTTGGCCACGCTCATCTTTGGCCTGCTCAACGGCCTCGACCTGGCAGCGCGGCGGTTCGATGCCCCGGTGTTTTTCGAGATCCTGACCGGTGGGATCATTGCCGGTTCCGTGACCACTGCCCTGGAGTATTTTCTCGCCGAGTCGGCGTGGAGCTCCGAATTGGAGCTCTTTTTCCCCCACGGCGGCCTCACCCGGGTCGACTCCTTTCGGCTCCCGCTGCGGGTGCGCATGCTCATCCTGTTCATCGTCGGCTCGGCGCCGCTGTTGAGTCTGGCCATTCTTTCCTACAACCAGGCGCTCCAGATCGCCCACTCGCCCCAGCCGGCGGCATTGCTGCCCCGCCTGCTGCGCCTGGAACTGGCGTTTGCCGGTTCCGGGCTGCTGGCGTCGATCGTGCTGGCCCGCTCCCTGGCAGCGTCGGTGGTGCGGCCGCTGGAAACGCTCAGCCAGCGCATGATCGCCGTCACGGCCGGGGACCTGGACAGCCGGGTGCCGGTTGCCTCGAACGACGAGATCGGCGTCGTCTCGACCTGCTTCAACGACATGGTCGCCAGCCTGAAACAGCGCGAGATCGAGCTGCAAACCGTCTACCAGATCAGCCAGGAGATCACGGCCAGCCTGGAGCTGGAGCAAACCATGGAGACCGTGCTGCGGCGCGTGCGGCAGATGATCGCCTACGACGGCGCCGGGGTCTATTTGTACGACGGGGAGCGCCAGCTGTTCGACCTGCGGGCCGTGGCGGTGCAGGAGCGGATTTCGACCTGTGCCGGGGAGCGGGTGCACCGCATCGGCGAGGGGAGCGTCGGCTGGATGGGAGAGCATCGCCGCAGCCGGCTCGTTTCCGATCTCGCCGCCGCGCCCGATTTGCCGCCGCCGCTTCTTTTGCCCGGCGACGAGGAAAAGAGCTATGTCGGCGTCCCGCTGCTGGCGGACCAGCGGATCGTCGGTGCGCTGGAGCTGGTCAGCAGGCAGGAGACGGCCTTTGACAGCCACGACTTGCAGTTGCTCGAAACGATTGCGCCGCAGGCGTCGATCGCCATCGGCAACGCCGTGCAGGTGCTGGAGCGGGAACGGCAGCTCAAAGCGCAGATCGAGCAGCTGCGCATCGAGATCAACGAGGCCAGGCGGGCGCAACAGGTGGAAGAAGTGACCGAGACCGAATACTTTCGCCACCTGCAGCAGCAAGCGCGGGATATGCGCCGGCGAGGTGAGGCGGATCGATGAAGCGGGAACAGCGATTGGTCATTATCATGCTGGGCATTGCGGACGTGTTGGTGCTGGCGTGCCTCATCACCGCCGTGGCGCTGACCCCGCGCCTGCGGCCCGCGCCGGTGGAACCGACGGCGGCCCCTTCCCCGGTGCGAACCGCGACCAACACCCCGGAGCCAACTTGGACCAGTACGCCGTCCCCCTCGCCCGCGCCTTCGCCCACCCCCTACCAGCGCCCGACCTCGCTGCCGACGTTCACGCCGGTGGTTTTCCCGACGAATACGCCCACCCCCACGCCGACCCGCGAGCCGGTGGTGCTGGAGAACGCGGATTTCAACCAGATTTTCATCGACGTCGTGCCGGGATGGAACGTGGCCGCGGTGGTGAACTGGGAGCCGGGGGACGAATTTTCTCCCGAGACCTCTTTTGGCGCCCCCCAGTTCAAGCCGGCGGACGACCCGGTGCAGCGGATCGACGGCACCACGCTGCAGATCGAGTCGGCGCACCAATACGTCAAGTTTCAGCTGACCATCTATCAGCTCGTCGAGGTGATTCCAGGCAGCCGCGTGCAGTTCGAGATCAAGACGCGGGGCTTTTCCAGCCAGGGCGGCATCTATGTCGCGGCCGGCATCGATCCCAGCGGCGGGGCGGCCTGCACGAGCGGACGGTGGGGCGAGCGCCAGCTCGTGGACCAGACGATGGGCGTGACCCTTCTTCAATCGCCGACGGTGGTGGCGGGCGCCGGGGGTACAGTGGCGGTTTGCTTTTTTGCCGAGGCCCAGTATCCGGTTGCCTCCAAGGCCGCCTTTTTCGACGACGCGCTGCTGTTGGTCATCCCGCCCGGCGAATAGCCGGCCGGCCCAAGATCGTCACGGCTGGGAGCGAACGACGGGGAATATGACGATCTCTAGTTGTACCGGCTGCTCCAGCCTTTCCGCCAACACGCCCGCTATTTCCACTACTGTTTCGTGATCGTACATCTCTGTGGCGCGCAACGTGACCAGAATGAATAGTTCGTCCTGCTCTTGCTCAACCGCCAGGCTCACCAGGTCCTGATCCTCGAGCGACAGGTAGTGCACGATCTCTTGGCGAATGGCCTGTTCCTGCGCCAGGTTGCGGACAATGCTGCTCATCGTGATTCCCAGCGGGATGGCGATGCCCAACAGCAGGATAAAAGAAGCGATGATTCGCCGCTGGAGGCGGCGGCGGGCATCAGGCCCCTGGGCTTGCGGGCGTATCCCCAGCTGGAGAAAGACGACCCCCCCCGCCAGGCTGATTGCCGCGATGTTGGTGAGAAAGAGCAGAAAAGCCCCGCCCGCTACCTGCGCATAGCCCATCGAAAGGCTCAACCCCACCGTTGCCAGCGGCGGCATCAAGGCGGCAGCAATGGCCACTCCCGGCAGGGCGGCGCTGACGTCCTTCCGCGCCAGCGCGTACGCTCCGGCCATTCCCGAGGCCAGGGCGACCGCCATGTCGAGCAGGTGAGGGCGTCCGCGGGCCACCATCTCCCCGGTGATCACTTTGAACGGGGAAAAAAGACCGATAAAGGCCGTGATGACCAGCGCCAGGGCAACTCCCTTGAAAATTGCCTCGCTGGAAAAGCGGATCAGCCGCAGGTCTCCCTTCACCAATCCCAGCGAAAAGGCCAGGATGGGGGACATCAGTGGCGCGACCAACATTGCGCCAATCACCACCGCCGGGCTGTCCAACAACAGCCCCAGGGCGGCGATGATACAAGAGAGGACGATGAGCACGAAATAATCGATCCCTGGCTTGGCCCCTTTGCCAAGCTGGCGCTGCAATTCAATCTGCTCCTCGTTGCTCAGAATGGGGAGAACGTTTTGCAGCGTATTGATTACACGGCGCACCCACAGCGTCGGCAGTCCGAGGTCGCTCTGGACGAGCGCCGTCGCCGGGACCCGGGCGGCGACCTGCATCGGGATGCTGCCAAAGATGAGCCGGTCCAATAACGTCTCTTCCGAGACGCCCAACATCACCAGGTCGTGTTCCCTGGCCTCCTGGACGATTCCCTCCAGGATGCTGGGCGCGGCGACGATTTTTCGCTGCGGCGTGGCGTGGAGTGCAAGCGCGGCGGCGGTCTGATCCAGCCGCTCCTGGCTCTCCGCCATCTGCTGTTCAGTCGCCGGTTCCGTCTGGATACAGAGCAGGGTGATTTCTCCCCCCAGGGTCTCGACCAGCATTGCCGCCACTTTGGCTGCCATCTGGGCGTGGGGCCCGCCGGCGGTCGGCACCAGGATGCGCGTCGGAGTGGTGTGGATTCCCTTTCCCTGCGTGACGAGCACGTGACAAGGCGCGTTGCGCAGCACCTGGTCCAAGACCGGGCCCAGCAAAGTGCCGCGGGCACGCAGCGGGCCGCCCCAGCCGAGCAGGATGAGATCGATTTCCTCCTCGACGGCAGTGTCGAGAATCCCCTGGGCGATGCTGCGGGCGACGCGGGTGATGCTTTGTACGACGAGGCCCCCTTCGTTGAGCGATGCCAGGGTCTTTTCCAGTTCTTTTCTCCTGCTCCGGGCCTGCCAGCGTCCCTCCTCGAGAGGAATGGTCTGGGGAACGACGACAACCTGTAGGACCAATACTTGGCCGTTCTGCGCGCGGGCCAGCCAACCAGCCATCTGCAGCAGGACGTGTGCCGTGGCGGGGTTCGCTACCGGCACCAGCACCCGAAAAGTTTTTTCCTTGCCTTCTTCCTTTTGCGGGCGAAAGATCGTCACCCCTTCTTGGGATTCGAGGTGGCGGTTCCGGCCATAGATCAAATAGATCGCGGCCCCGACCAGCAGGCAGCCGATCCCGCCGAGGAGTGCGCCAAGATTCCACAATGGGAGCACCAACAGGTCGACCGCCAAAACCAGTGCCGGGATCCAGGGATGAAAGGGTAGCGTAAACCGGCGCCCGCTCTCCTTCGCTTGGGCCGGGTGCAGGTCGGCTGAGGGGCGGCGGGCCAGGGCCAGGTTGACGGCCATGAGGGTAAAGAGGTAGAGCAGCCCGCCGGTCTGGGCCAATAATTGGGTGGGCAACCCGGTCAATGGAATCGCCAGCAGGCTGGCGAGGAGGACAAGCCGCCTTTGAGACGCCGGTTTCAAGTGCGACTGCCGGACCCATTCCGGACCGTATCCATCCCGGCTCATCACGTAAAAATGGCGCACGGTCAGGTCCAGCGCCCGGTTGATAAATGGCAACGGGATGACAATTCCGAGCAGCAAGACGACGCCCTGTCCGATCGTTCCGGCCACGGTCTCGCCAACCGCTGCGAGGAGCGGAACGTCCACAACCGCTTCTGAGCCGGCAACACGGAGGACGATCACGGCCAACGTCGCACCGAGTGCCGCAACCAATGTGGGGGCGCTAAGCCAGAGGCGCGGAAAGTTGGTCGTTCGGCGGCGAATTTCTTGCTGGTGATCGGCAATCGTCTCCAGGCCGACAAAAGCGACGACCAGCAAAGTCACGGCCGGGCCAAGTTGCTGTTGGGGGGCCGCGAGATTGGCCTGCCGGTAGGGAAATGCCACCAGCATCAGCAGCACCAGCAAGACCGCGCTCAGCAGGGGCCAGAAAGGGGAGCGGCGTCGATTGCCCCTGGATGGGATCCGGGTCAGGACGGCCAGGGCGATGATTCCCGCCGCGAGCAGCGGGGGGGAGCGGGGAACGTCGAACAAGGTGGCGAAAAGTCTGGTCAGATAGAGAGATGCGCCCTTTGCCAGCAGCGCGCTGAGGCCAAGACTGGAGAGAGCCAGCGCCCAACCAGTCAAAAAGTCAATACCCTTGCCGCCCAGGTTGTCGTGAACCAGGATGTATGCCCCGCCGGGACGGCGCATCCCAACCGACAACTCGGCGTATCCCAGTCCATTGACCGTGATCAGCAGGGCTGCCAGGAGAAAGGACAAGGGGGCCAATGGGCCGGCAATGACGATGGTGTCTCCCAGCAGCACAAAGACGCTCAAGGCCAGGGTCATGCTGAGGCCTCGGGCGGTGACCTGCCACAGACTCAGATCGCGGCTGAAGCGTATAGAACTCGAGAAATCGTGCTGGTTGCGCATTGGGTGCTCTACCATTCTCTTTTGTCCCTTGTTCTCTCTCTGCACCCAGGCGGGCATCTGGGGGGAGAGTTGTTTATTATCTCGACAATGGCACATTTCAACATTGGATGCTCTACCGCAGTGGGAGAAGGGGAAAAGGGGGGTTTCGCAGGCGGCTTCGCCGCCTG
>JAFGEI010000221.1 GCA_016931695.1 Anaerolineae bacterium | reverse complement strand
CTGCGAAACCCCCCTTTTCCCCTTCTCCCACTGCGGTAGAGCATCCAATGTTGAAATGTGCCATTGTCGAGCAAGGTTGATCCATGGCGACCAACGTCGAGATCAAGGCGCGGGTCGAGAGTTGGGACGAGCTGCAGCGGCGCGCCGAGGCGCTGAGCGATGGCCCGGCGACCCGCCTGGTCCAGGAGGACATTTTTTTCTGGACGGCCAGCGGACGACTCAAGCTGCGGCTGCTGGGGGACGGCAGCGGGCAGCTCGTCTACTATGAGCGGGCGGACGTCCCCGGCCCCAAGCCGTCGAACTATGTGCTCTTTCCAACCGCAAACCCGGCGCCGCTCCAGGCGCTGCTCGCCGCCGCTCTGGGGGTGAGGGGCGTGGTGCGCAAGCAGCGCTGGCTCTATCGGGTCGGCCAGACGCGGCTTCACCTGGACCGGGTCGAGGGGCTGGGCGACTTTGTGGAGCTGGAGGTGGTCCTGGACGATGAACGGGAGGAGGACGGCGCCCGCATCGCGGCGGCGCTGATGGAACGGTTGGGAATCGCCCCGCAGGACCTGGTCGAAGGGGCTTACGTCGACCTGCTGGAGCAGGGGGTAGGAGGCGACAAGGTGGAGGAGGGGAACGATGGGTGAACAGATGGACAAGGCGCGGCTGATCGAGCAGATTCGGGCCGCCCGCCAGCGGCTGGAGGAGGTCGTCGCCAGCTTTAGCCCCGACCAGATGACCCGGCCGGGGCTGAGCGGCGGCTGGTCGGTCAAGGACATATTGGCGCACGTCGCGGCCTGGGAGGGGCGGATGGTCGGCTGGCTGGAGACGGCGCTGCAGGGAGAGACGCCCCAGCTGCTCCCGCCCGGCATGACCTGGGCTGACCTGGACTTGTGGAACGAGCAGACGTACCGCGAGCACCGGAACCGCGCCCTGGACGACGTGCAGGCGGGCTTTGCCGCTTCGTATCCGCGCGCCTTGCAGTCTGTCGAGGCGATGCCGGAGGACGACTTGATCGATCCTGACCGCTTTGCCTGGCTCGAAGGGCATCCCTTGTGGCGCCTTGTCGCCGCCAACACCTTCGAGCACTATGCGGAGCACGAGGAGGCCCTGCGCATCTGGCGGGAGGAGTTGGAGTGGCGGTCGGTTGGAGACGGCCTGGAGGCGATCGGCGCCCAGATGGGACAATTGGCTCATCTGTACCAGGGGAGCGAGCAGGGCGAATTCCTGTCCAGCCTGCAGCGCAGCCTGCACCCCTTTCTGGATTGGAACACCTGGGAGCACCTGTGGGCGGCGCAGGGGGAAAAGCTGCCGCCGCTGTCGGAGCCGACCACCGCCGCCCTGGCGCTCTCGTTTGGCCTCTGGGCTGATGGGGCGCCCGGCCGGACCAATGAGCAGCTGGCTGCCGTGCTCGTCAAGCTGATGGCCGGCGGGCTGGCGGCAGAGCGCATCTATGCGCAATGGGAGATTGCGGATGTGCTGCGGGCGCGGGAGAAGCCGCTACCGCGGAGCCACGTCACCTGGCCGCCGCGCTTCCATGCGGCGGAAATCCGCGCTCCCGCGCAGCTGGTCGAGCGGCTCTACGGTGCGCGCAACATGCCCCATCGCCCGGCCGGTTACGTGTACTGCCGGCTGACGAAAAAGGCCCGGCGGCGCCTGCAGCAGTACCGCTGCGGGCTCCAGCCGTTGGATGAGGGGCGGATCGCGCAGGATTTGAACCGGCTGCTGCGCCGGGCCGATTTCTGCCGCGACTACCTCGACGCCGTGCACAAGCGGGATCGCCCCGCCCTGCAGCACCTGGACCGCGGGCCGGCCGGGTACGAGCGGCGGCGGCTGCCGCAGCGCTCCGCAGCCCGGAATATGGGGCCGGGACAGGTGATGCGGGTGAATCGCCTGATCCTGGAATCCGTCTTTGCCGACGAACTGCAGCGCGGCGACTATCTCGGCACGCGGGACGTCTGCGTCCAGATGGCGGCGGCGCCCCAGGCGCAGGACGTCGTCCTGGTGGCCCATCCCGACCACGTTTACCGCTGCTTTGAGCTGCTGCAAGATATGGCGGCGGTGGCGGGCAAAGAGTGGCGCATCTGGGTCGCCGACTGCCGCGGCGTGGCCTACGATCCCCGCTCGGCCCAGAGTTGGACCGCCGACCCGGCCAGCTTTTGGCGCTGCGAGATCGGCGCGCGACAGCGCGAAGTGATGGCCTGGTGGGATCGCCCGTCGACCGACAAGGGCTGCTTGACGGCGTGAGACTGGCCGTGGAGGTGGAAATGTTCTGGAAACTGGGACTTTTTCTCGACGAACGTCTCGAATCGCTGCGCAGAGTCATCCAGGCGCTCGGCGAGGACCGGGCGGCCTCGCGGCAACAGCGCCAGGCTCTCGCCCAGTTCAGGTGCCACGTTTGTGGGCGGAAAGCGACCCGGCCCTACGTCGCGCCCGATCAGCCCGAGCTCTCGCCCGAGGAGCGCAAGGATTACAACCGGCCGGGCGACCTCTCGACCTGCAAGCGCTGCGGCAAGTATGCCTGTTCCCGCCACATTTATCGCTACAAGGGAGAGTTGATCTGCAAGTCCTGCGGGCAAGATATTCTGAAAGGGTAAAGAAAGGGATACGGTGATCCCATCTGCTGCCTTTTCGTTCGACCTTGGCGCTGCCGATGGACGGGCGCGCGCCGGGCTGCTGCGGACGCCCCACGGCGAGGTGCCCACGCCGGCCTTTATGCCCGTCGGCACCCAGGCGACGGTCAAGGCGCTCTCCCCCCGTGACCTGTGCGAGATCGGCGCCGGGATGATTCTTGCCAACACCTATCACCTCTATCTCCGTCCGGGCGACGAACGGATCGCCCGCCTCGGCGGCCTGCACGCCTTTATGGGCTGGGATGGTCCCATCCTGACCGATTCCGGGGGTTTCCAGGTCTTGAGCCTGGCCCAGCGGCGCGCGATCGACGACGACGGCGTTACCTTCCGCTCGCACGTCGACGGTTCGGAGCATCGCTTTACGCCGGAGAAGGCGATTGCCATCCAGGAGAACCTGGGCGCCGACGTGATCGTCTGTTTCGACGAGTGTGCCCCGGCCAACGATTACGAGTACAACGTCCAGGCCCTGGCCCGCACCCACGCCTGGGCGGAGCGGTGCAAGGCGGCCCACGGGCGCGCCGACCAGGCCCTCTTTGGCATCGTCCAGGGCGGGATTTTTGCCGACCTGCGGGCGCGCTCTGCGCGCTTCCTGGCCGACCTCGGCTTTGCCGGCTACGCCATCGGCGGCCTGAGCGTGGGCGAGAGCAAGCAGCAGATGCACGAGGTGTTGGAGCTGCTCGACGGCCTCCTGCCGCCCGCTCAGCCCCGCTACCTGATGGGGGTGGGTACGCCGCAGGACCTGGTGGAGGGCGTGGCCCGCGGCGTCGACATGTTCGATTGCGTCCTTCCCACGCGGATGGCCCGCAACGGCGGCGTGCTGACCCGCACCGGGCGGCTAAATATCCGCAATGCCCGTTTCGCCGACGACCCGGCGCCCCTGGAGCCGGGCTGCACTTGTTATGCCTGCGCGAACTTTAGCCGGGCCTACCTGCGTCACCTGAACCAGGCCAACGAGATCCTCGGCCATCACTTGCTGACGCTGCACAACCTGCACCTGATGCTGACCGTTGCCCAAGAGATCCGGGCGGCGGTGCTGGCGGGACGGTTCGAGGCTTACCGTCAGGCGTTCTGGGAGCGCTTACGCCGTTCGACGTCGTAGGAACCAACCGACAGCCCCCAGCATGGCCAGGAGCGCGGCCAGGAGCCAGGCCGGGGTGGCGACGGTCGCCGTGGCGGCGTGCTTGACGGCGATACCGGCAAAGGCCCAGATGATGACCAGCACGTAGGCAACGTCGCCCCGCGTAAAGATCACCGCCGCAGTGATGACGGCGCCGGCGACAAGCATGATCACTGCCCAGATCTCGGGCGCGATACCCCAGCCGCCCCACTGCAGGTAATCGAGCAGCGAGGTGACGTTGGCGATGGTCGCCACGGTCACCCAGCCCAGGTAGATACTGAAGGGAACGCGCACCAGCCACGTCTCGGCGGCAGAGACGCGCGCCCCGCCAGTCCCCAGCCGCAGGTAGATCGCGATCAACGATCCCAGCAGGACCAGCATGGCGACGAGGGTGAGGGGAAACTGCTCGTAATGCCAGAAAAAGAGTCAGGCGACGTTTGCGGCGCAGCTCAGGACAAAGAGGTAGCCGACGCGGCGCAGGCGGGGGTTCTCCCGCTGGGCCGGCAGGGCCTGGTAGATGGCGAAAGCGACCAGGGCCAGGTAGATGAGGCCCCAGATGGAAAAGACGTAACCCGCCGGGACGAAATAGACCTCAAAGCGGTCGGAAATCTCGCCGGTGCTCAGCCCGTTGAGGGGCAGGGCATTGGCCAGGCCGTTCACCACGATGGTTGCCAGCAGGGCAAACACGTTCGCGATCTGGCGTAGCGTATCTTTCATTTCCATTACCTCCTCAAAGTGATTGTTGCAGCATTTCCAGCTCGGCTTCCTCGATCTCGCGCCACTCTCCCGGCGCGAGACCGGCCAGGGTCAGCGGGCCGATGGCGACCCGTACCAGCCGCAGGGTGGGGTGCCCGACGGCGGCGGTCATGCGGCGGACCTGGCGGGTGCGCCCCTCGCGGAGGGTCAGCCGCAGCCATGCGGTGGGCACGCGCTTGCGGTAGCGGATCGGCGTCGAGCGCGGGGGGAGGTCCGGCGCCTCGGCCAGCCGCTCCACCTCGGCGGGACGGGTGCGCCGCTCTTCGACGACGACGCCCCGCCGCAGCGCCGCCAGCGCCTCCTGGTCCGGTTCCCGCTCCACTTGGACCAGGTAGGTGCGCGGGTGTCCGAAGCGGGGGTGGGTGAGGCGGTGGATCAGCCAGCCGTCGTCGGTGAGCAGCAGCAGCCCTTCGCTGTCGTGGTCGAGCCGCCCGGCGGCATAGACGTCCTCGAGCGGGATATAGTCGGCCAGGGTGGGGCGGTCGCTGCGGGCGGTAAAGTGGCTCAGCACGTCGTAGGGCTTGTAAAAGAGCAGGTAGCGGCAGAAGCGGAGAGCCAGCGCCTGCCCGTCCAGGTGGAGTGCGTCGCGGAGCGGGTCGGCCCGCGCCTGGGGGGCGGTCACCCGGCGGCTGTTTACCGCGACCCGGCCGGCCTGGAGCGCCCGAGCCGGGTCGGCGACGCCGGCCGCCTCCAGCAGCCAGACCAGCAACTGCTGGCCGGCGACGCGGCTGGCGCAGCAGGGGCGCGTTGAGCGCTTCATCTCGTCCGCGGGCGGCGGTGTGCCCATCGCTCTCCGCCGTCGACGAACAGCGCCTCGCCGGTGACGTAATCGGCGCGGACGAGAAACTGCACCGCTGCGGCGACGTCGCCGGGATCGCCCCAGCGGCCCAGCAGCGTGCCGGCGGCGATCTCTGCTCGCTGCTTTTCCGTGTAGCCGGGCGGCGGGAGCACTGGTCCAGGCACGATGCCGTTGACGCGTACCTGGGGGGCCAGCTTGACCGCCAGGCTGCGCACCATGGCCCAGATGGCGCTCTTGCCCACGCCGTGGGCGAAAAAGTTGGGCCAGGGGTCAAAGGTGCCCCGGTCGAGCATGGCGACGATGGCGCCCTCGCCGCGCGCGATCATCCCCGGCGCCAGCCCCTGGGTGAGCAGGAAAAAGCTTTCCACGAGCACCCCCATCACCTGCCGCCAGGTTGCGAGGCTGGTGTCGGCGAGGCTGCCGCGGATAAAGGGGGAGGCGGAGTGGACCAGGATGTCGACCGTGCCGCGCTGTTCGCAGATGGCCTGGATCAGCCGCCGGACAGCGTCCGGGTCGGCCAGGTCGGCCTGGACCGCCAGGGCCTCGACGCCGGACTGCCGCGCCGCGGCGACGGTCTCTTGGGCTGCGCTGGCCGAACGGTGGTAGTGGACGACGACGTGCGCGCCGGCCTCGGCCAGGGCCAGGCTGATCGCCCTTCCGACCCGCGCCGCGCCGCCGGTGACGAACGCGGTTTTTCCCGCCGGGTTCATCGCAGCGCCTCCAACGCCGCCGCGCCGGTCAACGGCGGGCGGCAGGCGTGGTCGACGCAGACGTAGGCGGTTGCCTGGCCGTCCACCATGTTGCGCTGCCGCAGCAGGGGGACGGCCTGTTCGGTCGCTGGGGGGCCCACGGCGACGACCTGGTGCGGCCGGTAGCCAGCGCGGCATGCCGCGAGCAGGGCCTGGGTGTCGGCCGCCCCCGGCTTCCCCACGATGGCGATCTCCAGGGGCTGGGCCAGGGCATAGCTCAGCGCCTGCAGCCACTGTCCAAAGCCCAGGGGGTGCCGCGCCAGCAGCTCTTGCACTGCGCCGAGGTCGTGGTGGGCCAGCTCCTCGTAGCGGGGGTCTCCAGCCAGCCCGGCCAGGCGCAGCAGCGCCGTGACGGCCATCGCGTTGCCGGAAGGGACGGCGTTATCCTGCAGTTCCTGCGGGCGCACGATGAGCGCTTTATGGTCGTCGCTGGTGTCGTAGAAACCGGTGGAGGTGCGAAAGTGGGCGATCATCGTTTCTGCCAGTTCGCGGGCCGCGACGTACCAGCAGGGCTCGAAGGTGGTTTGGTACAACTCGATCAACCCGTCGATCAGGTTGGCATAGTCCTCCAAATAGCCGGTGATCTTGGCCGCGCCCGCCTGCCAGGTGTGGTAGAGCCGGCCTTCTGCCGTGCGCAGCTCGCGCAGCAAAAAGCTGGCATTGTTCTCGGCGGTCTGTTGGCAATCGTCTCGGTCCAGCGCGCGGGCTGCCTCGGCAAAGGCGGCGAGCATCAAGCCGTTCCAGGAAGTCAACACCTTCTCGTCGCGGCCGGGGTGAACGCGCCGTTCACGGGCCTGGAAAAGCTGGTCGCGGGCCGCGGCCAGCGCGGCTCGCTTCTCCAGTGGCCCTTTCAGTTCCAGGATGTTCTCGCCCGTAAAGTTGCCCCGTTCTGTGACCCCGTACGTCTCGATGAACGCATCGGCCTGGCTGCCCAGCACGGCGTGGATCTCGCCCGGCGTCCAGGCAAAGAACTTGCCCTCCTCGCCCTCGCTGTCGGCGTCCTGGGTGCTGTAGAACCCGCCGGCGGGGTCGGTCATCTCGCGCGCGACATAGTCGAGCGTCTCTTCGGCGATGGTGCGGTAGAATGGGTCGCCGGTTGCCTGCCATGCGTGGAGGTAGACGCGGGCCAGTTGGGCGTTGTCGTAGAGCATTTTCTCGAAATGGGGAATTGTCCATTGTGCGTCGACCGAATAGCGGTGGAACCCGCCGCCGAGTTGGTCGTACATGCCGCCGCGGGCCATCGCATCCAGCGTCTGGGTGACCATTTGCAGCGCCGGCTCGTCACCGCTGGCGTGGTGGCAGCGCAGCAGGAACTCGAGCGCCATCGGCTGGGGGAACTTGGGCGCGCCTCCCCACCCGCCGTGGCGGGGATCAAAGTCCGAGTCGAGATTCTGCCGCGCCCGACGGAGGATTTCCGGTTTCAAGGCCGCTGGTTCCGCAGCGCCAAGTGCCCCTGCCTGTTGCCGGATCACGTCCGTCAGTTGCTGCCCTCCCTGGACGAGTTCCTGCCGCCGGTTCTGCCAGGCATCGGTGACGGCCAGCAGCACCTGGGTGAAGGCGGGCATGCCGTAGCGCGGCGCGGGGGGAAAATAGGTGCCGCCGTAGAAGGGCTGCCCGTCCGGGGTGAGAAAGACGCTCATCGGCCAGCCGCCGCCCCCGGTGAGGGCCTGCACAGCAGCCATATAGATGCGGTCCAGGTCGGGCCGTTCCTCCCGATCAACCTTGATGCTGACAAAGTGCTCGTTCAGGATCTCGGCCGCTTTTGCATCCTCGAAAGACTCGTGGGCCATGACGTGACACCAGTGACAGGCGGAATAGCCGATGCTGAGAAAGATCGGCTTGTCCTCCCGGCGGGCTTTTTCCAATGCCTCATCGCCCCAGGGATACCAATCCACTGGGTTGTCGGCGTGCTGGAGCAGGTAAGGGCTGCTCTCTTGTGCTAATCGATTCACCATCAAGCAAGTCTCCAATCTGCGCGCAAGGCCCGGCACACGGCTGGGGTTGCCTGTTCTGTATGTTGCTGCGCTGACGGCAGTTTTAGCACATATGCCCGTACAAAGCAAGTCTGGACTGGTAATTACCTCGACAATGGCACATTTCAACATTGGATGCTCTACCGCAGTGGGAGAAGGGGAAAAGGGGGGTTTCGCAGGCGGCTTCGCCGCCTG
>JAFGEI010000220.1 GCA_016931695.1 Anaerolineae bacterium | reverse complement strand
CTCATGGGGTTTCCTCTCCTGATTCGGACCACGTGGCCGTAACGGTGGTCCCTTGATCGCGCGCACTGGCGATCTCGATCTGGGCGCCGATCGAGTTGGCGCGCTCGCGCATAATCGCGAGGCCTAATCGATCCTGGGGTATCTTTTCCACCTCAAAACCGCAGCCGTTATCACGCACCTGCAATAGGACCTGCCCGGGTTGGCAGCGCAGGACAACCGCAACCCGCTCGGCTTGTGCATGTTTGGATACGTTGTGTAATGTCTCCTGGGCGATGCGATAGAAAGCGATCTTGACCTCGGCGGGCAGCGCACATTCGCCCTCGATCGTCAAGTCAGCCTGAAGGTGGCTACGGCCCGCGATAGCATCGACGAGCTGTTGGAAAAGATCGCCCAGTTCAGCCTCGACCAACGCGGCCGGCCGCAATTCGTAGAGTAGCGCACGCATTTCTGCCAGCGCGCCGCGGGTCAACAGTTGGAGTTGCTCCAACCCCTTTTGCGCCCGCTCCGGCTGGCGCTCCCAGATACGAGGCAGGGCTTCGGCAATCACGCTGGCCGAAAAGATGCTCTGGCTGACCGCGTCGTGCAGCTCGTGGGCCAATCGGCTGCGTTCGGCCTCGGCAGCGGCCCGCTGGCCCTGTTCATAGAGAAAGGCGTTGTCGATGGCAATCGCCGCGGCGGAGGCCAACGTCTCGAGCAACTCGCAGTCGGCCGCGTTCACCGCGCCCTCCAGCTTGTTGATAACTTCCAGTACCCCCAGGACTCGGCCCCGGACCTGCAGCGGCACCGCTAAAACCGAGTGGGTCTGGAAACCGGTCTGCTCGTCAATGGTGGGGGAAAAGTGGGGGTCGGCGGTCACGTCGGGGATGATGGCGCTCTCTCCGTGCTGCGCGACCCACCCGGCGATGCCTTCGCCCGCCTGGAGGCGCATGCCCCGGGGGGATTCCCCACCCGGAGGCGTAGAAGCCGCCCAGCAGACCAGCTCGATGGGCTGCTCCTCGTCCCAAAACCAGATCGAATTGCCGGCCGCCGCAATGACCGCCCCGGTTGCCTCCAACAATTGCTCCAGGATGTGGGGGAGATCCAATGAAGCGCTCAGTCCCCGCGACAGCAAGTTGAGCAGACGCAGGTTGCGGTTACGTTGGCGCAGCGCTTCCTCCAGGTGCTTGTAATCGGTAATGTCCTGGAAGACGCCTACGGCGCCGCTGATTACACCCAGCGGACTGTAGATCGGCGCCGCGCTCACCAGGAGGTGGCGCTGCTGCCCGTCCGGCCAGACAATAGCCATCTCCTGCATCTTGGTCGTCTCGCCGTCCAGCGCCGCGCGGGTCAAGGGCAGATCGCGGGGCGCATAGGGTAGGCCTTGGCCATCGCAGAAGGCCAACGAGCGATGGCGTGTATAATCCTCTCCATAGGGAACCGGCCGGGCGTAGATCCGCTCCGCCGCCGGATTGGTCAGGACGATGCGGCCGGCTTCATCGGTGACTACGATGGCCTCCGGGGCGTTGGTGATGACGGCCTGCAACAGGGCACGCTCGGCCTCTAACTGGCCAAGTAGGTGTTCGCGGGCCCGCTGGGCCTCTTTTTCCTCGCTGATATCGCGCAGCGTCAGAATACCCAAGCGGGGCTCCTCGTCCTTGCGCACCAGGGTACCGTTGTAGCACCCGATCCAGCGGGCACCGGTATCTAAGCGGTGCACCTGGACCTCGTAATCGCGCAGCGTCTCCCCGCGCAGCACCCGGGCCATGGGCCATTCCTCCAGCGGCATCGGCCGACCGTCCATGTAGCGCAGTTCAAAGCTTTCCGGAAACTGCCGCAGATGCTGCGCCGCCTCCTCCACCCGGTCAAACCCATGCAGACGCAGCGCGGCCGGGTTCATGTCGAGGACGTTGCCCTGCAGATCAAAGAGGACGAGGCCCTCTGTCATGCTGGTCA
Organism: Anaerolineae bacterium; assembly: GCA_016931695.1. Taxonomy (GTDB): domain Bacteria; phylum Chloroflexota; class Anaerolineae; order B4-G1; family DUEL01; genus JAFGEI01. The sequence goes on along the minus strand of JAFGEI010000220.1, from coordinate 764 downwards.
GGATAGCCTCATCGCGGGCGGCTTTTCCCTCCGCTTCTTGCCGCGCATGTACGTGCCGGGTGACGTCGCGGGCCAGGATGAGGACCCGCTCTATCTGGCCATCGTGGCCGAACAAGGGCACATAGTCCATGTCCCAGCAGGTCTGTTCCTGGTCAGAGCCGGTCGCAGGCTGGTACTCGCGCATGCTGACCGTCTGGCCGGTGCGATAGACCTCGTCCACCAAGTTTGGCGCCGCATGAACTGGAGCGTCAAAGACCTCGGCCACAGTTCGGCCCTGGATCTGTTTGCCAGACAGCCCGGGAATCGCCTGGTAGTAGGAATTCACATAGTCGTAGCGACGATCGGGGCCGCGCACCACAGCAATGCCGACCGGCACGGCGCCCATCAACTGCTCCAGGAACTCGCGCTGGGCCAGGTTTTCGTCCAGCAGGCGCTCGCGCTCCTTAATGGCTTGCAGCGTATCCCGTTCTAGCTCAAGCGCTTGGGCCATTTCCTCCAGTTGGTCCATGTGGTTTCACCTTACACCCTACTATACCACAAAATGGGGCGGAAGGGAAGCGGGGCCAACCCCCAGGGCTTTTCGCAAACTCTGCGAGAGTTTTGGCGCTTTAGGTGCCCGGCACTTTCAGTGCCGGGCACCTTGGTTTCAACTTGTTGAGGTCCTACACCAACCCCTCCTCCTGGTGCTTCTCGACGATCGCCGCCGCCAGGCTATCCAGGGCCTGCAAGTCTGCCTCGCGCGGAAAGCCCTTACAGAGGACCGG
>JAFGEI010000041.1 GCA_016931695.1 Anaerolineae bacterium | reverse complement strand
AGATCGTCCAGCCAGCCGGACGCCTGGACGCTCTGCAACGGCAGCCCGCCAATCTCCTGCTCGGCGCCCAGCGCCATGCCCAGGGCGTCGCGCAGCGTGGCCTGATCCTGCCGGTGCTTCTTTTCCCAAAACGCGATGGCGGCCTCGATCTCTTCCGGTTGCAGCATCACCCATTGGCCGCGCACGCGCACCAGGGGCATTTTGAGGGCGGCCAGGCGTTGGAATTCCTCCTGGGATAGTGGTTCGTCGCCCAGGGCCAATTCCCAATCGAACGCCACCAGGGCGTTCATATTGAGGATGCCCTGGCCGACGATGCTGGCATCCGCCTTGAGCTTGGCCCGCACGCCCAGCCGCGCGCTGGGCTTGTTCCACCAGGGCGGCACCAGCACGCCAAAGCCGCTCCCTTCCAGCAGGGGGCCGACCTCGCGCAGGAAGGCGTAGGCCTCGTCCACACTTAACCGGCACGCCTGCGGGCGCGCGGTGTGCAGGCTGGCCATAATGGGCGGGAAGAGGCGCGCCGCCATGCCGAGCCCCGCGAGCAAGTGCTCCTGGGCGTTCTCGAACTTGCGACTGAGAACGCGCAAGGTGGAACCTCGCGCGCTCCACACCTGCTCGGCCGGCACCAGCAGGCTGGGATCGTCGCTGGCCTGGAGCATGTAGCGCAGCTGCCAATCGGAGGAGACGACCTGCTCCGTCTCCGGGTCCACCTCCGGCGGCTCCAGCCGAAAACAGAGACGGAACCCGACGTCGGCTGCGCCGCGCAACTGTCCCATCCAGTCCTGCCAGGCGTCGAACATGTGCAGCAACTCGCGCCGCTGGGCCACCGGCACCGCGATTGTCCCATCGTCGTTCCACAGCGCCGGCCACCACGCCCCGGCCGCCACGCTCAGGGGCGACCTACGCCGCCGGTCCAGCCGAGACCGTCCCCAGTCGCGCACCGTCCGATCTATCACCTGCTTGACAAAGGCATCCAACAACTCGCGCGGCGCAGGGGCTCGGTCGGTTTGGACATTGTCCGTGGTGAACAACGCCCGGCAGACGGGCGGCATCGCCTGAGCCAAAGCGCGCAGCCGGGCCCGGTCTTGAGTATTGTCCGTTACCGGCAGCCACACCGCCCGATACTGGCCCTCGCTTTCCTCCAGACCGGGCAGGTATTTGTGTTGCGCCAGAATCTCCAAAGCCACCTTGGCGACCAGGCCCCAGTAGCGCAGGTCAGCGCCCCACCGCCGGGTTTCTGACCCGTGCAGCGGCAGCGTGACCAGCAGGTCCAGGGCAGAGAGAGCATCCAGCGCCAGGCCGGTTACTTTCCAGGGGGCCAGTTGCGGCTCGACTTTGGTGTCTGCGGCTGCCGCCTCGGTGATCAGCCAGGGAGGTAGAAGAGGGCTATTGTCGCCCGATGGCAGCAAGATCACGCGCTTTGTTTCGGGGATGCCATCCCAGTCGCCTGACGGCGCCAGCGCTTCCAGGGCCTGACGCAGGCAATCCGGCGATGCGGCGTAGGGATGGGGCAGCACGCGCGGGCGGCGCCCGCGGGGCTTGGGTGCAGGTTCCTCCGACTCACCCCAGACAAAGAAGACGCCATCGGACCAACTGCCGTGCAAGACAAGTGGGATGAATCTGCCTTGATGGTTTTCTTCCATGAACCTCTCAACCTTCTTTCAGATTCGGATGCTGAGAATGCGCATAGTGAACCTTGGTCTGATTATACCAGAATTGTCTCTTGAGTGCACGAGGAGGGCGAATTGGGCGCCTGACACGAGAGAAACGAGTGATTGACTCGTCGTGTCAGGCGCTCGCTTCCCAGAAGTGGGGCGCAAGGCCCCACAAGGACCCTCCCTCGCCCTTCTAGTGGGGCATAGACACAAAAAACCCCGCCTTTTGAGCGGGTTTTTGGTGCCGAGGGCCAGGTTTGAACTGGCGACTCCCTGATTTTCAGCTGATGATCTCGGAATTTCTGCCACGAATTTCACGAATTTTCTACTTTTTTCGTGTAATTCGTGGCTGATTTTTAACGCTCCCCCAAGTTTTGCATACGCCCCCTCCCGGGTTACCACCCCTTTGGCACGGCAAGGCTCAACCGCTCCCGCGCCTGCCGGGCCAGATCGGACATTCCCTGCCCGGGCTGCAGTTCCAGGCAGCTTAACAGCGCCAGCCGTGCGTCGACGTTGAGCCGCGGATCGCTCGCCACCAACCGCTCCAGGTCCGTCACTGAGGAGTTGTCAAGGTCGTACTCGACGTTGGCGGCAATTGCCACGGCATAGGGAAGGTTGCGCCAGCCCAGGCGGACCTCCAGGCGCCGCAGCAGCAGGTAGCCCAACACGTAAAGCGCCGGCTGTCCAGTCATCTGGGCAAAGGCGTCGTCCAAAAGCTGCGCTTCCTGCTGCCAGGTGCGGACCGCCGAGAAGAGCAGGGAGAGGTCCTCGGGCGGGTCGGGCGAGACGAGGAGAACCCGAATCGCCTCGTCCATCCGCTGCACCACGTCGCGGAACTCTGGGGCCCGCCGATGGACCGCCGACAGCACCTGCCCCACCTGCTGTAGCGTATACTGGGCGCCGGGCTTGGGCGCTGCTGCGGCATCGACCAGCCCGTTCTGGGCAGCCTGCCAGAGCATGTACTCGTCAACCCAGGTCGCCCAGCCCTCCTCGGTGAACTTGGATACGTGGTAGAGCAGTTCATCCTTGCGAGCAAGCAACGCACTGCGCGGGCTGTCGACGGTGCGCAGAGAAAAGCGGCGCGCCAGGTCAAAACGCCACAACCCCAGGGCAGTTTTCTCCCGGCCCACGGCGGTCAGCTCGGCGATAAAGCCGTGGCCCAGTTTTTCGTGGCAGACCGTAGCCAGGATGCGCGGAAAGACCTGCGGGTCCTGGAGTGCGCCGGAGGCCGATTGCCCGCCCATAAAACCAAAGAGCCAGCCGTTGATGTAACAGCCACGGCCCGGAAGGTTGACTCCCAGCGTGCCGCCATTCCCTTCCCGGGCCCGCCGCTCGGCCGCCTCGACCAGTTCGCGCAGCCCCTCGGCCCGCGCCGTTTCAGAGATGTCGAGCTCGGCGACGAGGGGAGCAAAGAACTCTTCCAGCGCCTCGCAATAGACCACCGAGTAGCGGCTCAACGGCTGGCCGGGAAAGGCGCGGCCGAGGTCGAACACCGCCCACATCAGCTGGTCGAGCCGCTGCAAGAGCGCGGCGTGGGAGATGACCACCTCGCGCGCAGGCAGCGGGCGGCGCGCGTGCTGCCCGGAAGCGGGCCAATCCAGCGCCGGAGCCGCGTCGACCGCCCGCCGGCGATCGACCTGCGCCTGCTGGTCGCGGTCGCTGCGGCGGTAGAGCGCCGCCAGCTCGTCCCGGTCCCGCTGCTGCTGGGCCTGGTGGGCCGCGACGCGGCGGTCGAGGCGGGCGGCAAAGTCTTTTGTCTTGTCCTCCAGGGCCATCCCACCCTCCTAGGGCGCACAAGCCGGCGGCGACACGTACAGCTCCGCACTGATCGTCTGCCCGCCGGAGGTCACATAGACCTCACCGGCAATCGCCGAGCCATACCCCGAGCTTTCGATCTCAAAGGTCATCGAGCCGCGCATCGGCCCCCAGGTTGTGTCCTCCCAGCGATAGGTGTAGAGGCAGTCGCCGCCGTGCCCGGCGACAAAGATCTCGGCAATCCAGCCGCCCGAGGTACAAAAAGTGTTGATCGGCCAGGCGTCGAGCGTCAGCGGAGCGCCGGGGGTGCAGTCCGGCGGCGTCGTTCCCCCGCCGTCCGGGGTCGGCGCCAGCGTCGGCTGGGGGATCATGGAGGGCAAGCCACTCAGGCTGCGATACAGCTCCAGGTTCTCGACCTGGGTCCAGCCGGCCATCCGGCCATCCGTTGTACCGACATAGACCCAACCGGAACAGGTAGCGTGCTGCCCCAGCAAATCCAGCTCGGTTCCGGCGCTCAGCGTGTGGCGGGGGTACCACCAGGTGGTGCAGCCGGGCCGCAGTTCGGCCCCGCCGCTCTTCACGATGGCGTCCGCTTCCGGCGTGGGCGTCTCGGCGGTTGGCGTTGCCGTCGGCGTGTCTGTTGGCGTTACCGTGGGCGCGCGCGTCGGCGTCGGCGTCGGCGCGTCCGTTGGCGGAAGCGGCGTGGGTGTCCGTGTATCACCGGGGAGGGAAACTGCGGTCGGAGGTGCAGCCGTAGGAGGTGTCGTGACAGTTGGCGTGGGGGTTTCGCCGGTTCCCAGTATATTCCGTATCGGTTCACGCAGCGGGCCGAGGGCGAGAAAGAGGCACAGGGCGATGAGGATCAGGCCGCCGATGGCCGCCCCGCCGATGATGAGCAAGCGTCGGCGCTTTTCTTTCTCTTGAGCGCGCCTTATATTATCCTTGGCTCGCCTTTCTAGGTCATCTGACTCTTCCTTCTCGTGGAACCTGGCGTACGGGTCTGCCTTCTGTATTTCCGCAACCAGCGCAAGTGTTCTTCGGGGATCATCGTTGAGGGCTTGATACGCCTGACGCATCAATACACTAACCTCTCCACGTTTGGCTGCATCCCGCAAATCCTGGGCGGACTGCTTGATTCTTTCAACCTTATCCCTATCAAGGAATCTGCGTTCTTCATCTATTTGTTCAATCTCCTCCAAGAGGCTCCAAGCTACATCCGGGTCCTTGGCCAGCACAGCCTCCATAGCCTGTCCTTCCAACTTTTTTACCTTACCTCTTATTGCTTGCTCTCGTTTGACAGCTGTATCTTTGTATTGGGAATCCTGCTCAAGTATTACATCGGCGCATTGTATTGCGGTCGAGTAGTCTTTATCTGCAAGAGATGTCTCTAATTCTGTATATTGCGAACCGAGATGCTGCTCTCGTCGCAAATCCTCGATCTGCTTTTCAATCTGCTCTTTCTCATCGCCGCCCAAAAACTGTAGCAATTTTTGGGCGGCCCTTATCGCTCCATTCCAATCTTCGCCTTGTTTGCATCTCCCTATATCTGTGGTCAAGTCCTCAATATCAATGTGCCGCTTTGCTTTATCTAGTTGTTCGAGATAGAAGGTATTATCAGGATCAATCTCCAAACACTGTTCCCATAAACCGGCCGCATCACGCCACTTCCCTGGGCGCATAACGTGTGAGGCTAGACCAGCCAACATAGTCAAAGAATCTTGTTCCTCGCTTTTTTTGCGCCATCGCGCAACCGCTTGCTCCAACTCCCGAGCAAAATCACCAGCAGTCGTGTATCTGGCATCTCGGTCCTTGGCCATCGCCGTAAAGACGACCCTCTCTATCTCCGTAGGTATACCTCGCGCTACCAAAGAGGGCGGCTGCTGCTGGCGAATATCGTCAGCGAGTCCCACAAGTGTCTTGTCCTCCGGCTTGAAAGGCAATTCATCGACCAACATCTGATATGTGACTACACCCAAGGCATAGATATCCGCTCTGTGGTCTATACCCCGCGGATTATCGAGTTGCTCTGGCGCCATATATGGCGTGGTCCCAACAATCTTGATGGATTTGGAAGCCTCTATATCCTGGATCGCTTTAGCAATTCCAAAGTCGGCCAGCACAGCCTCTTCTTTGCCTCCTCTCCGGCGGATCAAGATATTGGAAGGTTTGACATCACGATGAATCACCCCATGATCACTGTGCGCAAAATCCAAAGCATCAGCAATATCTTGCACAAAAGTGACCACCCGATCTGATGTCAGTTTACCTTCCTTCTCTATAAATTCCTCCAGATTGCCGCCATTGATGTATTCGACGCTGATGTATAAACGTTTTTCTGCTCCTATCTCAAATTCGCCCTGCCCATACACTGTCAATATATGGGGATGAACAAGATTAGCTGCTGTATCAGCTTCCTTCTCAAAGCTTGAGATTAGGCCAGGCTGGTACATCCATATGGTCTGAAGTATCTTGAGTGCAACCTGACGACTTGGTTTGGTCTCTTTGGCTTTATATACATCAGCATAGCCGCCGGAGCCAAGCTTTTCTATTATCTCGTACCTACCTAATTTCCGGGGGATATCGAGTTGTTCTCTACTCATTGTTCCATTCCTTTCCAAGTGCAACATTGTATGTGCCTGATAAGAGACAATCTGTTGATTGCCTACCACCGATCTTGCTCAGCTCAACGATTTACCGCAACGCTCACAGAATTGTCCGCCTTCTTTCGTCAAACGGCCGCAGTGGGGACATTGTATTTTCGGTTTCGGCGGCTCTGGCTGGGAGGCGATTGTGTCTGGCCCAGCAGGGCGACCTATCCAGGTTGCACCGCGTATAATCTTTACCCCGCTCTCGTGCTGGCTCTGGTCGATGTTGATGTTGATCGTGGTGTTGGGCTGCAATTTGTTCAACAACTCTACCAGTTCATCGACAGGCACTTGCTGTCCCCCCATCTGCTGCTGCCGACTGGCGGAATTGATCAATTCTGTCACTGCGCTCAGCATCTCGTCAAGGGGCAGGCCGCCGGGGTGTCGTTCTTCCAGCACGCTGATCTGCCGCTCTAACTCGGCCCGCCCCACCATATCGGTTTGTTTTGTTGGCAAAGTGGGCGCCGATCGTGCAATTTGGCCAATACCGGAGCGAAACTCCACGGGGGAAATTTTTGCCATGACCGCTTCTCGTTCTTGGCTCCAGTCGAACGCATGTAGCGTTCCATCTTGGGCACAGATCACCACTATGTCGCCATCTACCACCGGGCGGGTCAACAGCCGTTTGGGAACGGAACAATCATCCAGTCGGTTCCCGTTATCCGCTCTGAGGGCGTAGAACCGACCGTCCGTAGAGCCGAAAAACAGCACCCCATCCACAGCCAGGGGAGGGGCCAGAACAGGGCGTTCGGTCGCGTGCCCCCAGACAGTGGTGTTCTGCTGCAGGTCAAGAGCCAGCACAGCATGGCCACTCTGGTAGTCTTGGGGATCGACGCGGGTGGCGACAAAGACCCGTCCGTTAGAGATGACGGGTCGGGTGGTAGGACCAGCACCGCGCAGCGGATCTTGTTTCCATAACTGCTTGCCGTGCAAGTCAAGGGCATAGAGCACGCCATCCCCGGCCACCGCCAGAATGATTCCATCGCCAATTGCAGGAGGGATAGTATTGAACCAGGCATACTCATCACCAGCGGTGAATTGCTCCCTGGCCTCTCCACTATTGACGTCATACAGGTACAGGGTGTTGCTGCTGCCCCCCACGCAGATTACACCGTTGCCAACGGCCGGGGCAATTGGCCCCCAGGTCGGCACATCTATGCGCCAGGCAATGTGCCCCTGGTCGATCTCGATGGCGTAGAGAGAGCCCTTGTTGGAGGTGCAATAGGCTATTCCACTTGAGATGGTCACCGGTGATAGGCTGGTTCCGTCGGTCGGAACACGCCATATTTCCCTTCCCGTTTGGCCATCAAGAGCTATTACATCTTTGACTTTGGCAGAAGGAGAGATAGAGTTGACATCCTGTACACTGATGAACACCGATCTACCGTCAGTTGCCAGGGAGGTCGTCGTTGCGTTGCCTGGCAGGTCGTGTTTGCGGCATCCTCCCTCTGGTCGGGCGAAATTCATCGAGATGATCGGGTCATCACCGGTGGGCAACCAATACCAACCCCCGGCAATCACGGGGAAGTATGGTTTACGTTCCAATGCTACACCCAACGACTGTTGCCACAGCTTTTTCATCGTCGTTGCTCCTTCGATTTGGGTGAGACTTTTCAGGACAGCACACGCTTATTCTACACTGATGCCTGGCCCTTCACAAGTGTCATTCGACACCAAGCCGCCGGGACGGCCCAGAAACAGTTAGAGTCCCGCGCTCACCCCACCTCCTCGTAGCGAATCATCCCCGCCCCCTCCAGCTTTACCTGCGGCGGCGCCGTGCCGCGCTGGTAGCGCACGACCAGCGCCCCCACGTCCCCCTTGGCCACGATGGCCCGCTCGGACGGCGTGACGCTGAGCGGCAGCGCCAGGGGCGGCGTGGCCCCGGCGCGCCCCTGCCCGTCCTCGTAGCGCGCCTCCACCTGCAGGTCGCCCGGGCCGGTCGGCACGACCCGCGCCCGCAGCTCCACCTCCTGGCGCGGTTCCAAGCACTCGAAAACAAAGGCCAGGCTGTCTGCCAGGGCGCCTCCGAGGCGCACCCGCGCCTTGTGCGCCGCGCCGTGACCGCGGTTGTGCACCACCAGCACCACCGTCCCCGCCTCCCCCGCCTCAAAGTGCGGCAGGTT
>JAFGEI010000219.1 GCA_016931695.1 Anaerolineae bacterium | reverse complement strand
GTGCATCGCGGCCGAAATGAACAGCCAGTTCTTGCTCGGAGGGGATCGTCAGATCCCCGTCGGAAACGCCGACTTGGCCGCTTACCGCGGCCTGGGGCCCGGATTCCCGCAAATCCCCGCGCCTGTCCCCATTGGATGCTCTACCGCAGTGGGAGAGGGAGGAAAAGGGGGGGGGTTCGCAGGCGGCGAAGCCGCCTGCGAAACCCCCCCCTTTTCCCCCTTCCCCGTGCTTGGCAGAGCAATCTACTGAAATGTGTCATTGTCAAATTAGTGCTACAACGAGGCTTTGACAGGCCAGAGACCTTTTGCCTGGTCATTCAGAACAGCCGCAATTGAGGCGGTTGAGGTGTATGTGGCGGGATTTGCGCGGCCGGTTGCTGCTGTGACGGGACAGCTGCGGTCGTTGTGGGAGGTTGGCGATGCCGATATTGTACAAGACGGATATTGCTTCCGAGGCGGACGTCAAGGTTTACGTGACCGACATCCGCTCCGAGGCCGACGTCGTCGTCTACGAAACGACGGATCAGTGGGCAGCTACAGAGAGCCAGATTTGGTGCTACACAGACATCCGCAATGAGGCCAACAAGGTCGTCTACTTTACAGACTCAGCCTGGGAAGCGGACGTGGTTATCTACCGCACGGACATCCAATCTGATGCGGAATGGATCAAGAGCGAAAGGGCGGGATTATTCTAGCGTTCGATGGACCGGATCCTTGCCCTCGGTGATCAGCCCAATTTCGGTAGTCCCCCGGTTGCAATGTGAAATCCCCGAACAACGAATACTTGACCGCTTTGTTTCTCTGCGGTATAATACCGTTGGCTTCCCCGCGAAGGAGCCTTTCGTGGAGAAGCTAGTTTTGTGTTAGGTGACAGGAATGCCAAAACGTACATATCAACCCAAAAAACGGAAACGCATGCGAACCCATGGATTCCGCGCCCGTATGCAGACGCCTACCGGCCGCCGCGTGCTCAAGGCACGCCGCCGCAAGGGGCGCCACCAGCTCACCGTACAGCGCGAGTGGTCCAAAAAGTGGAACTGGAAGGAAAGCGCCCAGCGGCCGCGGCGGCGCGCCTGAGCTCTTGACGATGGATGGAGCGGCGAATCCGCCTGCGGCGACCGGCTGACTTTGAGCGGGTGCGACAGGAAGGCTGCTCCTTGTCTCATCCCTTACTGGTGTTGGTCGTCCGGCCCAGTGGCTTTGACTGCACGCGAATCGGGGTTGTCGCCAGCCGCAAGATCGGCAATGCCGTAGCACGGAATCGGGCCAGACGCCTTCTTCGCGAGTCCGCACGCCATCTCTATCCCCGCATCGCCTCTGGATGGGATCTGGTGTTGATCGCCCGGCCGATGATTCTGCGCGCAAAAGAGCCCCAGGTACGGGAGGCGCTTGCCCTTCTGGCCCGCCAGGCTGCGCTGTTGGAGTAAAAAGCTTGAAAAAATTGTTGCTGGCTACAATTCGGCTTTGGCAGATGACTTTTTCTCGCGTTCTGCCTCCAACCTGCCGCTTTTACCCGTCTTGCTCTGAGTATGGATATGAGGCGATTGTGCGCTACGGGGTGTTGTCCGGCGGCTGGCTGGCGCTGAAGCGGATTGCCCGCTGTCATCCCCTCAACCCTGGCGGGTACGATCCGGTCCCTGATTTGAGTCACAAGGAGAAATCGACAGCGTGAAACGAATCCCGCTTGTTCTGCTTTTGCTTTTTCTTGTCGTCGCCGCTGTTCTCAGCGGCTGCGGGGGGAGTGTGCGCCCGACGAATTGGACCGGCCTGGTCGTTGACGATGGCGTGCTCTACCTCGCCGACCTCGACCAGGTCTGGGCCTTTGACGCCGAGACCGGTGCCGAGTCGTGGCGCTTCCCCCGCGATTCGAGTGCCGGGTCTTATGGGCCATTCTATACAATTGTCCTGGTCGACCGGGTGCTCTTTGTAACCTCCTACGAACGTAAGAGTACGGGGATTTTTGCCAGGCCGCCGGTCGGCGTGCTACGCACGCTCGACGCCGACGGGGGGTATCTCGTGTGGGGCGAGTCGGTTGAGCGCCCCGGCGAGTTTGTCGCCCCTGGAGCGGCAGCAAATGGCATGTTTGTGATCGGCAACGGTGATGGCAACGTCTATGCCTTCGACGCCGAAACGGGCCGCCAGGTTTGGGAATTCTCCACCGGTGGGCGGGTTTGGGCTGCGCCGCTGGTCTTGTCGGATACGGTTTATATCGCTTCTCTCGATCACTGTCTCTATGCCCTGGACCTGGCGACCGGCGGCGAGCAGTGGCGGTTTACCGCCGGCGGTGCCATCGCCGCCAAGCCGCTCGTGTTGGGGGACGCCATCTATTTCGGCGCTTTTGACAATTATCTCTATGAGCTTGACCTGACGACAGGAGAAGAGCGGCGGCGCTTCCAGGGCGGGAATTGGTTCTGGGGCGAAGCAGCTACGGATGGCAGTACGATTTATGCTGCAGACGTGAACGGCACCGTTTACGCACTGAACGCCGAGACGTTCCAGGAACGCTGGCACACTGCGACCGGAGAAGTTGTTCGCCTTGGCCCCGTCCTCAGCGCGGATGGCACTTTGCTCCTGGTGGGGGGGGACGAGGGTACGTTGTACGGGCTGGACGTCTCCGACGGCTTTGTCCTGTGGAGCCGGGAAGGGGAGGGGCAGTTGGGATCGATAGCGGCCGCGGGCAATATGGTCTATATCTCCCGCATCCTGGCCGACGAGCATGTCCAGGCCTTTTTTGTCGAGAACGGCCGCCTCGCCTGGGTTTATCCTGAGGCAGAAGAGTAGGGGGTGTTGCGTGTGGGAGCTATTGGTCATCAACCCGATGGTCAACTTGCTGCTGGTTTTTTACAACCTCTTGGGGCAGCAAACAATACTTGCGGTGGCCGCCCTGACGATCCTGGTGCGCCTGGCCATTCTTCCCTTGACGCTGCGGCAGCAGCAGGCTTCTCAGCGGATGCAAAAGTTGCAGCCGGAACTGCAAAAGCTGCAGAAAAAGCACGGCAAAGATCGGGAAAAGCTGGCCCAGGAGCAGATGAAGCTGTACCAGGAAGCTGGCATAAACCCTGTGGGCGGCTGCCTGCCGCTTTTCATCCAGTTGCCGGTGATGATCGGCCTCTACCAGGGGATCATCCGCGTCTTGGCTAACAGCCCGCTCGATCTGTTGCGGCTCTCGCAAAACATCTATGCCTTTATCCCTGGCCTGACAGAGCTGATCCCACTGCAGAGCACATTTCTCTGGTTGGACCTGGGCCAGCCAGATCCCTATTACGTTCTGCCGATCTTGGTGGTGGTGACCTCCTGGCTTTCCCAAAAGATCCTCACTCCGGCAACCCCCGCTGCCGATGATCGTACTGCGGCAATGACGAAACAAATGCAGGTTACCATGCCCTTGATGTTTGGGTTGATCTCTGTGTCGTATGCCTCGGGCCTCTCGATCTATTTCATTATCTCCAACCTGGTGACCATGGTCCAGTTTTTACTCATTCGACAGCGTAATGGGAAGGAGTCAAAGTCATGACGGAAGAAGGAAAAGTATTCTCCGCCGAAAGCGTGGAGGGAGCAATTGACGAGGGGCTGGCGGCGCTCGGCTTGGCGCGCGATCAGGTCGAGATCGTCGTCGTTGACGAGGGCGGGCGGGGGATCCTCGGCTTTGGCGGACGGCCCGCTCAGGTTCGCCTGACCCCTCTGCCCCTGTCACCGGCAGAAATCCCCGTTTCTCCCGACCCTGCAATCGCGGAACCGGAGGCTGCTGTCGATGATCGAGTGGAAGAGGTCGTCGAGCCGCCGCCGTCCCCAGAGGTGTTGGATCGGGTTCAGCTGGCCCGTTCGGTGTTGGCGGACCTGTTGGCGCGGATGGGATTCGAGGTCCAAATTCGCACCCACCAGACGGAAGCGGTCGCTGGAGAGAAAGAGGGCACGCTCGTGTTGGACATCTATGGTGCGGGCGCGGACAGCCTGATCGGGCGCAAGGGCGAGACCCTGGTCAGTTTGCAGCGCATTGTGCGCATGATCGTCAACCGCCGGATGGCTGCTCGGGTGAACCTGATCGTTGACGTGGAGGGCTACAAACAGCAGAAAGAGCTCGACTTGCGCCGTCTGGCAGAGCGGATGGCCGAGCAGGCGGTCAAGAGCGGCCGCCAGGTGGTCTTGGAGCCGATGCCCGCTTATGAGCGGCGTATCGTTCACATTGCCTTGCGGGCACGCGCCGATGTGCGAACGGAAAGCGAAGGCGCCGGTCATCGGCGGCGGGTTGTGATCATCCCTGAAGTGAGGAAAGAGGGCTGACAATCCCAAGGCGTGATGCGGCCCGCTGACGAGACCACGCTCGATTACCTGGCCGTCGGCCACGTGACGTGGGATTGGAAGCCAGAGGCAGGCCTGGCGGTCGGCGGGACGGCGGCGTACGCTGCCCTTACTGCCCAGGCGCTGGGCTGCCGCGTGGGGGTCGTGACCCGCGCTGCGCCGGATTTGGACCTGGCCGCTGCTTTACCCGGCGTTCAGGTCGTGCGGGCGCCATCTCCCATCACGACCACCTTTCACAACCAGCATACACCCGAGGGACGGCGCCAGGTGCTGCGCGCAGTCGCCGCCCCCCTGGGGCCGGACATCTTGCCCCGCGAGTGGCGAACAGCCCACCTGCTGCACCTGGGCCCTGTCGCCGGCGAGTGTGATCCGGCCTGGGCGGCCCATTTCCCTGCCGCCTTCGTTGGCCTGACGCCTCAAGGGTGGCTGCGGCAGTGGGACGCACAGGGCCATGTCGGTCCGGCGCCGTGGGAGGATGCCGGCCCGCTGTTACGGCGGGCGGATGCCGTGGTGTTGAGCGACGAGGATGCAGCCGGCGACGGCGCTCTCGTTGCTGCCTGGGCGAGCCAGGCCCGGGTGTTGGCGCTTACCCGCGGAGCGGCCGGCTGCACGCTCTTTGTCGCTGGCGAGGCACGGCAGTTTGACGCTTTCCCGGCCACAGAGGTCGATTCGACCGGGGCCGGCGACGTTTTTGCCGCGGTGTTCTTTGTTCGCTTGTGGCGCGGGGATGGGCCGGGCGCGGCAGCGCGCTGGGCAAACTGCCTGGCGGCAGCTTCTGTGTCCCGCCGGGGGCTGGCGGGAGTACCAACTGCGGCTGAAGTTGCGCGCTGTTCTTGAGAATGCGGTATGCCGATCGTTTATGCCTTTGCCAATCAAAAGGGTGGGGTGGGGAAAACGACAACCGCTGTCAACCTGGCTGCCTATCTGGCCCACTGGCGATTGCGGGTCTTGTTGGTCGACATCGATCCCCAGGCGAATGCCACCGCCAGCCTGGGAATTGAGCGCAGCACGCTGCAGCGGACGGTTTACGACCTTTTGGTGCGCAACGTGCCCCTGGAACAGGTGGTTGTTCCGACCCGGCGCCCGCGCCTGGACCTGGCACCCAGTTCGGCGCAGTTGGCTGGGGCGACGGTTGAACTGGTCAGCATGTTGGCCCGCGAGCAGCGCCTGCAGTGGGCCTTGGAACAACTTGAGGCTCCCTACGAGTACGTCTTGATCGATTGCCCGCCGAGCCTGGGCTTGCTGACCATCAACGGCCTGACTGCGGCCAGGAATGGCGTCATCATTCCTGTGCAGTGCGAGTACCTGGCCCTGGAGGGGCTTTCCCAGTTGATTCGCACGATCGAGCTGGTGCGGCGGGCGCTGAACCCCACCCTGTGTGTCCGCGGGCTGTTGATGACCATGTACGATTCGCGGACCAACCTGGCCCGGCAGGTGATCGACCAAGTGCAAAAGCACTTTGGCCAGCGCCTGTTTCGCACCGTTATCCCGCGCAATGTCCGTTTGGGCGAGGCCCCGAGTTACGGGGAGCCGATTCTCAGCTATGCCCATCGCTCCCCGGGTGCCCTGGCTTACGAGGCCCTGGCGCAGGAGCTCTTGACCCAGGACCGGGATTTGCTGGCCCGGCAGCTGGCCGCAGAGAGTAGAGGGTAAGAAAACTATGCCGCCTCGTAGGAGTGGTTTGGGAAAAGGGTTGGATGCGCTAATCCCCGTAGGCGAGGAAGGGGAGGCCGGCGGCGTTCTCCAGGTAGCCTTGACTGCTATTCGCCCCAATCCCCGCCAGCCGCGATCCAGCATCCGCGACCAGGACCTGGTCGAACTGGCGGCCTCGATTGAGGCCCACGGCGTCATCCAACCGCTCGTCGTCACCCGCGAGGGCGGCGACTATGTGCTCGTCACCGGCGAGCGCCGCTGGCGTGCCGCCCGCCTGGCCGGGCTGGATGCTGTGCCCGTGGTGGTCAAGGACGTCGCCCCGCAGCAGATGCTCGAGCTGGCGCTGGTGGAAAACATCCAGCGCCAGGACCTGAACCCGCTGGAGGAGGCTGTGGCCTATCAGCAGCTGCTCGAGGAGTTTGGCCTGACCCAGGAGCAGGTCTCCCGCCGCGTCGGCAAGAGCCGCTCGGCGGTTGCCAACACGCTGCGGCTGCTGAAAGCGACGGACGCGGTCAAAGAGGCGCTCCTGGCGGCCAAAATTTCGGAGGGACACGCCCGCGCCCTACTCGTCCTGGAAGATCCTGCGGCCCAGTCCGCCGCGCTGCGCACCGTGCTGCGGCACGGCCTGAACGTGCGCCAGACAGAGGCGCTGGCAAAACGGATGCTGGGCGCCAGGCCCAGTCGCGCCAGTGTCCCCCCGTCTGCCGAGAGCCAGGCGCTCGAGAACCGGCTGCGAGAGGTGTTGGGAACGCGGGTCCGCCTGGCGCGGGGTAGGAAGGGGGGCCGCCTGGTGATCTATTACTATTCCGACGAGGAGTTGGAACACATCTATCAGCACATCGTGGGTGAGTAACGGGGACTTTTGCGGCGCAGAATTTGGTGCTATAATATGTGGGATGTAGCCTGGCTATCGATGTGCGAAAGAAGGGAGGTGCATTGTGAGTCCCGAGATTGAACCCTTGGCAATTGTGCGCGAAAAGCTGGATCAGGCCGTAGATGTGCTGCAGGAAAAGGACGTTGACCTCTGGATCACCTTTGCCCGCGAGACGGCGCAGGTGAGGGACCCCTGTATCTTTTTGCTGCTCGGTTTCGACGTGACGTGGCAGTCGGCCTTGCTCGTGAGCAAGAGCGGTGAGCGAATCGCCATTGTCGGCCGCTACGACGCCGAAAATGTGCGCAACATCAATGGCTATCAGCAGGTGATTGGGTACGACCAGTCGATCCGCGAGCCGCTGTTGGAGCAAATCAACCGTCTCAACCCCCGCAGCATCGCCTTGAACTATTCCCAGAACGATCCCTCCGCGGACGGCTTGACGCATGGGATGTTTCGTCTCTTGGCCAACATCCTGGGCGGCACCGAGTATGCGACGCGCTTTGTCTCGGCCGAGGATGTCATCGCTGCACTGCGGGGCCGCAAAACCCACGCCGAGGTCAACCGCATCCGGGCGGCCATTGGCGCGACGGAGGGAATCCTGCGCGAGGTCGAGGCGCTGGTCAAGCCGGGCATGGTCGAGCGCGAGATCGCCCAGTTCGTCCACCGGACCGTTGACGAGCGCGGATTGGGGGTTGCCTGGGAGGAGAGCCTCTGCCCGCTGGTCGTCGCTGGCCCCGATGGGACTTTTGGACATCGCATACCCGGCGATTTTGTCACCCAACTCGGCGCATTGCTGCAGATCGACTTTGGCGTGGAGCGCGAGGGATTCGTGGCGGACCTGCAGCGGACGATGTACTTTTGTCTTCCCGGCGAGAAAGAGCCGCCTGAAGAGGTGCAAAAAGGGTGGGCGGTCGCCCGTGCGGCGCTGGAGGCGGGCCGGGCAGCACTCAAGCCTGGCGCGCGCGGGTGGGAAGTGGATGCCGTCGCACGACAGACCATCGTCGATGCCGGCTACCCTGAGTATATGCACGCTTTTGGCCACCACATTGGCCGCAATGCCCACGATGGCTCCACGGTGCTGGGGCCCAAGTGGGAGCGGTACGGCAATAGCATCGAAGGCGTCATCGAGGAAGGAAATGTTTTTGCGATCGAGTTGGGACTTTACGTGGATGGATACGGCTATCTGGGCTGCGAGGAAGACGTGCTGGTGACGGCCAATGGCGCCGAGTATCTCAGCGAGGTTCAGGAAGATATCTGGCTGATTAACTGCGACTAGTACCTTTTCAAGGCGATTTTGACAAATTGTCATTCTGAGGAGCCAGAGACCGCGAAGCGGTCAGAGCGACAAAGAATCTCGTTTTG
>JAFGEI010000218.1 GCA_016931695.1 Anaerolineae bacterium | reverse complement strand
TGCGGGAAAGGGTCACCCAGGAGGGATCCAGCTCCTCCACCGCGATGGCGTAGCGGTCCACGACCTCGCGCATGTTGCGCACGGTCAGGGTCACCTCGCCCTCCTCGCCCGGGCGAATCTGCAGCGCTGCGGTGGAGGTAAGCACGTGAATCAAGGCAGACATCGCCCCTCCTCTCCTATCGTTCCACCCGGATAGCGGCCCAGGTGGCCCAGTCTTGGGTCGAGTTCCCATTGGCCAAGACCTGCAGCAGGAACGTGACCGTCTGGCCGGCCCACTCCTCCAGCGAAACGCGTGTGCTGGTCAAGCGGCCATCGTACGTTTCGACGATGTTGACAATCGTCTCGCTGCGTCCGCCCTGCGGCTGGATCAAGACCCTGAAACGCACGCCGTCGGAGCTGCCGGCGCCCGAGATCAAGCCCACGAGGACATAGAACTCGTCATGCGTACCGACGATGTAGGGCAGCGTGGAAAAGTCCCCCTGGATGGCGCCATTGTCCACCCAGCGCGGATGGGTGACCAGGACCTGGCTGTACCTCTCGCCGTCCTCCAGCGTCGCATCGTTGCGGTACGAGGCAAAGCCGGCGGCATTATCCTCCACCCCAAAGGTCAGCTCGCTATTCTGGTCGTTGATCCAGCGCGCGTCTTCGGCCAGCGGCAGCAGGTTGTAGGCCACGTTGGCCGTCGGCCTGTAGACAGGGGGCAAGGTGAGAATGGGATGGACGATAAGCAGGGTCGGGGCGACGATGCCGATGGTCGGGGTGCGCGTTGCCAGGGGCGTATGGGATGGCGGCGGCGTGGCCGAGGGAGGAGGCGCCGCCGTTGACGGGGCCGGCGTGGTGGGCTTGCCCGTCGGCACGGCGGTCGGGCTGGTGAGGACGGCGACCTCCGAAGTGGGTGCGCCCTGGCCCGGGAAACCCAGGAAACCGGGTTTGAGGAGCATGATCAGGACGGCGGCCACGGCGACCAACCCGAGCAGCGCGGCCAGGAGGATGGGCCAGATGCGCCGGCGCTCCGGAACCAACTGCTGCCACTGCCCCTGCACCTGGCGGGCCAGCTTGGGCATCTCGGCCGGCCGCGCCGTCACGGTAAAGGCAAAGGTCTTGGTGTCCGGAGGATGGGCCACCTTGGGGCGCACGGTCAACTGCGCCAGGCGCTCCTGGCCGGCCGGCAGCCGGACCTGTGGCGGCTGAAAGGTGTACAGGCAGCCCTCCTCGGGGTCACTGGCCGAAAGCTGCACGGTCAGGTCATCATTGCCCTGGTTGCTCAACTGCAAGGTAAAGACGCCCTCGGTGAGACCGCTCTGCACCTGCGGCCGGATGGCGGCCTCGAAGACGACCGCGGCGGCGATTTCCAGCTGCAGCTGCACAGTGGTGCGCTCGACCGCGTTCTCCGCCGAAGCCACCTGAATGCTCACCTCGTACACGCCGGCGCGGGCCGCGCTGCTCTCCGGCAGCGTCAGGAGGAGCCGCACGGCGTCCTCGTCCTGGGGAAAGAGGGAGAGCTCGCCGCGGGAAAGGCTCACCCAAGCCGGGTCGATGCCGGCAACGGTAATCTTGTAGCGATTGACGATCTCGCTGTGGTTCTGGACAACCAGGGTGAGTTCGGCGGTCTCCCCGGGGTTGAGTTTTACCGATTCGGCCGACAGCGCGGCCCGGATGAGAGCAGACATCGAGTACACTCCAAACAGTCTCTACAAAAGACCCCTATCTGAACAGCTGCTGCACCCCATTATACCAGGGATGGCTACCTTTTGGCAATACGCAGGGCATAGGTCGTGTGGGCCGGTTTTTCAGCCTCGATGATCGACCGGACCCGGGATTCGTCGACCGCCGTGGGATCACTAACCCGCAGGACGACGGTGAAATGAAAAGGGCCGCCGTCGTCCGCCGCCAGGTGCTCCTCGATCTGCGGCTCGACCCCGGCATAGATGCGCAGGTAGGTCAACAGGCCGCGCCGTGTGCCCCGCCAACGGTACAGGTCGGTGCCGCGGTGGATCAATTCGCGGCGGCGCTCCTCGGGCCAGTTCTCATCCAGGGCCAGGTCGATCCACGATGCCAGCCAGGGCAGGAATGCGGTTGGGGTCATGCGCGGGTCAAAGTAGTAGGCGATCTGGCCCAGGATGTCCTCGACCGGGACCAGCTGGTCCTCAAAGATGTGCAGGAAGCGCCCCACAAAGTCGCTCTCCTGATAGATGGCCGGCAGGTATTGGCGCAGCCGGCTGGGGGCAGGCCGGGTGGGAGGCCCCGCTGCTTCCCCAGGGGGCTCGTCCGGCGGCACGCGACTGCCTGCGGGCGGGGCAGGAGGCCCCGCCGCTTCCCCGGCGGGCTTGGGCGGCGGCACGCGACTGGGGGCGGGCGGAACCGAAGGCCTGGTTTCCTCCCCGGCGGGCTCTTCTGTTGGTGGCAAAGGCTTTGTCTCGTCCATCGCTACTCCAATCAACCAGGGGGCTGTGGTCAGTCCTCCGCTACGACCAGGTGGCGATAGGAGGCGACGAGCCCTCCTTCAGGCACCGGGATAAAGGAAGCGGGCTCGCCAATCTTGCCCGTGCGGGCCTCGATCGGAAAGATCTTGGCCTCGGAGATGAACTCGACGCCGGGAATATCGTGGACCACGGCGTAGATATCGGCGATGTACAGCGGTCGGCCAAAGGGCCATCCGGTTCCGTCGCGCCCCCCCCGCAGGGGATGCAGGAAGCGGTAGATGGCCTCCTCGACGCGAGCCCGGACGACATGGGCATCCAGGCGTTCGCGCACCTTGATACGCACCTGGACTGACACCCAGACATAGGGCGGTGCGGCGATCTGCAGCGCCGTGCCCAGGAGGCGGCGCTCGTCCAGGTAGTCGCGCACGGCCTCGGCCAACGTCCCCGGCACCTCCAACTGCCGGGGACTGGGTTGCAGGACCCCCTCCAGGGTGGGGACAAGCAGAAGCCGCGTCGTCCCAGCCGGGAGCTCGCCCTTGCCCTCCCCGGT
>JAFGEI010000040.1 GCA_016931695.1 Anaerolineae bacterium | reverse complement strand
GGGAGCGTAGCGAGCGAAGAATCCCGTTCCGGAGAAGCGGAATCTCGTTCTGCAAGGAACGAGACCCTTCGCTCCGCCCTCTGGGCGGCGCTCAGGGCGACAAATTTGGATTTACTGAGACTCTGTTCTCAGGGGGCAATATCACGCAAGGGCCGTCATTCCCGCGCAAGCGGGAATCCACAAGCCGCCCTGGATGCCCGCACCTGTCCCCGCGGAAGCGGGGATCCGCGGGGACAGGCGCGGGGATTCGTGGGCATGACGGCACTGTTCGTCAACGTTTAGCGAACTACGGCTTTCTGGGATTCTTCTGCCATTTAGTGAGAGAACCATTAAGTGTTGTTAACTCGACAATGGCACATTTCAGTAGATTGCCCTGCCAAGCACGGGGAAGGGGGAAAAGGGGGGGTATCACGGGCGGCTTTGCCGCCCGTGATACCCCCATCCTTCCCCTTTCCGGGCTCGGGAGGGCGTCCAGGGGCGACCGGCTGAGCAGTTACGTTAAGGATTTTATAGTCTCCCTGTGAAGTGTTGTTTTGCGCTCTCTCGCCCGGTGCTGAAGCACCGGGCTACGGATGGGCGGGAGTTAAACTCCCGCCCATTGCGGGAATTCCCTCCCATCGCGGGGGAAATGCCTGGCACCTTTTATTCCTATTCTTGCCGCCGCGAGACCCCACCTCCCTCAAACCCCGCCCACAGTTCGCCGTCAGGGGCAATGGTGAGGGCCAGGACGCGCTGGCTCGCCAGGCCGTCGGCAGCCGTGTAGGTGATCCAGGCCTGGCCGTCGAAATAGACCAGCCCATCGTTGCTGCCGACCCACATGTGGCCGTTGCGAGTGATGGCGATGGACTGGACCCGGCCGTTGGGCATCTCGGGGGGGGAGCCATAGGAGGTCCAGACCGGGTCGACAAAGTGGGCCAGGCCGCGGGTCGTACCCGCCCACACCGTTCCATCCGCTGCCAGGGTGAGGGCAGTGACATTGTCGCTGGGAAGGCCGTCCTCCTGCCCGGCGTAACCGCTCCACCCGCTGCTGTCCAGCCGCAGGATGCCGTCGCCGTTGGTGCCCACCCAGACCGTGCCGTCCGGGGCCACGGCGATGCAGTTGGTTGGGCTGTCGATCAACAGGTCGTTCTCGTTGCGGTAGGCGTACCAGCGCTCGCCGTCGAAGCGGGAGACGCCTTCCCCGCCGGAGAGCCAGGCCGATCCGTCCGGGCCGACGGCGATGGATCGGACCCGGTTGCTGGCCAGGCCATCCTCTGTGGTGTAGGTCGTCCAGCGATGTCCGTCAAAATGAGCCGCGCCGACGGCAGTTCCGGCCCACATCGTGCCGTCGGGCGCGGCGGCAAGGGCCTGGACGTCGTTGCTGGGCAGGCCGTCGTCACGGGTGTAGGTGGTCCAGGTTGGCGGGTCGAAGCGGCTGGCGCCGCGCTGGGTGCCGAACCAGACCGCGCCGTCGGTGGCCACGGCGACGGCCTGGACAGTGTTGTCGGCCAAGCCATCGTCGGTGACGAGGGTCGTCCACCGCCGGCCGTCAAAGAGCGAGACCCCCGCCCAGGTGCCGGCAGCCAGGACGCCCTTGGGCCCCAGGGCCAGGGCCTGGACGTAGCGGTGGACCAGTCCGTGATGGGTGGTGTAGGTCCGCCAGCCCCGTTCTTCCCGATGGGAGATAGCCCCCCGGGGGTCCTGCTGTGAAACGCCGCCCCAGGTGCCGAACCATGTCGTCCCATCGGGGGCGGCGACGATGGCGTGAACATAGTGGTTCACCAGGCCGTTCTCTTCGGTGTACGTGGTCCACTGCCGCCCGTCAAAGTGGGATGCGCCTTCCTGGGTGCCGAACCAGACGCTCCCGTCTGCTCCCACGCTGATCTCATAGACCCAATCGTCGGCCAGGCCGTCCTGCTCGGTGTAGGTGGTCCAATGCTGGCCGTCGAAGCGGGAGATACCGTCGAGGGTGCCGACCCACACCGCGCCGTCAGGCGCCACGTCGAGGGCGAGGACGCCGTTCTCCACCAGCCCGTCCGCCTCGCTGTAGGTCGACCATCCCTCGTCGCCGAGGTGGGAGACCCCATAGCCGCCAAACCAGAGGCTGCCATCGGGGGCGATGGCAATGTCGCGCACCCGGTTGTTGTGGAGCCCGTCCGCCTCGGTGTAGGAGGTCCAGGTCTCGCCGTCGAAGCGGGAAAGGCCGGAGGCGGTGCCGAACCAGAGCGCGCCGTCGGGGGTGATCGCGACGGCATAGACCCGGTTGTCGATCAGGCCGTCGGCGGTGGTGTACTTGGTGCAGGTGCCGTCCGCCAGGTTCCAGTACACCACGCCGCCGCTGCTGGCTACCCAAAGGCCTCCGTTCCGGTCAAAGGTGACGTCGCTGACGTCGTTGGCGTTGCTGTAGGTGGTCCATCCAGGCTGAGGCTGGAGACCGTCCGGTAAGGGGGGGGTGAGGTCGCACGCCAACCCGGCCAGCATCAGCAGGGAGATGATGGGAGCGATCCCCAGTCTCTTTTTCATCGCTCAGAATCCTTTCTGCTGCCCATGCCACGGCGGTTCGGCGCCCGCCTTGAACTCTTCGACGCTGGGGCCGCCCAGGGTGCGCAGCCGCCAGGTGCCGTAGAGGTAGCTGATGACCAGTAGCAGCACTGTCGCCGGCCAGCCCATGACGAACTGGACCACTGCCAGGGAGCCGGTTGCCCCTCGTTGGAAGAGGATCGCCTGGAGCAGCAGTCGGGCCGAGAAATAGGCGACCCACAGCCCGGTCACCTCGCTGTAGGCGGGGCGGACGCGGGGGTGCCAGTACCACGCCAGCGGCCAGCGACGGGCGACGACGCTCGACCAGGCGACAAGGGGGCGCCGCACCAGGATGCTGACCAGGCAGGCCAGCGCGATCAGCCCGCCGGTGATGATGTTGGGCAAGAAATAGCCCTCGGCCCGGTCCAATAAAAGGGTCAGCAGGATGGCCAGGGCGACGGCCCCGACGCCGCTCAGGGCGTAGAGCAGCGACTGCCGCCGCGCCAGGCGCAGCGCCATCAGGAGCAGGGCCAGGCCCAACGAGCCCCACATGGCGTATTGGAAGCCGAGCAGCGCGTTCAGCAGCAGGAAGAGGACGGGCGGGATGAGGGCGTCGAGCAGATTGCCCCGTCCAGCGACGACGGTACGGAATTCATCGGCGACTTGGCGAAATTTGTCCATCATATCACTGACATTGACCAACCGGTCATTCTGAGCAGCCTGACCCGGGCGTAGCCGAGGGGTGCGTAGCGAGTAGAGAATCTCTGATGGCCAACATGGATATTCCCCCTTTCGAGGGCAGACTTTTGCCCCCCCTCAGTGGGGTAGGGCAGGTTTCCATACCTGACCGGCGGATAAGAAACCCGCCCTATTCAAGCACGAATAATTCAGGAAAGTTAGCGCTAAACCCTTCCCGCAGGTCGCCAAAGACGGCGGGAGCGTGGGGATAGACCGCTTCCAGCATCGCCGCTGCTACCTGGCGGATCTCCCACTGCGCGTGGCGCGAGATGCGGACCTGGAAGAAATGGCGCAGCTGGCGGAAATTCATGGTGACGACGATGCGCGTCGCGGCGGCGTTGGGCAGGGCAAAGCGGGCGTCCTCTTTGCGCACGCCCAGCTCGCGAAAAGCGCGGTAGGTCTCTTTGACCTGTTCGGCAAACTGCTCCCAGATCGCTATTGCGTCCGGGTCATCGCCGATGGCGGTCGGAAGCGCCCACTCCGGCTCCTCCATCGAGACGTAGCGCTGGCTTTCCTGGGAGTAGGAGGCGAGACGATGTCGCACCAATTGGTGGCTGCATGCCCGTGAAATGCCGCTGATCTCGAACGTCGCCGCGGCGTGCTCGACGATGCTCTCGTGGCCCTCGCGGACGCGGGCGCGGAGGAAGCGGCCCGGGTCCCCCTGCCCCTCGCTGCGGTAGCAGACCCGCCCGGCGTGTTCCAACAGTTCCTCCGGCGTTCCTTCTCCCCGCAGGTAGCGGGTGATGGCGATCAATTCGACTTGCATGTTTCACCTTTCATATGGCTGAATCAAACCTTTCTCTACCCACAACAGCGTCGCCCGCTGGCGGAAGGAGGGGCTGAACATCTCCAGGTCGGTGGCGGTGAGCAGGGCCTGCTCGACCTGGTCCACCTGGGCCAACAAGAACTCGCGCCGGTGCTGGTCCAACTCGGCCAGCACTTCGTCCAGCAGCAGCACCGGCGACGTGCCCGTCTCTTGTTTCATCCAGGCTAGCTGGGCGATCTTGAGCGCCAGCACCGCCGTCCGCTGCTGCCCGCGGGAGCCATACACCCCCAGGTCCATCTTCTCGATCATGAAGCGCATCTCGTCGCGGTGCGGGCCGGAGAGGGTCATCCCCCGTTCGACCTCTTCCCGCCGCCGTTCCCGGAGCTGCTGGCGGAAGGCGGCGACCAGGTCCTGGTCGCTGATTCCCTGCGGCGGGCCGGGCGATTCTTGAAAGCTGGTCTGGCAGACGATGCCCGGCGGGCGGGTCAGATCGAAATTTGGCTGGTAGACCATCTGCAGCCACTCTTTGCCGCCGCTCAGCTCGCCGTGGGTGCGATGGGCGTGCTGGGAGAGGGCGTTGATCAGCCGCCGCCGCGCCAGGGAGATAGCCACGCCGCTGCGGGCGAGCTGCCCGTCCAGCGGTTCCAGCTGGCCCGGGTCGCCGCCCTGCTCCGCCAGGTGGCGCAGCAGGGCGTTTCGCTGCCGCAGCGCATTGGTATAGGTGCCCTGGGCGGCGCTGTACCTGGCATCGATCTGGCTCAAGGTGTCGTCCAGGTAGCGGCGCCGGCCGGCGGGAGAGCCCGTGACCAGTTCGACGTCCTGGGGGAGAAAAAGGACCACGTTGAGTTCTCCCGCCAGGTCGCGCCGCTTTCGGGGGGCCTGGTCGATGAGCACCCGCCTCTTGAGCCGCTGTCGTCCTTGTGTATCCGGCTCCAGGAGGAGGACGATCGATATCTCGCGCACCTGCTCGCGCTGCACGACCTCTGCCCGCAGGCGGATGTGAGCCATCCCCTCCTTTTTTGCCGTCCAGTTGATTAACTGGCGGTCGTTGGCGGAGAGAGGGGAGCCGCTGGTAGCCAGGTAGTAAACCGCTTCCAGCAGGCTCGTCTTGCCCTGGGCGTTCGATCCGCACAAGAGCACCGCCCGGTCGGGCAGTTCTTGCTCCAGCCGGACATAGTTGCGGAAATTTTCCAGGCTGAGGGAACGGATGTGCATAGCGGGTATTGTAACATGAAGGGACAGAATGGGCGAGTGAATGGGGCGGAGCCGCCCCCTGCTTCTCTTGACACCCTCCATTTTTCGATTACACTGGAGTCGTGGGAAAAAGCGCCCGTGAGGGGCG
The DNA here is from genome assembly GCA_016931695.1 of Anaerolineae bacterium. Lineage (GTDB taxonomy): Bacteria > Chloroflexota > Anaerolineae > B4-G1 > DUEL01 > JAFGEI01. The sequence goes on along the minus strand of JAFGEI010000040.1, from coordinate 12,247 downwards.
AGCGGGCCGGGCCATCACGCCCGGCGGTATCCGGTGCTTGATAGGAGGTGATGAGGGATTGATCAATCAGCAAATCCTGCTCCTGTATTGACAGATTCTGAATTATGAGACGAAAGGAGATAAGATGATGGTTTCCCATCCCATTCGCAACCTGATTGCTGTTGTTTCTTTGTTGGCGCTCTTGTTCTCTGGCCTGGCGATCAACTGGGCGACGGCCCAGGTGCCGGATGCCGGGGACAAGATCGAGCCGCTGCTGGCGGAGGCTTTTGACGACGGCGCAGCCGACTTTATCGTTCGTTTTGTCGAGCAGGCGGACCTGACCCCGGCCTACTACCTGGACTGGGCGGCGCGCGGCGATTTTGTCTACGACACCCTCCGCGAGACCGCTGAGCGCAGCCAGACCCGCGCCATCGCCTACCTGGAGCAGGCGGGGCTGGAATATGAAAGCTTTATCGCCGGCAACGAGCTCTACGTCTGGGCCGGCGACCTGGCCGCGGCCAACGAGCTGGCCGCGCTGCCTGAGGTCGACGCAATCCGCGCTCCGCGCACTTTTGCGCTCGATCCCATCGTCCCCGGGCCGTCCACGGTCGAGCCGCAGGCCCTGGCCTGGGGCATCACCGACACCGGTGCCGACCAGTTCTGGACGGCGTATGGCCAGGGTGAGGGCATTATTGTCGCCGGCATCGACACCGGCGTGCAGTGGGATCACCCGGCGCTGGACCAGTCCTTTCACTGCCCCGGCGATCCCTCCAATGCTGCCTGCTGGTCCGACCCGGAAAACTGGTGCGGCGGCTCGGCCTGCGACAACAACGGCCACGGCACGCACACCATGGGCACCATGGTTGCCGACGACGATCCCTCCCTCACCTGGCAGGCGGGAATGGCGCCCAACGCCACCTGGATCGCCTGCAAGGGCTGCGGCACCAGCTCCTGCTCCGAGTATGCCCTCAACGCCTGCGCCGACTGGCTCCTGGCCCCCGCCGGCAACCCGGCCAACCGCCCCCACGTGGTCAACAACTCCTGGGGCGGCGGCGGTGGCAGCACCTGGTACCAGGGCAAGGTCCAGGCATGGCGGGCGGCTGGCATCTTTCCTGCCTTTTCCGCCGGCAACAGCGGCTCCGGCTGCGGCACCCTCGGCTCCCCCGGCGACTATCAAGAGTCCTTTGCCACCGCCGCCCACGACTCTTCGCGCAACATCGCCTCCTTTTCCTCCCGCGGCCCCTCCGACTTTGGCCACGACCCCTACACCAAGCCCAACATCTCCTCCCCCGGCGTCAGCGTCTGCTCGACCGTGCCCGGCAGCGGCTGGAGCTGCGGCTACAGCGGCACCTCGATGGCCAGCCCGCACACGGCGGGCGCAGTGGCGCTGCTGTGGGCTTGTAACTCCTCCCTCGTCGGCCAGATCGACACCACCTTCCAGGCGCTGCAAAGCACCACCGACGCCGCGCCGGCCGGCAACTGCGGCGCCCCGCCCGACGGCGAGGGCAACTATACCTACGGCTATGGCTACCTCAATATCTATGCCGCCGGCCAATCCTACTGCAACGTCACGCCGCCCGAAACCGGCACCATCGAAGGGTACGTCTACGACCTCCACGGCGGGTCTCCCATCGTCGGGGCGACGCTGACCACCTCGCCCGGCGGCTATAGCACCCCTACCGACTCCAGTGGTCACTATGCCCTCACCATCCCCGTTGGCACCTACGACGTCACCGCTTCCAACAGCGGCTACGCTTCCAAGACGGCGCCCGACATCTCGGTCCTCGCCAACGCGACCGTCCAGCAAAACTTTTACCTCGATTATAGCTGGTTGGCCGGCGCGGAGGACCCCTTCGATCTGACCCGCTACGACTGCACCTGGTTCGACGACGGCAGCGGCTCTTCTACCTACAACCAAAAGGTCTATTGCCTGGGCGGGCGCTCCGGGGCCAGTGAATCCCCCGACATCTGGCGCTTTGACCCGGTCAATGGCACCTGGACCGATACCGGGCACAACATGATCGAGGACGTCTCCAACTATACCGCTAACGTCGTTAACGATTGGATCTATGTCGTCTCTGGCTATGACGCCGAGACCTCCAGCTATGTCACGCTGGTCCAACGCTACCAGCCCTCCAGCGGAACGGTGGAGAACGTCAGCACCGATCCCTGGCCGATGACGGTCAGTGGGACCACGGCCATCCCCGGCGCCTGCGCCGCGGTGCAGAACAAGATCTATTGCTTCGGCGGCTGGCAGAGCAGCGCGTCGCCTTACTTTAGCAGCCAGACCTGGGAGTACGATCCCGCCCGCGCTGCCGGCAGCCGCTGGCAGCAGATCAATACCGCCAACCTGGGCCAGGCCCGCGGCTACATCCAGGCCGCCGTTTACGGCAACGTCATCTATGCTATGGGCGGCATCTACCAGTACGATCCGGGCACGCCGGACCTGGTGCCCAGCACCGTGGTCGAGGCGCTCGACGTCAATAACCTGGGCGCTGGCTGGCAAAGCCGGGCTTCGCTGCCGGTGGCGAGCGCGGAGGGGCGTGGCTTTGGCTCCGGTGCGGACACGCTGGGTGGGGTACAGGAGGTTTGGGATGGCAAAATCTATATCGCCGGCGGCGGCGATTGGCCCAACCAGACGGCGGAAGCGATGGAGTACGACATCGCCACCAATACCTGGGACCAGAGCTTTCCCGACCTGACCACCGCCCGCCGTGACCACGCCGGGACCTTTATCACGCTCTGCACGGCCGATCCCGACGACGGCCTGCCCGGATTGTGGGTCTTTGGCGGTCGCTACAGCGACAACGACGATCCGCCATACGCCAGTCCCGAGTACCACCCCTTCCCCTGCGGCGGCACCACCTACCCCAACCAGGTCTATTTGCCAGTGGTCGAGCGATCGCCGTAATGTAACGGCTCAATCGGTCATCCCGGGATGCGCTCTTGGGGACAGAGAGGGAGGGATGGGGACAGTTCCCGTCCCTCCCTTTATTGAACCAACCCGAAACCGGGAGACTGGCCTCTAATACAATTCTAACACAACGTCTATGGCGCTCTAATGATTCTTGGCTATAATCGTGACTGTTTGAGCTGCCCGACCGATGCTCTCCTGCGCCAGAGAGGGAGGGCAGCCATCGACGCGTGCTGCACGTCAGAAGTGAGGAGAAAGCTGCAATGAGCCAAGAAACGACCCCGCCCGAGTCCCTGGAATTCCGCGCCCAGGTGCGGCAGTTGCTGCACATCCTGGCCAACTCGCTTTACACCGAGCGCGAGATTTTTTTGCGCGAGCTGATCTCGAACGCCTCCGACGCCCTCCACCGCATCCAGTTCGAGATGCTCACCAATCGCGACGTCCACGACGCCGAGGCCGAGCTGGCAATCCGGCTCGATTTCGACGCCGAGGCGCGCACGCTGACTGTCTCGGACAGCGGCGTCGGCATGACGCGGGACGAACTGGTCGAGAACCTGGGTACCATCGCCCATTCCGGGGCGATGGCCTTTCTCAAGGGGCTGGAGGAAGGGACCCGGCCCGACGACATTATCGGGCAATTCGGCGTCGGCTTTTATTCGGTCTTTATGGTTGCCGAGCAGGTCGTGGTCACCAGCCGCTCTTACCAGCCCGACGCTGGGGCCTGGCGGTGGGCCTCGGACGGCGGCGACTCGTTTACGCTCACCCCGGCGGAGAAAGAGGATCGGGGCACGACGATCGCGGTCCAGCTCAAGGAGGACGCCGCCGAGTTCGCTTCGGCGTGGCGGCTGGAGCGCATCGTCAAAAAGCACTCGGATTATGTCTCCTTCCCGATCTATCTCGAGGACCGGGTGATCAATCGACAGGCCGCCCTCTGGCGCCAGTCCCCCCAGGACGTGGAAGCGCAGGAATATGCCGAGTTTTACCGCCAGTTGACCCTCGACCTCGAGGAACCGCTGCTGCACGTCCACTTTGTCGTCGATGCGCCGATCAACATCCGCGCCCTGCTCTACGTCCCCCGCCGGCGCGAGCGGGGCGTGCTCAGCCTGCGCACGGAAGGGGTCCTCAGGCTCTACTCGAAGAAAATTCTCATCCAGGAGAGCCACGACTTGCTGCCCGAGTACCTGCAGTTCGTCCAGGGCGTGGTCGACTCGGAGGACCTGCCGCTCAATATCTCGCGGGAGACGGTGCAGAGCAGTTGGGCGGTGCGGCAGATCCAGCGGACCCTGGTCGGACGGCTGATCAAGCGGCTGAACGAGCTGGCCGAGGAATCCCCCGCCGATTACGCGGCTTTTTGGCGCGAGTTTGGCCCCTATGTCAAGCACGGCCTGACGACCGATCCCCTGGCACAAAAAGACCTGCTGCCGCTGCTGCGCTTTCCGTCCAGCCGCACGGACGGGGACTTGACCTCGCTGGCCGATTACGTGGCGCGGATGGCGGACGACCAGGCGGCGATTTATTACCTCCAGGGGCCCAACCAGGCGGCGGTGGCGCACAGCCCGCACCTCGACGCGTTCAAGAACCGCGACCTGGAAGTGCTCTACCTGCTCGACCCGCTCGACGGGTTCATGATCCAGGCGCTGCAAGAATACGAGGGCAAACGGTTCCAGAGCGTCGACGACGCCGGGCTGGAGCTGCCAGAGGCGGCGGAATCGCCAGCCGCAGCAGAGCAAGAACTGCCCCCGGCCGAGTTCGAGCGGGTCGTCGCCCGTTTCCAGCAGGTGCTGGGGGAGCGGGTGAGCGCGGTGCGCGCGTCGAAATTGTTGGTCGACAGCCCTTGCCGCCTCGTGTCGACGACGCCCTCTGCCCAGCGGGACCTGCAGCGCGTCCAGCGGCTGATGGGACAGGAGGTCGAAACCCCGCCGCTGATCCTGGAGCTGAACCCGCACCATCCCTTGATCCAAAACCTGGCGCGGCGGATCGCCGACCAGCCAGACCACCCGCTCATCGACCCGGGCATCGAGCAGACGTTTGACAACTTGCTGCTGCTGGAGGGTCTGCATCCCGACCCGGCGCAGATGGTGCCGCGAATCCAAGAGCTGTTGGAAGCGGCGATGCGGGAAAAAGATTAGACGACCAGTCAGGAAACGTATATAATTTGACAATGGCACATTTCAGTAGATTGCCCTGCCAAGCACGGGGAAGGGGGAAAAGGGGGGGTTTCGCAGGCGGCTTCGCCGCCTGCGAAACCCCCCCTTTTCCCCTTCTCCCACTGCGGTAGAGCATCCAATGTTGAAATGTGCCATGATAATACTGATTAGCGCCAAATGGTCAACTGCTATAGGAGGAGCCCGTGATTCGTGCAACCGGCCTATCCAAGTCGTACGGTCCCATCGAGGCCCTGCGGGACGTGTCGTTTGACATCGCCCGCGGCCAGATCGTCGGCCTGCTCGGCCCCAACGGCGCCGGCAAGACGACGACGATCAAAATCCTGACCGGCTACCTGCAGCCCGATGCGGGCAGCGTCCAGGTAGACGGCCTCGACGTGCTCACCCATACCCGCGAGGTGCAGGCCAAGATCGGCTACCTGCCCGAGAGCGCTCCGCTCTACCCCGAACTCTCGGTGCAGGCCTACCTGCGCATGATCGCCGACCTGCGCCAGGTACCGGAGCAGGAACAGCCGCTCCGGCTTTCCGCGGCGATCCGCGCCACCGGGCTGGACCAGCACCTGACCCGCCCCATCGGCGAGTTGAGCAAAGGCTACCGTCAGCGAGTGGGGTTGGCCCAGGCGATTCTGCACCGGCCGAAACTGCTGATCCTCGACGAGCCGACGCTGGGGCTGGACCCGACCCAGATCGTCGAGATCCGCAGCCTGATCCGGCGCCTGGCGGAGCACAGCACCGTTCTCTTTTCCACCCACATTCTTTCCGAGGTCGAGGCGCTGTGTGACCGGGTCGTGATCCTGATCAACGGCCAGATCCGGGCCGACGCCCATCTCTCCGAGCTCGCCGCCACTCCCCACGCGATCCTGGTCCTGGAGCGGGCGCCGGAAGGGGTGGAAGTGGCCCTGTCCCGCCTGGCAGGGGCCAGCGGCGTCGAGGCGATGGCCAACCCGGACGGCTATCCTACCTACCGCGTGCTGGGCCAGGATGTCCAGGGCGGCGATCTCTGCCCGGCGATCTATGACCTGGCCCGCGAGTCGGCCTGGCCGCTGCGCGAGCTGCGGCGCGACGTGCGCACGCTGGAAACGGTCTTTAACAAGCTGGCGACGGCCGCGTAGGGGAAGAGGAAAGGATATGAAACAGGCAATTGCAATCACGCGCAAGGAATTGGAAGGTTACTTTGGCTCGCTGATGGCGCTCATCTTTGTCGGCGCGTTCTTGCTGACCACCCTCTTTGTCTTTTTCTGGGTCGACACCTTTTTCGCCCGCGGCATCGCCGACGTCCGTCCGCTCTTTCGCTGGATGCCGGTGCTGATGATCTTGCTCGTCGCCGCGCTGACCATGCGCCAGTGGAGCGAGGAACAACGCTCCGGTACGCTGGAGGTGCTGCTGACGCTGCCCGTCCGGCCCTTGCACCTGGTGATTGGCAAGTTTATGGCCGTGCTGACGCTGGTGCTGGTCGCCCTGGCGCTGACCTTTTTCCTGCCGCTCACCGTCTCGCTGCTGGGGAACCTGGACTGGGGGCCGGTGTTCGGCGGCTACCTGGCGGCCCTGCTGCTGGCGGCGGCTTATACGGCCATCGGCCTCTTTGTCTCCTCGCTGACCGATAACCAGATCGTCGCCCTGATCTCGACGGTGCTGATCTGCGGCTTGTTCTACCTGGTCGGCTCCAGCAGCGTGACCGACTTTTTCGGCGACACGGCGGGCGAGGTGCTGCGCGCAATCGGCTCCGGCAGCCGCTTTGAGAGCATCCAGCGCGGCGTGGTCGATCTGCGCGACCTGGTCTATTACCTCTCGCTGAGCGGCATCTTTTTGACGCTCAACGTCGTCTCGCTCGACGCCAAGCGCTGGAGCAGCGGCAAGCGGACCCAGCCCCACCGCCTGGCGATGGCCCTCACCGCCCTGCTGGTCGTGCTGAACCTGATCGTGGTCAACGTGTGGCTCTTTCCGCTGCGCACGCTGCGCATCGACCTGACGGAGCAGCGGGAGTACAGCCTTTCCCAGACTACCCGCGACCTGCTGAACAACCTGCAGGAGCCGCTGCTGATCCGCGGCTATTTCAGCGAGCGCACCCATCCCCTGTTGGCCCCGCTGGTGCCCAACATCCGCGACATGCTACAGGAATACGAAATCGCCTCCGGTAATATGGTGGAGGTCGAGGTCGTCGATCCGGCCGACGATGCCGAGCTCGAGGCCGAGGCCAATCAGACGTATGGCATCGAGCCGATCCCCTTCCAGGTGGAAGGGCGCTACGAAACCTCGTTCATCAACTCTTATTTCGATATCTTGATCCGCTACGGCGACCAGCACGTGGTGCTCGGTTTTCAGGATTTGATCGAGGTCGAACAGGGCCGCGACAGCATCGACGTCCGCCTGCGCAACCTGGAGTACGACCTGACCAGCTCGATCCGCAAGGTGGTCTATGGCTTCCAGAGCGTGGACATGGTGCTGGCGGCGCTGGAAGAGCCCGCCGTGCTGACCACCTATGTCACCATGGGCACGCTGCCGGAGGAAATGAGCGGCGCCCTCACCACCATCGAGACCGTGGCCCATGATATCGCCAGCCGGTCGGGCGGCAAGTTCACCTACCGCGTGATCGACCCCGACGCGCCGGACAGCCCGGTCACGCGTCAGGATATCTATGACACCTACGGGCTGCCGCCCTTCCCGGTCTCGCTCTTTTCCGAAGAATCCTATTACCTGCACATGATTCTGCAGGTCGGCGACCAGGCGGAGCTGATCATTCCCGGCGGCGACCCCAGCGAGGCCGAGGTGCGCACCTCTATCGAATCGGCCTTGAAGCGCCAGGCGCCGGGCTTTTTGCAGACCGTCGGCTTGTGGACCCCGCCGGCGGAGCCGACGGTGGACATGTTTGGGCAAATCCAGCAGCCGATCTCGAGCTGGGAGGAGCTGCGGGTGGCCCTGCGGCAGGAGTACACGGTGCGCGACGTCGATCTGAGCGGCGGGCAGGTGCCGGCCGAGATCGACGTGCTGGTGGTCGTTGCCCCGCAGGGGATGAGCGACCGGGAGCGGTTCGCCATCGACCAATACCTGATGCGCGGCGGCGCAGTGGTCCTGGCGGCCGGCAGTTATGGCATCGCCGTCGACCAGTTCACCGGCGGCTTGACCGTGGCGCCCCTGTTGGGCGGGGTGCGCGAGATGTTGGCCAGCTATGGCATCTATGTCGGTGAGTCGCTGGTGATGGACGTGCAAAACGAACCCTTCCCGGTGCCGGTCACGCGCAATGTCGGCGGCTTTGCAGTGCAAGAGATCCAGGCCCTCGACTATCCCTTCTTCGTCGACGTCCGCTCGGACGGCATGGCTTCGGGCAACGCCATCGTCTCCAACCTGGAAGCCGTCACGCTGAACTGGACCTCACCGATCACCGTCGACGCGGAGCTGAACAGCGAGCGCGAGGTCACCGTGCTGCTTCGATCCAGCGCTGAATCCTGGACGCAGGCCAGCACGGTCATCCAGCCCGATTTTGACCGCTACCCCGAGACCGGGTTTCTCGTCGCCGAGGAGCAGCAGTCCTACGACCTGGCGGTTTCCGTGCAGGGCGTCTTTGCGAGCGCCTTCCAGGGCCAGGACCCCCCGGCCGACGAGACGGGGGAGGAGGGCGGCGAGGCGACCACGCCCCTCCCGGCGACGATCGAAGTGTCGCCCGAGACCGCGCGCCTGGTCGTCATCGGCAGCTCCGAGTTTGTCGACGACATTGTCTTTGACATCTCTTCGAACCTGATGGGGAACCGCTACATCAACAGCCTGAAATTGATGCAGAACGCCGTCGCCTGGTCGACCGAAGACCTGGACCTGCTCAGCATCCGGGCGCGGGGGACGCAGGCCCGGTCCCTGGTCCGGATGGGTGAGGGCGCCCAGTCCTTTTGGGAGATTGTCAACGTCGTCGCCGCCCTGGTCGCGCTGGTCGTGATCGGCGTCGTGTGGAACGTCCGCCGCAGGAGCGTGCAGCCGATGGAGTTGGTGGACGTGGCGGACGGGGCGATGTGAGATTGTCGAGTCAGGGGGAGATATGAAACGGCATCACTATGTCTTGCTGGTTGTTTTGGCCATTCAGATCGGCGTCGCCGCCGTGGTCTTTTGGCCGCGGCAGGTGGAGACGCTGGGGAGCCAGGCCTTTTTCCCGGGGTTGACTGCCGACCAGATTGTCTCGGTCACCATCACCAATGCCAACGGCGACAGCGTCACCCTGCAAAAGGAGGGTGGAGTGTGGATTCTGCCCGACGCCGGCAACTATCCGGCCCTGGTGGACAAAATCGATCCGCTGCTGGAGGGCATCGCCGGCCTCACCGGCGGCCGGCTGGTGACGCGAACGGAGGGCAGCCACCGGCGGCTGCAGGTGGCGGACGACGAGTTCGTGCGCCGCGTCGACTTTGAGACCGCGGAAGGATCGTACACCTTTTACATGGGCTCCTCCCCCAGCTATGGCGCAACCCACGTTCGCTTGGGGGGTGAGGACGAGACCTATGTGACCGACAGCCTCTCCACGTGGGACGTTGTGGCGACGGTTGCCTCGTGGATCGATACGTTGTACTGGAGCGTCTCCCAACCGGAGGTGAGCCGGATCACGGTCGAGAACGCCAACGGCACCCTGGTTTTTGTCAACGAAGCGGACGGCAACTGGGTGTTGGAGGGGCTGGGCGCGGACGAGCCTCAGAACGAGGAAGCAGTCGCCGCCACCGTGCGGCAGGCCACGACGATCAACATGCTCCGCCCCCTGGGCCAGGAAGAGCAGCCCGAGTACGGGCTGGATGCGCCAAGCGCGGTGGTGACGCTAGAGACGGCGTCGGGCGAGATCACGCTGTGGGTCGGCGCCCAGGACGCGGAGGACGAGAGCTATGTCCTCTTTACCTCCGAAGCGGATTATTACGTGCAGGTGGCGAATTACAGCGTGCGGCGCCTGGTGGAGGGGGTGCGCGACGATTACATCCAGCAGCCGCCCACGCCAACGCCGCAGGGAGCTCCCGACTAGATCAACGTCCGGAGAGAGAGACGGGGGTGTTGCAGGCGGCTTTGCTGCCCGCAACACCCCCGTTTTTTCCCTCACTTGGCGTGATCCCCACATCGTGCTACAATCCCACCGGGAGGAAGGATATGCAAGGACTGTTTGCCGATATCGACGATCATGCCAGTTCCTACTTGGCCCGCCTGGCGCAGGCGGCGTCCCAGCCCAGCATCGCCGCGACGGGACAGGGCATCGCCGAGATGGCTGCTATGCTGGAAGCAATGCTGGTCGGCGTGGGATTCCAGGTGGAACAGGTTCCTACCGCTGGCTCGCCGGTCGTCTTTGCGGCCATCGAGACGGGGGCGGAAAAGACGCTCCTCTTTTACAACCACTATGACGTCCAACCGCCCGAGCCGTTGGCAGAGTGGGAGAGCCCACCCTTCGAGCCAACCATCCGCGGCGGCAAGTTCTACGCCCGCGGCGCGGCGGACAACAAGGGAGCCACGATCGCCCGCCTCTGCGCCATCGAATCCTACCTGCGTGTCCGCAAGCGCTTGCCGGTCAACCTGCTGTGGGCCGTCGAGGGGGAGGAGGAGGTGGGCAGCGTCCACCTGCACCAGTTTATCGCCGCCCGCAAAGACGTGCTGCAGCGCGCCTATGGCTGCATCTGGGAGGCGGGGGGCAAGAACGCCCACGAGCGCTGCGAAATCGCCCTCGGCTGCAAGGGCATCCTCTACCTGGAACTCGGCGCCCGTGAGGCGGCCCGCGACCTCCATTCGGCGCTGGCGGCGACGGTGGCGAGCCCGGTCTGGCGGCTGCTGTGGGCGCTGAACAACCTCAAGGGGCCGGACGGCCTGGTCCGGATCCCCGGTTTCTACGACGACGTCCTGCCGCCGACGCCTGCCCAGCGGCAGCTCGTGGCGGATTGGGATTACCCCGAGGAACAGAGCCGCGAACTGTATGGGATCGAGCGTTTTTTGGACGGCCTGACGGGGGAGGAGCTAAAAACGCGCCTGGTTTTTGGCCCGACCTGCAACGTCGACGGGTTTCACGCCGGCTATGGCGGTCCCGGCTCCAAGACGGTGCTCCCCTGCGAGGCCATGGCCAAGGTCGATTTCCGCCTGGTGCCGGATCAGCAGGTTGAGGTGATCGTCCAACAACTGCGCGCGCACCTGGACCGCGAAGGGTTTGCGGACGTCGAAATTGCCTGGTGGGAGGGGGAGGCGCCGTCGATGGGCGACCCGGCGCATCCTTTCGTGCAGGAGGTGGTGCGCTCCGCCGAAGCGGTCTATGGCCACTCCCCGGCGCTCCTGCCGCTGATGGCCGGCACCGGCCCGGTGCACCTGCTGTGCGGGCAGTTTGGTATTCCCATTACCACCGCGGGGGTCGGCTACGCCGATTCGCGGGTCCACGCCCCCAATGAAAACATCCGCACCGACGATTTCTTCGACCATATGCGCCACGTCGTCACGCTGCTGGATCGATTCGAGGCGCATCGATGACCAAGCATCTCGTCCTCGTCGCTGGCAACATTGCCGCGGGCAAGACCTCGCTCACCGAGCGGATCGGCGCCCGCCTGGGCTGGCGCACCGCCTTCGAGTCGGTTGCCGACAACCCCTATCTGTCCGACTTTTACGCCGATATGCGCCGCTGGTCGTTTCACCTGCAGGTCTTTTTTCTCGGCCATCGCGCCCAGCAGCATCTCGAACTCGCCGGCTGTCCCGAATCCGCGATTGCTGACCGCAGCATCTATGAGGACGCCCACATCTTTGCCCGCGCCCTGCACCACATGGGGAATTTGAGCGAGCGGGATTATCGGTCCTATCGTATGGCCTTTGAACTGGTCACCCGCGGGCTGCCCCATCCCGACCTGCTGCTGTACCTGCGCGCGCCGGTCTATGTGCTGCTCGAGCGCATCCGCAACCGCGGGCGCGGCATGGAGAGCGGGATCACGGGCGATTACCTCTCGCTGCTGGAGGCCTTTTACGACGAGTGGCTGGCGACGTTTGACCTCTGCCCGGTTCTGACCATCCGCACCGACGACCTGGATTTCGTCCACGAGCCCCGGCACCTTGATATCGTCACCCGGCGGATTCAGGACAAGCTGGTGGGCCGGGAGGACGTGGTTTTTTCATGAGTACCGAGTTTGACAATGGCACATTTCATTAGATTGCTCTGCCAAGCACGGGGAAGGGGGAAAAGGGGGGTTTCGCAGGCGGCGAAGCCGCCTGC